>JBJYWZ010000314.1:0-48373 GCA_046259725.1 Promineifilaceae bacterium (SeqCode) | reverse complement strand
GCGAACGATCTTACTATACCGATTCTTATACCAGCGAGTTCCCGGCCAGGGTGGTCGAAACTCAGCAGACCGAAGGCGCTTTTGCCGTTGTATTGGACCGCAGTTACTTCTATCCGACATCGGGCGGCCAGCCAAATGACACGGGTACTATTGACGGGATTCCAGTGATCGATGTGCAGGTGCGCAAAGAGGATGGGGCGATCCTGCACATGGTGGAAAGTTTGCCGCAGAGCGAAGAAGTAACGGCCGCCATCGATTGGCGACGGCGATTTGACCATATGCAGCAGCATACGGGACAACACATTCTTTCACAGGCATTCATCCAGACTCATGGGGCTCAGACAATAGGTTTTCACTTGAGCGACGAGACAGCCACCATCGATCTGGATGTGAACAAAATCGACCAGGAAGCGATTAACAAAGCCGAGGACCTGGCGAACCGGGTTGTCTGGCAAAACCGGCCGGTCGTCGTGCGCTGGGCAACGCGGCAGGAAGCGGAACGGCTGCCGCTGCGCAAGATTCCAGAGAATGGCGGCGAGAAGCTGCGCCTGATCGACATCGTCAATTTTGATCTAACAGCCTGTGGCGGGACACATGTCGCCAGGACTGGGGAAGTTGGCCTGATCAAGGTGATAAAAACAGAGACGCGCAATAAAAAGGTGCGCATCCATTTCTGCTGCGGCGGGCGAGCTCTGCTGCAATACCGGCTTGTAAACAATGTCGTTCAGGCTTTAAGCAGCCAACTGACGACAGGCACGAAGGAGCTGAGCGCCTCGGTCAGCAAAATTCAGGAGAGCGAGAAAGAAACGCGGCGTACGTTAAAGCGGCTGCGAAACGAGTTAAGTGAAGTCGAGGCGCAGCAGTTGTTAGACAGTGGGCGCAAAGAGGGCAAGATCACACTGGTTGCGCACGTGCTGGAAGGCGAAGCTGACAGAGTTCGCAGCCTGGCCAGCCGTCTTGTTGAGAACGAGGGAACCATCGCCCTGCTGGCTTCAACCGGCGAGCGCACGCAGATCGTGTTCGGCCGTGCGGATGACGCGCCGGGAAATATGAAGGAACTGCTGCAGGCTGCTTTCGACAAGCTTGGGACGGGATCAGGCGGCGGAGGGGACAAGTTTGCCCAGGGCACAGCTCCTGCAGCCGATCTGGAAAGTGTTCAGCAGGCTCTTGAAGACGTGGCGAAGCAATTAGTAGAGAAAATCGACGCCATAGGATAAAATGGATCGAAGCATTACTCTGTCGAGCAATGCATATCTCACGGGCTGACAGGCGGAGATCACAATGGACCAAGCAGAAAAGGCAGCGGAAGCGCTTCAGAAAGTACCGTTCTTTACTGATCTTCCAAAAGAAGAAATCACGGAACTATCTAATCTCCTGGTGATACGCCGGTTTAGCAGCAACCAGGTGATATTCCACCACGGCGATCCGGGCGGCTTGCTTTATATCATCAGCAAGGGCAAGGTAAAAATAAGCTATTCAACTCAGGACGGCCAGGAGGCATTGTTGGCGATTCTGGGGGCGGGTGACTTTTTCGGCGAGCTGGCTCTGCTGGATGATTCACCGCGCTCGGCGACGGCCGAATCGATCGAAACGACAGAAACGATGACCCTGCATCGCGAAGATTTCCGCCACTATTTGAGCAGCAATCCGGATTTCGCACTGCATGTTCTACAAACATTGGCCAGGCACATCCGGCGCTTGAACAGCCAGCTCAGTGATATTTTCTTCCTGGACCTGTCGGGACGCCTGGCGCGCACTTTGCTGCGGCTGGCCGACGAACACGGCAAGGAAGTAAAGAACTGCGTTCTCATCGATCTGCCGCTGACCCAAACCGACCTGGCTGAAATGACCGGGGCGACGCGTGTCAGTATCAACAAGACTTTGGGTCGTTTCCGCCGTTCCGGATGGGTCAAAGTTGAAGGCCGGCGCTTCTCTATCTGTAATCGCGCGGCCCTGGAAGATTTGATTCAACTGTCCGGCGGCAATATCTACGCCTAGCCGCCCGGCAGTAGATACCACGTCGAGCAACGGCGCTGCTTCAGCCGCCGAAACAAACACGTATTTTGGTAGTGCGACAAAACGAACCCATTAAACCATTCGGCGCAAATTCGCAGGTTGGTTACAATCCGGCATTGGTGCATGCTCACGGCGCTTCCTCGAACGACCACGCTTTGCGCTAATCGTCCGTGTATAAAAGAAAGTGAAGAAGTAGCTCGCTGCGGGCGTGACAGGCATCTATGGCTGAAAAAGAAGAGAACCTGGTCGAAGATGGCGCGGCCATCGACAGCCAGGATGTGGAACGAACAACTGAAGAAACCAGGCCAGAGCGCAAGATAGGTTGGGAGTTTGTTTCCTTACTCATTTTCGCGCTCGTATTATTGGTTGCTGCTTACCTGCGCTTCAGCGGTTTGAATTGGGACGAGAATTACCATCTGCATCCCGATGAACGGTTCCTGACGATTGTTGCCAGCTCTCTCCATTCAGAATCCAACCCCCTCAACTACCTGCGTACATCAGAATCAACGCTGAATCCTTATAACGTTGGCCAAACCTTCTACGTTTACGGCAATTTCCCAATGACGGTCACGCGCTATACAGCCGAGGGGATCAACGCCGCGTGTGACTACCTGGGCGATCTGGCGGGCGACACGATATGCGCGAACAATTATACGGCCTACGACGGCGTGCATCTGTTGGGGCGTTTTCTATCCGGTTTGCTGGACCTGCTGTCCATCTTCTTCACATTTCTAATCGGCCGGCGCCTGTATGATTGGCGGGTCGGTATTCTGGGCTCGCTGCTGCTTGCGCTGGCGGTGATGCCCATTCAGCAATCCCATTTCTTTACGATGGACAACTGGGCCGCAGGCATCACCACGATGACGCTCTATGCGGCGGTGCGCGCCTCGACAATCGGGGATGAATCGAAAGAATGGCGAGCTGTGTGGTACGTCCTCTTTGGCCTGGGTCTGGGTCTGGCGACTGCTTCGCGCATCAATGTCGCGCCGCTGGCGGCCATGGTCGCCGCCGGCGCATTTCTATGGCTTCTGAGACATAACGACATCGCTGTACCGGGCCTGGCTTCGCTGCGCAAGCTGCCCGCCGCCGACATTAACCGCGCTATTTTGGGGATCGCGCTGGCGGCAATTGTCTCGATCATTGTCTTCCGCCTGGCGCAGCCATACGCGTTCAGCGACGCGGCTCTGGCCAAAGAACAGGCGCTTGCCGACAGCGGCGAAGAGCTGGGCATGCTGGAAACGACCGTGCGCTCCGTAATAGGGTTTAACAACATGTGGCTGGCTAATATGGAAGAAATCCAGCGCCTGCAAGCGCCGGAGGCTTCTTTTCCGCCAGCCCTTCAATGGACTGACCGCACGGCCATACTCTTCCCAGCCACGAATATGGTGCTTTACGGCATGGGGTTAACGGCCGGAATTGCCGCTTTTCTGGGCCTGTTCTGGGCCCTTTGGCGCATCGTCCGTTTCCGAGCCGACTGGATGAGCCACGCGATACCCGTTATCTGGTCACTGGGTTATTTTCTCTTCATGGGTATCCGTTGGGTTAAATCGGTACGTTATTTTCTACCTATCTACCCGACGATGCTGCTGCTGGCGGCCTGGGCCCTGTTTGCACTCTGGGATGTGGCACGCGAGTCGACTTCGCGCTCAACATTAAAGAAGCTGATCGCGGCCGGCCTCATGCTGCTGGTCGTTGCCCCCAGCCTCGTGTGGGCCTATACCTTTACGAATATTTACCGCCAGCCGGTGACGCGCATCGCCGCTTCTGACTGGATTTTCGAGAACGTACCAACTGGCGCTACCTTGCTTTACGAAGTAGGCGATGAAGCGCGCGAGCTGCAGCTGCCATTGAAGGAATTCATCTTCAGCGAAGGTGGTCTTCCGCTGATGCTGTCCTTCACGCTGCCGGAAGACGGCACTGTCACCGGCCTGCGTATGAACTATCTTTCCAGCGGCGACGGTGCCCAGGTTTCAGAAGATTCCTCCAGCAAGCTGCGCATTACTCTGGACGGTGAAGAAGTTGCCGAACCGATCTTAAAAGGCATCGACCAGGAACGGCAATCTTTCACGATTGAGATTCCTCCTGTGCCGCTGCCCGGTGGCGTACCCGGTCAAATCGATCTGACGCTGGTCGCGGGCGACCCGGTGCATGCAGGCACGTCGCTGCTGGCAAATGAGCACTGGGACGACCTGCTGCCGGTGGGTACAAACGGCCGAAACGCCTATGGCATGTATTATGCCGAGGTTGAAGGTGGCCAAAGACCGGTGACTTACCCTGACAGCCCGGAAAAATTGACCGAGGTGCTGGCCTGGCTTGAAGAGGCAGACTATATCATGTTGAGCAGCCAGCGCGCGTTGTGGTCTGTGCCCAGGCTGCCTCTGACCTACCCGCTCATGATGCGCTATTATGAAGGATTGTTCAACGGCGAATTGGGCTTCGAACTGGTGCACCAGGAACACGGTAAGCTGCAGGCCGGGTCGCTCTATTTCAGCGATACGACAGGGCAAATCGGCTGGGACGAACTGCCGCAAGTTGGTTGGCCACCTCCGGGCCGGCTCGCGGCGGAAGAAGCGTTCAGTGTTTATGACCATCCCCCGGTGTGGATATTTAAGAAAACCGCCGCCTATGATGCGCAAAAAACGGCCGAAATCCTGGGCAGCGTCGATTTGAGCCAGGTGATCGTGCAGAACCCGCTGGAGGCGACACAGGCGCCGGGCGGCTTGATGCTCTCGGCAGAGGAACTGGCTGTCCAGCGGGCCAATGGAACCTTCAACGACGTGTTCGCCGTGGACGGGCTGTTGTCCAAACAACCCACAGTGGCGGCGATTGTGTGGTGGGCGGCCGTTATTCTCTTAGGGTGGCTGGCCTTTCCGCTGACGTTCGTGGCGCTGCGCGGCCTGCCGGATCGCGGCTACGCACTGGCGCGTATCCTATCGCTGCTTGTGATCTCCTATATGACCTGGCTTGCGGCGAGTCTTGACCTGCTGGCACACTCACAGACAACCATGCTGCTGGCTTTGGCAGCGCTGGGGCTGGTGAGTCTGGGGATTTTCTGGTATCGCAGAGAGGAAATGGTCGCTTTTGTCCGCACTAATTGGCGGCTGCTGCTCACGCTGGAAGTGATCGGCATGCTGCTTTACGTGCTGCAGATCGTCATTCGACTCGGCAATCCCGATGTCTGGGACGTCATCTGGGGCGGCGAAAAGCCGATGGATCTTGCTTACTTCACGGCCGTGCTCAAATCTACGACTTTTCCGCCTTATGACCCGTGGTATGCCGGGGGGTATATCAATTACTACTACTATGGTTTTGTCTTCGCCGGCGTGTTAGCAAAACTACTGGGTATCGTGCCGGCGCTGGCTTACAACCTGATTCTACCGATGCTTTACAGCTTCACAGGATTAGGCGTCTTCAGCCTGGCTTATGATCTTGTAGCCTATCGCCAGAGCCTGTCGTCACGCTCTGAGCGGGAAGCTTCAGAGGATCACGAGCCTATTGAAGGAGGCGTCAGCGCCAGCGCCACCTGGGCGGGCTTCACGAGCATGGTTCTGGCCGTGCTGGTGGGCAACCTTGCCGAGGTAGGGGTGCTATTTGACGCCTGGTTCCGCGCGGGAGCGGAATCACTCGGCAATATCCCCCTGATTGGGACGCTGGCACAAACAGCCGACGGCGCTATCAAGGTCCTCAGTGGAGAACCGGCGCCGATCTACCCCGGCGACTGGTTTTGGACAGCTACCCGGGCGCTTAATTACCTGGAAGGGGAAGCGGCGCCGATTACAGAGTTCCCGTTCTTCACCTTTTTGTACGGCGATCTGCATGCCCATATGATCAGCCTGCCGCTGCAGCTCCTGGCCCTGGGCTGGGCTATCGCGCTGGCCCTTTCAAATGGGAATTCGGGAATGGGGAAACGAGAATTAAAGCCGTTGGCATGGTGGGAACATGGCTCACAATGGCTTGTCGGTGGGCTGGCAATCGGCGTGCTGCGGGCGACAAATACCTGGGATTGGCCGACCTACCTGGTTATTGGCGCCCTGGCGGTAACGTTTTACGTCTACCGGCGGCACGGCGTTTTTGACCTGAGCACGGTCGGGCAGGCGTTACTCCTAACAGCTCTGCTGAGCGGGATTTCCGTTGTCGCCTTCTGGCCGTTCGCGGCAAACTATGGCGTAGGGTACACCTCTTTTTCACTCTGGCCGGGCTCCTACAGCCATGTCAGCAACTACCTGGTTATTTACGGATTGTTCCTCTTCTTCGTTTTGACGTTCCTGCTGCTGGAGTTCCGCGACTGGGCCAAGGGTTGGACGCAATCCGGCCTGCAGCAACTGGAGCCAATCGCCAACTTATTGATCCTGGCGCTGGTGCTGTACCTGGTGCTGATCGTGCTTCTTGCCGTGCGAGGCTACTGGATCGCGCCTATTGTTTTGACATTAGTCATCGCCTCGGGCCTGTTGGGTTTACGCCCGGGGATCGATGCCGCACGGCGCATCGTGCTCGTGCTTATTTCCTGTGCGCTGGGATTGACCCTGATCGTGGAAGTCGTCGTATTGGACGGCGATATCGGCCGTATGAACACGGTATTCAAATTCTACATGCAGGTCTGGCTTCTGTTGAGCGTTTGCTGTGGGGCGGCCGCGGTATGGAGCTGGCAGACAATCCGGCAGGGTTCCTCGCTCAAGCGCGTCTGGCAGGTCGCTGTGGCGCTTCTTCTGGCGGCGGCGGCTCTTTACCCGGTGCTGGCTACAAACGCAAAGTGGGATATCCGCATGAATCCGGAAGCGCCTAACACGCTGGACGGCATGGCTTTTATGCCTTACGTGGATTATGGCGATACGGATTACGCCGGGAACAGCGTGAGCATTGATCTGGGGAGTGATTACCGGGCGCTGCGCTGGATGCAGCGGCAAATCGAAGGATCGCCCGTTATTGCCGAAGCGCACAGCGGCAATCCTTACCGCTCTATCGGCAATCGTGTCGCCATGTATACCGGCCTTCCTTCGATTGTGGGTTGGGACTGGCACCAGCGCCAGCAGCGCGCGGTTCTACCGGGCGAGCTGGTCAGCCAGCGTATTGAAGATGTGGCTACGCTTTATAACACCAGTGATATCGCCGAAGCGCTTTCGATCCTGGAGAAGTATGCCGTCTCGTATATCTACGTGGGCGAACTGGAACGCGCCTATTACTATCCAGAAGGTATCGCCAAGTTTGAACAGATGGCCGCCGATAAGCAGATTGAAATCGCTTACCAGGATTCGGCCGTGACGATTTATCATCTAAAGGAGACGCCGAAGGCGGGTTAGGCGCACCCGGCTTGCATTTAGCCCCATGTTACCGTCTGAACTTTTCGCAGCCTTGCGCTGGTGGTTTGTTTTGCTTCTGATTGGCATCGCCGTGCTTCCACTGGCTTTTACAATCTTCAAAAAACTGCCGGATCGCGGTTACGCTTTTTCAAAGATGCTGGGGCTGCTCCTGGTCACTTATGTTTTTTGGATAAGCGGGAGTCTGGGCTTCCTGGGCAATAACACGGGAAGCGCCCTGGCGTCCATTGCAATTGTAGCGCTGGCCGCTTATTGGGTCTATGGGAGAAGCCGGAAGTCGGCGGTAAACAGTGAACAGGTAACGGTGAACGGGGAACCGTCGTTGGGTGAGTGGCTGCGGGAAAACCGTATTCAGGTGCTGCTAACGGAGATAGTGTTTGCGGTGCTGTTTGTGCTTTGGGTGTGGGTACGGGCACAGAATCCGGCGATCTCGGCAACTGAAAAGCCGATGGAGTTCGCCTTTTTGAACGCGATCGGCCGCAGCCCTACCTTCCCCCCGCTCGATCCCTGGCTTTCAGGGTTTGCCATCAGCTACTACTATTTCGGCTACATCATGACTTCGCTTATCGCCCGGCTGGCGATGGTACCGGAACAGATCGCCTTCAACCTGGCTTTAGCCTGGCTTGTTGCGGGAACCGGCGTCGGCGCGTTTGGGCTGGTTTACAATTTGCTGCGCGCGCAAGGTGCGCAAACCAGCGCTCGCGTTCTGGGTCTCGCCGCTGCGCTGGCAATTCCAATCGCCGGAAATATGACTATCGGGCTGGAAGTAGCCCACGCTAACGGCGCCGGCAGCCCTGAATTCTGGCAGTGGCTGGATGTGCGCGATTTGAACGACGCGCCTTTACCGGAATCGACGCCGCGTTACGAGAGCAGCAGCTGGTGGTGGTGGCGCTCCTCACGACCCCTGCACGAATACCATTTATCAGGACGGCCGGAAGACGGCCTGGAACCAATCGCCGAATTTCCAGGATTTAGTTTCGTCCTGGGCGATCTTCATGCCCATGTACTGGCGCTACCTTTCGCTTTCCTCAGCCTGGCGGTGGCGCTGGCCTGGTGGATCAGTGGTCAGTATTCAGTAAACAGTGAGCAGTCAAGGGATGGTGAGGCGTTCTTTGAGTCGGTGAAGAGCCTGATTGATGATGTGGGGATGCCGTTGTGGGTGATCAGCGCAATGGTGTTGGGTGGGCTGGCATTTCTAAATACATGGGACGTGTTGATCCACCTTTTTGCCATTGTAGGCGCTTATTCGTTGGCGCGCTGGCGGGATGAGGGTTGGAACTCGCGCATCGTCATGCAGGCAGTTCTCGTTGCGGTTATGCTGCTGGCGACGTCGTTTGTACTTTACCTGCCATTTTTCCTCGGCTTCCGCTCGCAAGCAGCCGCACCCTATATCCTACCAATGATGATGCGGCCGACGAGATTGGTACAGTTTTTAATCATATTCGGCATGCCGCTGTGGGCAATCTTCATTTTCCTGGCTGCCCTGGTTATTCGCCAGCGTTTTCATTACTGGCAGAGCGGCCTATTGGCAGCCGTTGGCCTAATCGCGGCCCTTTTTGCGGCGGCTTTCCTCTTCAGTCTGATCGTCGCTTCTAGCTCCGAAGGGGCGAGGTTCGTGACGACGCTGGCCAATGAGCTGTCCATACCGCTGAGTGAACGGCCGGATCAGACGTTCGCGATCGGCTGGGGACTGTCGAGTCTGGCGGCCATTATACCCGCATATTTCGGCGCGCGTTTCAGTTATCCGGCGCTGACATTGTTTTTGGCTTCAATCGTGGGTATGGTGGTTATGGTCTGGCGCGAGGCGTTGGGCCCCGAGAATGAGAGCAGACAACTTCATTCTGGAGTCGAACCGGCAGCAAGAGACGTATTGCCGTTTGTGCTATTGCTCATCGCTACGGGGGCTTTGCTGACGATTGGCCCGGAGTTTGTATTCCTTCGTGACAATTTCGGCGCGCGCCTGAATACGATTTTTAAGTTCTATTACCAGGCGTGGGTGATGTTCGGCGTGGCCGCACTTTACGCGCTCGGTTACCTTTGGCTGGCCTGGCGAGGCAGCAGCCGCGTCGTGCCGGCCGTGGCTACGGCCGGATATGCGGCAGCACTCCTTGTTGCCCTGTTATTCCCGATTTACGCGATCAACTCGCGCGCGGAAGAGTATCGCGGCCCGGTAACGGCGGAAGATCGGCAGCCCGCCACGCTCGATGGCTTGTCGCAGATGGCGCGCTACAGCCCCGGCGATTACGCAGCCATCGAGTGGCTGCGCAAAAGTGAGCAGGGCACACCCGTGATCCTTGAAGCGGTTGGCGGCCAGTATACGGGATACGGCCGTATATCAGCCGCGACAGGCCTGCCCACCCTGCTGGGTTGGGCGGGACATGAATACCAATGGCGCGGCGAAACCCCTGAACCAGGGATTAGAGAACCGGTCGTCAGGGATATTTACAGCGCGCCTAATCTACAATCGATCAGCAGTCTGTTGGATAGTTATGGCGTAAAGTATATTGTTGTCGGCGGCCTGGAGCGCGAAGCTTATGGCCTGCAGGGTCTCGACAAGTTCGCCGAAAGTCTTGTTCCGGCCTTCGAAGCGACTGATGTGACAGTTTATCGTTGGCAGCCGCAGTAACAATTCTATGGTTGATGATCACGCACAGTTCAGTCCCGTTTCCATCATTGGACTGATCCAGACAGTTAGATAAGGTGAAGATGCAGGTTGAAGCGCACATAGAACAGGAACTTGATCCAACACGGGGGGAAACGGCCGGGTCGCGGATCGCGCGTGTTTCCGTGGCCGACGCTCTCTACCTGATCGTCATTGGCGCTGCGGCCGTCATGCGTTTTTCCCAACTAGGAAGTATCCCTCTCTCAACAGCGGAAGCGAGAGAGGCTTTGGCTGCCTGGCAGGTGCTCCAGCCCGGTTCGCCGCTCCTGGAAATCGGCAGCCCCGCCTATTTCACTCTCACCAGCCTGTTGATGCCGCTGCTGGGCGACAGCGACACGGCAGCCCGCCTTGTTCCGGCTATCTTCGGCCTGGGGCTGGTCTGCTTACCCTGGCTCCTGCGCCGGCAAATCGGCGCATACGGCGCCCTTATGGCCGCGGCATTTCTGGCAGTCTCTCCTCTCAACAGTGCCATCTCACGCACCGCTGGTGGAGACGCCATCGCCCTATTTGCCGTTCTGCTGGTCGCCGTCTCTACGATGCGCATGACGCAAGACAGCGATTCAAAATGGTTCGTTGTCTCGGCCGCAGCCATGGGGTTAGGGCTGGCCAGCAGCCCACTTTTCTATGGAGGGCTGGCGACCCTGGCGGCGGCCCTGCTGCTTGTGAAAGTAACCGGCACACAATCTCTAACGCTCACTCTGCCCGATCGCGGGACAGTGATCAATGGCACAATCGCCGGTCTCATGGTGATGGTCGGGTTAAGCACGCGCATCTTTACTTATCCGGCCGGACTGGGTGCGAGCGCTCAAATAGCCGGAAATTGGTTAGGACAGTTCGGATACAGCGGATCGATAGAGAGCGTTCTGGCGCCTTTGTTTGTTTTGGCGCGCTATGAAATCGCCTTGGTTGTGTTGGGTTTTGCGTCGATCATCTGGGCCTTATGGCGTGATAATGCGCCGGCCATCCAACATTCGATGTGGCTGGTGATGGCCCTGACGCTGATTGTCTTGCAGAGCGGCACGCTGTCCAATGTTTTGCTGGCGACACTGCCAGGTTACCTGCTCATCGGTCTGGCATCAGCCTCTCTTTTCAGGCGGCCGTTTAACCAGTGGACGGGGCTGTTCACGGGAGGTCTGCTGCTGATCGGGGCTGTGCTGTTGGTCAATACGACGCGCTACCTGCGCGTTTCAGTGTTCGAGCAGGATTTGAGTAATGTGTGGATGGGACTATTGGCAGTGGCCGGGGCCGTTCTGCTTGTCTATTATTTCTGGGCTCTGACGGAGGCTTCCATTACCCAAGGCCTGTGGCTGGCATCGATTATATTTCTGCTGGCCTATGAATGGGGCACGGCCTGGCAATTAACTCATACGTCGGCGAACGACCCACGAGAAAGCTGGGTTACAGAGGGCACGGATGACGATCTGCCGCTGATGTTAAAGAATTTAAGGGACATTTCGCGCCAGGCGACCAATTCAGACAGCGATTTAAGATTGTTGAGCGCAGTGGATACGCCTGTTTTGCGCTGGTATCTGCGCGATTTCTGGCAGGGGACCATCGGCGAGAGCGTGCCGCCGGATGCCCAGGAACAGGTGATCATCAGCAGGGTGGAAGACGGCGAACCGGCATTTGGCAGCGATTACGTGGGCAGCGATTTCGGCCTGCAGCGAATTGGCACGGAACCGGCTCCCGAGAGCGCCACGCCCTGGTCAGATTTATTACGCTGGTGGCTGTTTCATGAAACGGCCGTCAAACCCATCGAGCAGCGCGTTATCCTGTGGGTGCGCAGCGATCTGGTAATGCCCTAGACGGGGAGATCGAGCCAAGGAATCATGAGCGAACACACTTCTCTGACATGGGCGCATACTGAAACAACAAGTGCCCCGCGTAATGAGGAAATGGCCTTCCTCATCCAACGCTGCCTGTCAGGCGAGGAAGTGGCTTATGTGATTTTGTATGAGCGCCATGCGTCTCTGGTCTATCGCCTGGCTTACAGCCTTTTGCAGCAGCGCGAAGATGCTGAAGAAGTGCTGCAGGATAGTTTCGAATACGCATTCCGCAAGCTGGCGGATTACGACGATCAGAAATCGGCCTTCACCACCTGGCTGTACCGCATTACCGTGAGCCGCTGCCGCAATAAACGACGCCGCAAATGGCTCCCGACTTCACCAATCAGCCTTCTGGCCCCGGGAGGCGTCAAGGATGAGAATGCGCCGGCGCCGGACCAGGTGCTGGAGCAGAGTGATTTAGAGCGGGATGTATGGGCCGCGCTGGGCAAGTTGTCGCCCAAATTGAGAGAAACGGTCGTCCTGCGCTATTACTACGCCTTGCAGTATAGAGAAATCGGCGAGATTCTGGGTATTTCACCTAAAACAGCTGAGTCGCGTATGCGCCTGGCCCATGAAAAATTACGCGAGATCATACCCGGCGAACATCAGGAAAACGGCGCGTAGCGCGCCTCGGCGACCATGGGTGTGTAAAAGTAAGTAAGATGGTACACGAAAACATGACGCACCAGGATATTCGCGAGCAGCTTCCGGACTATGTATTGGGGCTGCTGGCGCCGTGCCAGGCGGAACAGATCGCTGATCACCTGGCCGGCTGCGCTGCCTGCCGCGACGCAGTTCTGGGCGAGCGCGAGGTCGGCGCGCTGGTGCGCAGTACGTTGAACGCCACCACCCGTCCGGACGCGGTGCGACTACGCCAACTCATGCCGCCGGCTCCGCGGCACAAGTTAACCAACAGAGGCAGCGGGACGTGGACAATAAGAATGGCGCCGGTGCTGGTGGTTGTGGCGTTTATCTTGGGCAGTTTCTTGATCAGCGCGCCCGATCCGGAACGGCCGATGTCGCTGTTCGGCGGCGTGACCGCGACGGCCACATCGACAAATACACCAACAGCGACAATAGCCCGGCACAGCAGGGATGCAGACGAGCAAACGGCGGCGGGTGCGGAAGACAGCTCATTGGCTATCCCGGTCTCCGTGATAGAATCTCCCGTCCCTGATGCACCGCCGGCCCCGCTCCTATCGCCGACGCCCATGGTAGCCAGCAGCCAGATAGCGGCAAACTAGAAGAAAAGAAAGAAACAGTCAAGGCCTGCGAAGAGGAAGATGAGTGAAGTAACAACCACACCAGAAAAAGTAAGCAGCGACTTTCTGTCCCGTCCAGTGATTCCGGCGTTGAATCTGGATTGGGAAAAGACAATCTATTTGATATTCATCATTGCAGCCATCGTCACACGCTTCTGGGCGCTTGGTAATCGCGTGATGAGCCATGACGAAAGCCTGCACACACAGTTTTCATACCAGTTCTATGATGGTCAAGGCTACAACCACACGCCGCTGATGCATGGTCCTTTTCTGTTCCATATTACGGCCGTGGCCTACTGGCTGCTGGGGGACAGCGATTTTGCCGCCCGGGCGCCCGTGGCCATTTTCGGGGTGATCCTGGTCATCCTGCCTTATTTACTACGCCCCTGGTTGGGCCGTGTTGGGGCTATCTTCACCAGTTTTATCTTCCTGATTTCGCCCTTCGTCACCTACTATTCACGCTATATCCGGCATGATGTGTATATCATCATGTGGGCGATGTTTGTGGTCATCACGACCTGGTACTATTTTCGCGAACAGAAGGATCATTACTTGTGGATCTTTGTCGCCGCCACGGCATTGATGTTCTCCACCAAGGAAGTGGCATTCATCTATGTGGCTATCTTCGGAAGTTACCTGATTCTGAGGCTGCTGGCGCAGTTTGTGGAAGCGCCCTGGCTGCGCGATTCCCTATCGCGGCTGCGCGTCCCGATCATCGTCGCCCTTTTCGGTTTGCTTCTGGCAGGCGCGGCCTATGTGGGCACCAGAACGGAGTCCGAGGATGGCGCTCCTGAAAGACCGGCGGAGGCGACGGAAGCGTTCGCCGTCGATCCCAATGCTGATCTTCAGACGACTGCGGCAAGCGAGGGCGTCGAAGCGGGCAGCATGATGCGCTGGGCCCAGGTCGTGGGGATCGCCATTTTCGGCGCGGGTATTTTCCTTACTGCGCGCGCGTTGCGTCCTGAAATCGACGCGTATCCCGAATTCGACCTGATCATTTTATTTTCTACACTCCTGCTGCCTCTGGCCTCACCGTTCCTGACCAAACTGGTTGGCTGGAATCCGACTGACTACACCCTGAATACCTGCATGCTCGAAGGGCAGGAGACGATGTCGGCCGTGCAGGTCTTAGTCAGTCGTTTGACCAACAATATCTGCTTGAGTTCATTCGCCGAATCGGGCATCATACGTTCGGCATTCTTCCTGATATTGACGCTGGTCGTGGCCATCCTGGTCGGTTTGTGGTGGGACCGCAGGCGCTGGATTATCTCGGCCGTTATCTTCAACGGCATCTTGCTCGTCCTGTTTACGTCCGTCTTTACGAACCTCGGCGGGTGGACCACGGGTGTTATCGGTTCTCTTGGCTACTGGCTGGAACAACAGGCGGTACAGCGAGGCAGCCAGCCGGAGTTTTACTATGACTTTATCGTTCCCTTTTATGAGTTTTTGCCGCTGATTTTCTCGCTGCTGGCCATGCGTCTCTGGGCGCAAAAGCACCAGACGAACAAAGCGATCGGTTACTGGGTGATCACATACATTCTGGTTGTCCTGACGAACAGCTTCACCAACTGGTTCTACGCCCACTACCAAGGAAACAACGCTGGTCTCCAGGAGGCGACTAATGTTCCTGGCCTCATCGCCGGCGCGCTCGTGCTTTTTGTGGCCATCCTGTTCTGGTTCCTCCGCTACCGGCGGCGCCTGGTGGAAGAGTACGATCTGGAGAATGGGATTCGTGACCTGTTCGATCCTAAAGTGCTGCTGGAGTTTGTGCCTTTCCTGGTATGGTGGCTGCTGCTGACGTGGATCGCCTACAGCTATGCCGGAGAAAAGATGCCCTGGTTGAGCATCCACTTCGTGATTCCCATGGGTATGTTGACTGGATGGTATTTCAATGAAAAACTGGCCGGGTTGGACACGGAGGAATTCTTCTCCTGGAACTCGCTAATCTTGATTGGTCTGACCATGCTGCTGGTGATCGCGGCGATGCTCGTGGTCGGCCCACTATTCGTGGGCCGGATAAGATTCGGAGACCAGCAGTTGGAAGCGCTGACCAATATCGGCCGTTTCCTGGGCGGTATTCTTATTACGGGCGTGGTTTACGTTTTCTGGCGGCGCATTTATCAAAAAGTGCCGGATTACCTGCACAACCCGCTGCTGGTGCTGAGCGCCTTCATACTGCTCAGCGTCCTGACGATTCGCTTCACCTATATGGCGGCGTTTAAGAATGCTGACTATACGACTGAGTTCATGGTCTACGCGCATGGCGCGCCGGCTACCAAGAACGTTGTTTTGGAGCAGTTGGAAGAATTATCAATGCGTTTGTATGGCGACAAGAGTATCAAGGTTGCTTTTGATAACGACGTCTCCTGGCCGATGACATGGTATCTGCGCGACTATCCGCAGCGCGTCTTCTTCGGTGAAAATCCCAGCCAGAGCCTGAACGATTCGCCTATCATTCTCGTGGGAGCGCAAAACTGGGACAGCGTAGAACCTTACCTCGGTAATAATTACGAATATACCGAGCATACGTTCCTGTGGTGGCCGATGGAGGAGTACCGCAATCTTTCCTGGAACACGCTTTTTGGCGACTTAACCATGCCAGCTGATCAGCGGCGCGGTTTGGGCAACCCGGACGTACGCCAGGCCTATTGGGATATCTTTTTCTACCGCGACTACGAGAAATACGGGCAGGTTTTTGGCGGCACATACACGGCGGGCGAGTGGCCGCTTCGCCACAACCTGCGTATGTATATCCGCAATGACGTGATGCCTACGATGTGGGATTATGGCGTGGGCGCCGTCGCAGTTGGCGAGCTGGTAGATCCTTACGCAGAAGGGGAGTTGACGCTGACGCCGCAGCTGATCATCAACGAAGGCGGTATCGCCGGAACGGCCGAAGGCGAGCTGGCGCTGCCGCGTAATATGGCCGTGGGCGGCGACGGCCGGATTTATGTGCTCGACTCGGGTAACCACCGCCTGCAGGTCTTCGAGGGGGACGGCACATTCGTGACCGGATGGGGCACATTCGGCGCGGAAGCCGGGCAGTTTAACGAGCCGTGGGGCATCGCGGTCGACGACGAGTATGTTTACGTCGCCGATACCTGGAATCACCGCGTCCAGAAGTTCACGCTGGATGGGCAGTTTGTTGACGCGTTTGGGCAAAGCGGATCGCCGGATACAGCGGCGGGCGACGAAGGGCTGGGGCTATTTTTCGGCCCGCGCTCGATTGTCATCCTGCAGGACGGCCGTCTGGCGGTTACTGATACAGGCAATCATCGCATACAGGTGCTGGACAGCGACGGGAATTTCGAATTCCAGGTTGGCGGGTTCGGTAACGATCTGGGGCAGATGAACGAGCCTGTGGGCCTGGGCATGGGGCCTGACGGCTTCATTTACCTGGCCGACACCTGGAACGCCCGCGTGCAGCAGTTTACGCCGGACCTTTTTGCCACATCGCAGTGGCCAGTTGACGCCTGGGATGGCACTTCTATCAATAACAAGCCGTATGTGGCTGTGGACAGCGCGGGACGGATTTACGTGACCGATCCGGAAGGGTACCGCGTGCTGATTTTCAACAGTGACGGGAGCTATTTAGGCCGTTTCGGCACATTCGGCACCGGACCAAACAATCTCGGCCTGGCCAACGGTATCTTTATCGACGCCGAAGACAATATCTATGTCGCCGACGCCGGCAACAATCGCATATTGAAATTCGCTTCTCCCTACGCCGGCAGCGTGCCACCAGTGGAAGAAAACGCGCCGGTTCAGGATAATGAAGGTTACCCGGCCGAGGGCGAATAGGAACGCCCGGTTTAGGACCTGGCGGCCATTTCTTCGCCGAAGTCCAGCAGGGCTCTGACGCGCTCGTCGTCCGCTGCTTCGGCGTAAACGCGGAGGACGGGCTCGGTTCCCGACGGCCGTATGAGCAGCCAGCTGCCATCGTCGAGATAATATTTCACCCCGTCAGTCGTCTGCACGTCCTCGACGGTTACGCCGGCAATGCTTGAAGGGGCCAGGGTTACCAGCAAATCGACCATGGCCGCCTTGGCGACGGCGCGCTTGAGCTTAATATCGGTACGCGCGTACTGAGCCGGACCGTAATGGTTGAGCAAGTCCTCGATGAGCACATGCAGCGGCTGCCTGGCATGAGCCATCACCTCCATCAAGAGCAGGCCCATCAGCACGCCATCCCCTTCCGGGATGTGCCCGCGGATGGTGATGCCGCCCGACTCCTCCCCACCCATCAGGACATTGTCCTGCAAAATCTGATCGGCGATGTAGTTGAAGCCGACAGGAGTCTCGATCAGGGGCAGGTCGTGCTTCAGGGCAAGCCGGTCAAGCATTCGCGTCGTGGATACGGTGCGCACAACACTGCCGCGCCAGCCGCGTTCTTCCAGGAGATAGCGCAGCACAAGGGCAAAGATGCGGTGCGGGTCGACGAAATTACCAAAAGCATCGACCGCGCCAATGCGATCAGCATCGCCGTCGGTGGCCAGGCCGACGTCATAGTGCCCGGCCTGGATGACGGACATCAGCAAACCGAGATGGAGGGCGATAGGCTCAGGATGGATGCCGCCAAACCCGGGGTTCATCTCGTGGCGGATATCGTGCACGCGCGTGCGCGTGCGCGCGAGGACCTCGCCGATGGCGCGGCGGCCGGAGCCGAACATGCCGTCGGCTACCACGCGCAGTTCTCCGCCGGATATGGTATCCAGATTGATCAGCGTGCCCAGGTGCTCGTAATAGGCCCAGGCGGGATCGAACTTGACGATCTTTCCGCTGCGAATGGCATCATCGAGATCCATCAAATTGGGACCGCGGCTCAATTCCTCGTTGCGCTGCAAGAGAGATTCAATCAGCTTGTTCTGGCGCGGGCTGGCGCTGCCGCCGTAGTTTGCCTTGAGTTTGACGCCATTATAGCGCGGCGCATTGTGGCTGGCCGTAATCATGATGCCGGCCGTGGCCTGCTTGTGAACCACGGCATAGCTGATCGCCGGCGTCGGTGTGTCGGCGCGGGCCAGCCAGGTCTGTATATTGTTGGCAGCCATGACGCGGGCGACATCGGTCGCATAGCGATCGGATAGAAAACGCGTATCGAAGCCTACAACCACGCTGGGGTCGGAGCTGTTCTCTTCGCGAACATAGTCAGCAATGGCCTGCGCGACGAGCCTGAGATTGGCAAATGTAAAGGTGTCACTTATGACGGCGCGCCATCCGTCCGTACCAAAGTGGATGCTCATTTAGTTCCTCTTTCGATTATGGGTATGAGAGTATAAATATCAGGTCATTTACGTTGGTGCCTGTGCTTCCGGTAAGCATCAGGCACGGTGGATATCGCTGCTCAGCGCCAGCTGCCGCGCCGGTTCGCTCATCGAGTTGTCTGAAGAAGTTGTAGCTGTCATTGTTCTGCAGGAACTCCCGCGGCGGCAGCCCTTCCTTAGCAGCAAACGGCGCGGTCCAGCCGCTGACGATGGCGCCGGCAGCCGGTGTTTGCCCGTCCTCGCCGTCGGTGGCCAGGCTGGCCAGGGCTACTTTTGGCCAACCGTCAAGTTCGATGGCCGCGGAGAGGGCCGTCTCAAGGTTGCGGCCGCCCAGGCCATCGCCTCGCAGCGTGACTGTTGTCTCGCCGCCTAATATGATGCACTGCCCCGCAGAGGTCTCTTTAGCAAGCTGTGCAGTCATTTTGCCGACTTCGCGCGCTTCCCCTTCAAGCTCGACCGTGGCAATGCGCGCGGAAAAACCCAATTGCCCGGCCTTCGCCGCGGCCGCTTCGGCGGCCTTCTTCACGTCGCCGACGATGACTATGTCGTTTGTGAGCGGCACAGGACCACGGGTTTGTTCCTCCCGCAGCAGAGCATCTGTAATACGGCCGTAGGCCGAATCGCCCATCGCGGCAGGGATATCATAACGCTCGAGCACCGCCAACGCCTGAGCTGGCGATTCCTCAAGAATAACCGTGGGGCCGCTGCCAATCGCTTCGAGTGGATTGCCGACGACGTCGCTTAAAATGAGGCTGACGCAGCGCGCCGGGGCCGCCAGGCGGGCCAGCCCGCCGCCCTTGACGCTGTCCAACTGCCGGCGAACAGTGTTGAGTTCGTTAATCGTGCAGCCGCTGGCCAGCAGAGCATTCACCAGAAGCTGCCAGTCAGCTAAGGAGACGGCCGGTTGAGTCAGGAGGGCGGATGCCCCGCCAGAAATCAGGAAAAGCACCAGGTCATCTTCCGTCGTTTCTTCAAGCCGGCGGAGGAGTTCGGCCGTGGCCCGGACACTGTCCTCGCCGGAAACGGGATGGCTGCCCGTCATCAAGCGCGCATTCTCGTGTGTACTTAACAGTGATTTTTCGAGGGTCACGCCGCCGCGCTTGCTTATTACGCCGGCCGCGTAGAGGGCATCACCAAGGACATCATAAGCCGCGTCGGCCATGGGCAATGCCGCTTTGCCTACAGCGATCACAAATACACGGCCGTTCGCGATGTCGTAGTCACAATCCGCGATACGCAGAGAGCCATCCTCCCGCCGCAGAAAACGCTTAATGGATGAAAAGGGATCGGCCGCTTCAAGCGCGGCGCGAAAAATTTGCTCACTGTGTTGGCGATAATCTTCGACTTTTAACATTGGTGATCTTAGCCGAGAATCTCCGTGCTTCAGCCGCCCATGGCGCTCAAGGCGTCGGCGGCTGCCTGCTGCGCTGTTTTGCCCCCGGAAACAACCTGGAAAACAGCGTCGCCGAGCACGGTCAACAAGGTGCTGGAAGAGGATACGGCCAGGGGTTGGGCGCGCTCCAGTTCCTGGCCAACGAAACCGACATACGGGTCGTCGCCCGGCCAGGCCTGCAAAGCGTTACGCCGCGCCGGGAGTATGTTGCTGTCACGGCTCCAGGCGCCCAGATTTTCGGCTGTCGTCAAATCCTGGATCAGGGCTACCGCCTGCGCCTGTTTGTTTGTGTCGGTCGTGGTGAGCGCCCAGGCCCAGCCATCTACGAGGGGCGTAAGCGGACTGTCGATTCCCGGAATGATCGTATAGGCGATTGGCAGTCCTTCAACAGATTGGCTCAGAAAATGGTCGGCCGTCGTTTGAACAATATTGCCGCCGCCACTCAAGAAATTTTGCCATGCCTGATCCGTTGTGGTCAGCGTGCTGCTCTGAGGGGTGAAAAAGCCCTGCATACGGCCGTTCTCAATATACTGCAGTGCCTCGGCCAGCGGATCCAGTTCGAGTATGGGCTGGCCGCTTTCATCCGCCAGTTTTCCGCCCGCATCCAGATAAAACTGCAGCGCCAGCAGAGCCCCATCCGTTCCATCGGCCGCAAAGACATAGCTGTGATCTTCGTTCTCAACAAGCGGCTCCCATGTGAGCGGAAGCGTGCCTGACAGGGCGTTGTTGTTGTAAGCGAGATGGGGCAGCGTTCCCAGGGCAAAAGGGTAACCAAGCAGTGTGGACGCGGGCCGCGCCAACGCGAGCGCCGGGGGATATAGATCCTCAAGCGCATCGTTGTCCAGCCTGTCATCCAGAGGCTGGATCAGATTTTCGGCGGCCATCGTAGGCAGCAAATCCGTTGGCACGGCGACAAGGTCGGGTAATATCGAAGGAGCGACTTCTCGTCCCGTACGCAGGTAATCCACAATACCGCCAGATCCCCTATCCCTTTTTTGTTCGACCAGTACATTAATATCCTCATTTTCAAGATCGAAGCGGGAAATTTGGTCTATCATTGTGAGAGCGCCGGCATCCGTCCTTTGTCCAATCACAGGAGGGATCCAGACACGAAGCGTGGTCGTCTCCTCCGCGGGCGTGGCCACCATGGGGACGTTGGGCACGTTGGGTACGGTGGAGGTTTCGGCCGCAAGTTCGGCCGTCGCCGTAGGTGCAGGCGACTCCCCGGCTTCCCCTGTATCTGGTAGTATATTGCACGCAGTAAGCAGGAGTGCGGCGATAAGCGTAATGATGAGTGCCCGTCTTGAGCGCATGATGCAGAGTATAATCAGGAAATTACGAACAGTAAACTAATAAGAATAGACATTGGACAACGTTGATGGCTGAGATATTGGTCAACCTCGATCGCGCCGGCATCAGCCTGGCGGGCAAGCCCATATTTGAGAACTTGAGCTGGGAGATACAGCAGAACCAGCGTATAGGCCTGGTTGGTCCGAACGGCGCCGGAAAATCAACGCTGCTGAAGGTGATTGCACAGGAGTGGACGGCCGATCAGGGAAGCGTATACCGCAAACCCGGTCTCACCTACGGGCGATTGGAGCAGGAACCATTTCTACCTCCCGGCCGCACAGTGATGGAGGAGGCGATGACGGCAAAGCCGCAAATCGCGGTTGTCGAAGAAAAAATGGCGGCGCTGGAAAAGGATATGGGCGATCCGTCCGTCTATGGCGATCCTGAAAAGTTGAACCGGGTGTTGGCAAAGCATGAAGCGCTTGTCGCTCAGTATGACGGCCTGAGCGGCATGCGTTATGCCAGCCAGGTGCGTGAAACGCTGACCGCGTTGGGCCTGGACGGATCGAAGTGGGATATCCAAACCGCTCATCTCAGCGGCGGGCAGAAGAAACTGATCATGCTGGCCAAGCTCCTGGTCAAGCATCCCCAGCTCCTGCTGCTGGACGAACCTGACAATCACCTGGACCTGGAAGCAAAGGAAAACCTGGAAAAGATCATTCGCGGTTATGACGGCTGTGTGGTGATAATTTCGCACGATCGCTATTTGCTCGACGAAATAGCCACAGGTATTGCCGAACTGGACGCCGGCGGACTGACTCTATACCAGGGCAACTACAGCGCCTACGCCAACGAACGGGCCATTCGCCGGCTGCGCCAGCAGCAGTTATACGCGGCGCAGCAGAAGGAAATCACGCGGATTGAAGCGGCGATCAAGCGCTTTGAGATGTGGGCATCGCTGGTTGTCAACGAACGTCACATCAAGCAGGCGCGCAGCCGGCGCAAGATGCTGGATAAGATGGATAAGGTCGAGAAGGTAACAGAAAGCCGGCGCATGAAGCTGAATCTGGAAGGGTGGCGCGGCAGCAAGAAAGTCGTCGAAATGACAGACGCCGGAAAAGGGTTTGAGAACGGAACGGTACTCTTCGAAGATCTCAATCTGACGTTGTGGCATGGCGAAAGGGTCGCCCTGGTTGGTCCAAATGGCGCGGGCAAGTCGGTCTTGATGAAACAGCTTCTGGATCCTGAAGGTATTTCAAGCGGTGAAATCAAGATCGGCCCGAGCATCAAGATCGGCTATTATGCCCAGGAACAGGAAACGCTGAACGACGATCTTGACCTGATTGCCGAGATCAGGCAGACGGCCCCTGTCAGCCGCGAGACCGCGGTCGCTTTTCTGCTGCGATTTCTATTCACGTATGACCAGATGCAGCAGCCTATCAAAAAGCTAAGCGGCGGGGAACGCAGCCGCCTGCAGCTTGCCAAGCTGGTCCTGGAACGGCCGAATCTGCTGCTCCTCGACGAACCGACCAATAATCTGGACATTCCGGCTATCGAGGTGCTGGAGGAAGCGTTGGACGAGTTCGTAGGCACCGTGCTGCTCATTTCGCACGACCGCTATTTCGTGGACAAGGTCGTCGATCGCGTGGTCGAACTGCGCGACGGCAGTTTCTCAGAGTTTTTAGGGGGTTATACGGATTACCTAAGCCAGGCCAGGGAAACAGGCGCATGAGCGATTGATGATCGTCACATGGCTCGCAGCCGTTGAACAATAAAATAAGGCTACCTTAACGGCCGACTGCGCCACGATTGAATCACAACCATGTCCAGCAACTTCGATTGGAAAACGGAAGAAGATTTTAACTGGGATAAGCCGGTAGACCCACCACCGCCGGAGCCCTCTTCGGGGGCAAAGAAGCGCTGGTTAAAAATCCTGGCCGTTCTTTTGCTGATCAGCGGTGCAGCGGCGCTGCTGGTACGCCAGGTGAACCAGCGCGTCGATGAGAATAGAGAGGCGATGCGCAGCGATATCGTCTCCACCCACAATCTGCTGCGCGTGGCGGAGGAAGAACAAGATGATGAACTCTTTTTCTCGCTGCTCTCAGGCCGTGACAGTAGCTGGACGGCTGTGCAGCACGAGCTGTTCCAATCACAATCTCTGCGCAACCGGGTCCCATTCGGCCTGTCCGTACAGCCGGGCGAGCCGCTCTCTCCAGAGGAGGATGACGCATTCTCCATTACTTTCTCACCTGATATGATTTCGGCCGAGGTAACGACGCTGCTGCCGTATCAAATAGAGATCGGCAACGGACTGACCGACACGGTCATGCTGCAGGAAACGTCGCTGTATCGCCTGGGTCGCGAACGCTGGCTCCTGTCACCGCCCGACGAACCATTCTGGGGAGCTCCGCTGCTGTCAGAAAGCACACATATCACGCTTGATTACCGGCAAAGAGATGAAGAGATCGCCACGCGGCTGCTCCCAGACCTGGAAAGTAAGCTAGAGGAGCTTTGCAGCCAGGTAACTGACATCGAGTGCGATCCTGATTTGCAGCTCGTTGTTACTCTTTCAACAGACCCTCAAAGCCTGGTTGATACGGCGCAGCCGCGCGCCGGGGTGCTGACTAATGTGGGGCTGAGGATCAATTTGCCATCCCCGACCCTGGTGGGAATGCCGCAGGATGAAGCGGGATACCAGGCATTGTACCGGGGTTACGCGACGCAGATGGCGACAGCCGTTATCTCGCAGCAAGTCGGCTATGACTGCTGCGAAAAGCTGCCCTTTTACCAGGCCCTGCTTGATTATCAGATGAGCCAATTGGCGCTAAAACCCTGGCCTTTTGATGATGCGTATTTCGAAAGAATCCTGAGCGAACAGATCGATTTGCTGGACTATGCCCCGCTGTGGCAAAGTGACGATCCGGCCGATATCTATGGTCCTGACGGTTGGCGGGTCTATGGCCTGGTGGATTTTTTGCTTTCTACGCTTCCCGACAGCAGCCCGGCGATGCTGCAGCGCGAGCTTGCGAACCGGCGCAGTTTTCGCAATTGGTTGGACGCCTTGTTCGAAAACGAGGGCGACCTGAGCTCCCTAGCGTTGATCAACCATCTGACTCGTGGATTCTGGGGCCGCGGATATGAACAGGCATTGAATATAATCGATCAATGGGAGGGTGTGTCTCCGGTTCAGGACCTGTATCTGACTTGCGTCGCGGCCGGACAAGAGGATCCGAGCGATCAGATCGCTTCGCTGTACCGCTATGATATGGGTGGCGACGCCTGGCAGACTATTTACAGCACTCCCAACTCCTTGTGGGCAACGTCACTGCCAGGGGACGATTTGCTCTTGCAGCAAGAATACAGCCATGAGAGCGGACGCTGGAACGCCGTTCTCAGGCAAAATGAAGCGTTGACACCGCTGCTGCCGGTAGGCGAAGACTTTACGGTTTCATTTGGGCAGACGGACCCGCAGGCAAGTGGGTTAGCCGCCTTTGTCTTTCCGGCGGACAGCGAAGAAGCGACAATAACGTGGTTCGATCTCCTCAACTGCGATTCCGCAGCCGGCTGCCCCAATCAGGAGATACCGGGTATTCCGCTCTGGGCACCGGATGGTCATCGCGCGTTATTTATGGCCGACCCGAACAGCCAGTTTGATTTGCTGCGCATCGAGTTGCGCACAGTGCTTTTTTACAGCGAGGAGTTAAATGATGCGGCGCCGCCCTTCTATTTAGGCGAGCGCCTCGACTTTTTGGGCAGCGAGCCTGTGATTCATGCACAGGCATTGGCTCCCGCAGGAAGGGGATACGCGCCGTTTTGGCTTGATGATAATACGTTCGGGTATGTGACCGGGGCAGGCAATCCAACTGCCCGGGGCGGCTCACGCGTCATGACCGTCAGCCTGGATGACAATGAGCCTCAGCTTCTATTCAGTCTAAGCGATCTGTTGGAGGGCTTCGAAGCGAATCCCAGTTTCTTGCGCCAGTCCTGGATCCAGTATTTGATGGTACATCCCGATAACCCTGATCGATTATTTGTGATGGTCTTCTCGGCAGAAGACCGGCGCGCTCACTTACTGAGATACGATCATTCCTCTGGCGAGGTTCAAGACCTGCTGTCATCCGGATTTATGGCCAATCATACGCTCAGTCTGTCGCCGGACAGCCGTTTCCTGGTACTTGGCGGAACGAAGGAAGCCTTTCCCGCCTCCAGCGAGGAAAGCGCGCTGCTGCAGGTGTATGACTTGCAGCGCGATGAAGTGATGCCTTTCCTTTCGCCGGCGGCCGATTTTCCGCCATTCGCAACCTACGACTGGTCCCTCGACGGGCAGTGGCTGGCGCTTTTGCTGGATAATGGGTTGGCCGGTATCTTCTCGCCTGAGAGCAGGCAGCTGCGGCTGATCGCAACCCCGGAGGGCGAATGCGAAAACCCGGCATGGACAAATTAATCACGAAAAGCGAAGACAGCCGTGGCGTGGGGCCGGCCGTACTTGATGCGTGGCTCCCTCCAAAAACCGGCCGGCGAGTTTTGCTTGTTGAAGGAGAGAAGGATTCAACCTCCGCAGCCGCCAGCGATTTGTTACAGCAGCTTGCCAGGCAAAACACAGTGACCCTGGGAGAGAATGACGATCCATTGAGCGCACTGCCCTTTGATTCAGACCAATTTGACCTTGTGGTATGTGCCTTTGTTTCAGGCAGCAGTAAGGTGGGAAGCGAAACCCTGCAGGAGATCGGCCGGATTTTAAAACCGGATGGAGAGCTGCTGATCATGGATTACCTGGTCCCCGGCAGCCGGCTGCACGGCAAAAAAGCCGACAGACTCCGTGACGCCGGAGAGTATATCAACAGTTGGATGCGCCTCAGAAACCCGCGGCACAGATGTTTTCTGGATCAGGATAGCTGGGAACGGCTTCTAAGAAATGGGCAGTGGGACATTAAAAAGATGGCCACGCAGGATGTAACGATGGAGTTCGGCGCCTGGGCCAGCTTTTATGCCCCTGACGATTTGAACCGCCTGCGCCTGCGGGCCATGCTTATCCAGGCTCCTGAGAAGGCGCACGCATTCTTGACGCCGCTTATGTCGGGCGATAGAATCGCCTTTCGCATGAGCGAAATCTTCATTCTGGCGACAAAAGAGTAGTGAGCAGTGACAATCGTTTAGCGAGCAGTGTGCACTGTCTATTGATATTATGGCTAAGAAATACCACTTCTGGATAACCGGCTGTCAAATGAATTACGCCGACGCGCGGCGCGTGGCGACGGAGCTGGAGAAGCGCGGCTATGAAACGACGCCGAGCACCGACGACGCCGACGTGATCATCCTGCAAACATGCACGGTCAGGCAGCAGTCCGAGGACAAGGCGACTAACAAGCTGCACAACCTGCGCCACCTGAAGGAGCAGCAGCCCGATCTCACCGTCGCCGTTATGGGCTGCGTTGTCGGCGTGCGCGGCAATGAACAGCTTGAGAAGGAATTTCCCTTTGTGGATGTGTTTATGGAGCCTTCTACCGACGGCGCGCCGCTGATTACACACCTGCAGCAGGAGGAAGGGTACTTACTGGAGCAGGAAGAAACGGCCGTGCGCCACGCGCTGCAGGATGGTGAAGTTATCCTGCCGCAGGATCAGATCGGGCAGTTGGTTTCGGCCCCGGTGGCCATCGTTTATGGCTGTTCCCATGCCTGCACTTTCTGCATCATCCCGCATAAGCGTGGTAAAGAACTATCCCGCCCAATCGGCGAGATCGCTTCCGAGGTGCGCTCCCTGGTCAAACAAGGCGTCAAAGAAGTTGTGCTGCTGGGCCAGATCGTGGACCGTTACGGCTACGACGTGCCTGACGGCCCGGATCTGGCTGATTTACTGGGTATAATCAATGATATTGAGGGGCTGCAGCGCATTCGTTTCCTGACCAGCCACCCCAATTACATGACGAAGCGCATCCTGCACGCGGTGGCCGACCTGCCGAAAGTGATGCCGCAAATAGAAATCCCGATCCAGGCCGGCGACAATACGGTGCTGCAAAATATGCGTCGAGGGTACACCAGAGAACAGTACCGCGATCTGATTCACCAGGTACGGGAGATTGTCCCCGAGGCGGCTATTCATGGGGATATCATCGTTGGCTTCCCCGGCGAAACGGAAGCCCAGTTCCAACAGACTTATGACGTTCTGAACGAACTGCGTCTGGATAAGATCCATCTCGCCCGCTACAGTGCCAGGCCGGGTACAGTCAGCGCGCGCAATTTGATTGACGATGTACCCGACAGCGAAAAGCGGCGCCGCTTCCACCTGCTTGAAGAGCTGCAAAAAGAAGTCTCGCAGGAGAAGATGCTGGCTTTTCTGGACAGTACGGTTGAGGTGCTGGTGGAAGGCAAACAGAAAGATCGCTGGCGCGGGCGTAATCCGCAGAACAAACTGGTCTTTTTTCCCGATCCGCGGGAGCTGCGCGGCCAATTGGTTCAGGTGCATGTCAAGCACGCGGGACCGTGGAGCATGTCAGGAGAAGCGATAGACAGGCCTGAAGTTCAACGGAGCGCAAATGGGGCGACGCGCAGCATTCCTCTGGCTGTTCACTAATCTTCTTCGAGCCGGTTCAAAACCGGCTTTTCTTTTATCAGCCGGAATTCAAGAATAGGTAAATTGAGTGGAGGATGTTTTTGTCGTGCTGAAAACGGCCGCTAAATTGTCCCCGGCATTAATCTGGTAGGCGAGCAGGTTGTTGGCCTGCAGCAGCGCCAGCAGCGGCTCCGAAGAAATCATCCCTCCAAACGTCGCAGGATTTACCAGTATGGTCACAATCCGCAGACCCCGCCCGTGAAGCTGCTTTGCCATTGTCGCCCAATCCTGGTCCGTCTGCGGGGTCACACAGATCACGGTAGTGCCGCGGGGAAAGAGATGCATTTCAGCCTGGATGACGTTGGACACAGGTACCTTTCCCTCGGCGCGGAGCACAGCCAGCGTCTCCAAAACGCGGTTCAGCTGCCGTTCGCCGCGGTCCGCCTGCAATATCTCGTTCGATTGCCCGTAAGCCAGCATGCCAACGGCGCGGTCCTGGCGCAGGAAAAACTGTGCCAGCGAGGCGGCAATGGTCACGGTATATTCCTCGGTGGTTTGGGCAAGCTCGAACTTTTCCATCACCATCCATTCAGGCAGGTCTTTGAGCGCCGGTTCCTCAGAGGGCATGGGCCTAACGTGGCTGAAGACAGCCATATCGGGCACGACCCAGATATCGGCCAGGGGATCGAGTTCAAACTCCTTGACAATCAGGCGGTTGCGCCGGGCAGTGCTCGGCCAGTGGATACGGCCGAAACTGTCACCTGGCGCGTAATCACGCACACCCGCCGCGTTCGTGGTGACATGATGGGTTCGCCTGCGCAGCGCGTCGCCCCCGGAAAGGACGCCAATGGGCAGGGCGAAGCGATGGATATCAAACATCATCGGGTAAACAACCACATGAGAGGTCTGCGCAAGTTCACGCGACATGGGAAAGAGGCCAAAGGGATCGCTGGTGCGTAACAGCAGGGGGCCTAACTGGTAACGACCACGCTGCTTGCAGATCGTCGTCGTACGCCAGGAGTAGGTCCCGCGCCCGCCGAGATTGTTGATCACACGGCTGGAGAAATGGCCGGGCAGTGTGGAATAATCGTGAACCTCAAGCCACAGTTTGGGCACGATGCTGGTGTTGCGCACCTCAAAACGTTCCTCAAGCGGGCGACCGACCTGCGTGCGGCGCGTGCGCGTGAGGCGTGAGAGATGCAGCCAGTTGATGTTTACCCAGGCCCAGATGAAGGAAACAATCAGCAGCAGCCCCAGCAGGTAGGCAAGGTTGAACCATATGTCGCGGCCAGTAACCAGCCCTCCAATGAGAGCCGCCAGCGCCATGAGAAAGACGGCCGTGCGGCGGTGTCCCAGCATATCGTTTACCTGGACACGACCTGCGCGCCGGGAACCGGCACCTTATTCAAGATATCCTGAACGATCTCCTCCGGCTCCACATCCTTGATGCGGGCGGCGGGGCCGACGATGATCCTGTGGCCGAGGGCAGCCGGAGCAAGCTGCTTGACATCGTCAGGTAGGACGTAGTCACGGCCGAACATAGCGGCACGGGCCTGACCCAGGCGATACAAGGCAAGCGCCCCGCGTGAACTGGAGCCGAGATAGACATCAGGATGCTCGCGCGTTTCGTGAACCAGATCGACGATGTAGGTCTTCACCAGGTCGTCAACATAGATTTCCTTAATGGCAGCCTGCGCTTCCAGAAGCTCTTCAAGGGAGACAACCTGATCGATTGTTTCGATGGGATGAATGCTGCGCTGGCGGTCGAGCACCTCCATCTCCTCAGTTTTGGAGGCGTAGCCCAGGCGGATACGCAGCAAAAAGCGATCGAGCTGCGCTTCAGGCAAGGGGAAGGTCCCCTCGTATTCAATGGGATTTTGCGTCGCCAATACCATAAAGGGAGGACCCAGTTTGTAAGTCGCGCCGTCTACGGTAACCTGGCGTTCTTCCATTGCTTCAAGCAGGGCTGACTGAGTCTTGGGTGTGGCGCGATTGATCTCGTCAACCAGGACAATCTGGGCATGAATGGGACCGGGTCTGAACTCAAACTCGTATGTTTTTTGATTGAAGACGGAGACGCCTGTCACATCACTTGGCAGCATATCCGGTGTGAACTGAATACGCTGGAAATCGCAGCCGACTGATTTTGACAGCGATTTAGCGAGCACAGTCTTTCCAACGCCCGGCACATCCTCAATTAAGAGATGTCCCTGGCAAAGGAGACCCAAAACGGTCAGCTGTACCGGCCGCTTCTTGCCGACAATGACACGCTCTACATTTTCAACAATCTTGTTAGCTATTGACTGGACATCAGTCATGAACAAATTCTCCTTGAAGCTGCGTGAATTGAAGCACTGACGCTATGCAGAAGAGTATACCAACTTTGCAACCGTGAGGAAGTGAATTGGTGACAAATTGGTGTCATTCGTCATAAAAACCTAACATTTGAACGCAGACGCGACCGTGAGAAGAGGGATTTTGGGATATGGAACGGCAAGATAATAGTTTCCATAACATCCAACCTTAAGAGTTCATATGTTAGCTCAGATGGGCTAATTATGGTAGAATTAAGTGGTTCACAACCATGCAAAAACAAGAAGAAAAAGATGCCGCGTTGGGCGTTTGGTCCGCTCTATCAACCGGGTTTGATTTGACCGCCAGACACCCGTGGCTATTACTGCTGCCGATGCTGCTAGATCTCTTCATCTGGCTTGGTCCCAGACTGCGTTTTCAGGCGATTATAGAGCAACTGGTGGCCAATGTGCCGCCGGAAGTCGAGGTGATGGAGATCACGCAGCAGCTGGTGGAAATGGGCCCGCTGACGAACTTATTTACGGTTCTCTCGGTGCCGCTTATCGGCGTTCCGACGCTGTTGTCCGGGCTGACGCCGGAGACGACGCCGCTGGCCACGAGGGCGCTGGATATCGAAAACGGGGCGGAATGGGCAGCGCTGATCCTCTTCCTGGGTCTTGCAGGGCTGCTCTTAACGGCCGTTTATTACGTCACCATCTCATTCGTAGTCAGCAGCAAACAAGAGACTGCTGACAATGAGAGCGACAACAACTGGTTTGCGCGGATCGGCCTCAGTTGGCTGCGTTTGATAGGGCTGGCAATATTGTTTCTCCTTGCGGCGCTGGTTGTTTATATCCCCGTCAGTATCGTGGGCGCGATCTTTTTTATGATGAACGCGACGCTGGGCACTTTTGCCCTCTTGTTGGCGCCGTTTGTACTGATCTGGATTATCATTTACATGAGCTTTGCGCCACCAGGCGTCACGCTTCGCAACCGCCCAGTGTTCAAAGCAGTAAAGGAAAGCCTCCTGCTTGTGCAGGGCAATCTCACGGTTGTACTGGCGATGCTGTTGTTCATCATCCTGATCGGGGCTCTGGTGGACTGGCTGCTTATCCTGGCCGAAAACGGCACGTGGTTTACCTTATTCAACATCCTGATACATGCGTTTGTGAGTACGAGCCTCGTAACGGCCTTCTTTGTTCTTTATGAGGACCGCTCAGCAAGATTGCTGAACGAGCCGGCCGAAGTCCGCTGAACGATGGTCCGGCCGGACTCGAAAGTGTCCTTTCTTTAGTAGTGGAAGAAAAACTATAATGGCAACAAAAACCAAGAATCCGAAAACTAAGTATGATGCCAGCAGCATCCAGGTGTTAAAAGGGCTTGAAGCTGTGCGGCGGCGTCCCGGCATGTATGTCGGTGGAACCGATAACAAGGCATTACACCATCTGGTTTATGAAATCGTCGACAACTCCATTGATGAGGCATTGGCCGGGCGCAGCGATCGCATTGACGTCATCATCCACCCGGACTCCAGCGTTACGGTGACAGATAACGGCATTGGCATTCCGGTCGATGTGCACCCGACAGAGAAGATCTCAGCGCTGGAGTTAATCCATACCAGCCTTCATTCAGGCGGTAAGTTTGACAACGCTGCTTACAAGGTGTCGGGCGGTCTGCACGGCGTCGGTGCGGCGGCCGTCAACGCGCTTTCGGAATGGATGGTTGTAACCGTCAGTCGAGATGGTCATGTCTGGCAGCAGCGGTATGAAAGAGGGATCCCGCAAACACCTGTCGAGCAGGTTCGCAAGCTGAAGCGGGGCGAAAAGACAGGGACGTCAACGATATTCAAGTTTGACGAAACTATCTTTGAACCAGATGCCTCCTTCCGTTTCGAATATCTTATGAATCGCTTCCGCGAAATGGCGTTTGTAACCAGCGGCGTTCACCTGAGTCTGGTTGATGAACGGCAGAGTCCCGCGCAAGAGATTAACTTTTACTTTGACGGCGGCGTCAAGTCATTTGTGCGCTATTTGAACCGCAACCGCAAAGTCTTGCACGATCCTGTTTACGCGCATAAGGAAATCGATAACATCGATGTCGAGCTGTCGCTGCAATATACGGATGGGGTGGCAATATCGGAATATGCGTTTGCCAATACGATCCATACGCCCGACGGCGGCACACACCTGACGGGTTTGCGCACGGCGCTGACACGCGTGCTGAACAGTTATGCACGCAAACACAACTTCTTGAAGGAAAAGGACCGTAACTTTTCCAGTGATGATACGCGGGAAGGCGTAACGGCCGTTGTCAGCGTCAAACACCCCGACCCGCAGTTCGAGAGCCAGACGAAAGTGAAGCTCATGAACGCCGAAGTAAGCGGCATCGTGGCCTCTATCGCCGCCGAATCTCTCAACGCCTATCTTGAAGAGAACCCGCGCGACGCGAAACGCATCATCGAGCGCTGCCTGACCTCATCCCGCGCCCGCGCCGCGGCGCGTAAGGCGCGCGAACTGGTCATGCGTAAAAGCGCCCTTGAGAGCATGACCCTGCCCGGCAAGCTGGCGGACTGCACAGAGCGCGATCCGGCGCGATCTGAGATCTACATTGTTGAGGGTGATTCAGCAGGCGGCACGGCGAAACAGGGACGGGATCGTCATTTTCAGGCCATTTTGCCCCTGCGCGGTAAGATTCTGAATACGGAACGCGCACGGCTGGACAAGATTTTGACCAACAACGAGGTTAAGGCGATTATTTCCGCGCTGGGCACCGGGGTTGGCGAATCATTTGACCTGGAAAATCTGCGTTACAACCGCGTCATCATCATGACCGACGCCGATGTCGACGGCAGCCATATCCGCACCCTGCTGCTGACCTTCTTTTTCCGCTATATGACAGAACTGATCGAGGCCGGGCACCTCTTTATCGCCCAACCGCCGCTCTACGCCGTAAAAGAGGGAAAGCAGGTGCATTATACTTACACTGAAGCTGAGAACGCGACGCTGTTGAAGTCGATGCAAAATAAGAAGTATTCCTTGCAGCGCTATAAGGGTCTGGGGGAGATGAATTCGCACCAACTGTGGGAAACGACGATGGACCCCTCGGTTCGCACCTTACTCCAGGTAACGATCGAGGATGCCGTCATCGCCGATCGCACTTTTGATATGCTGATGGGCAGCGAAGTGCCCCCGCGCCGTCGCTTCATAACGACTCACGCCAGCGAAGTGCGAAATCTGGACGTCTAGTAAGAAATTCCTCTACAACTGTTGTGGGAAACCTCGTTTCCTGTTGGCCGCAATCATCTAGAGGCCCAACGGCGTGTGTAAAAAAGAAAAAGTAGAGGTATTCTTTCATATTAACGGGTCACCTGAGCGGGTGACCTGTTTTTGTTTGCGGCATGTTTGTCCGGTTACCGCTTGGGCTGCCGGGGTAACACGTCAATCAACTGGCGGGCGATATCGATGATATTGACCGGCGCCACAAACATCTTTTCGAAACGGCCGTCATGCATCACCATGGGGTCGGCGCGGATGATCGCCTGGCGAAGCTGCCACAATTCGTCTAGCAGGCGGCTGTTTTCGTCTTCCGATCCATACATGGCTTCACCGCGTTTCCTTTATCCCGCGGACCAGACCCTCAATAGACGTGAAATGGCCATTACCGGCAGCCATCGAGCGGTCGAGCGGCCAGTACCACGATGACATGGTTGACATCATCGCGTAGTCGGTGAGGTCTAGCTGTAAAGGCGTTACGGAAGCATAGCTCCCGGCCAAAGCGCCAACATCGGTGCCCTCTTTGGGCACGCCGGTCGGTCGATCGCCGGCGATCCAATAGTAATCTTCACCGCGAGGATCCTGGCGCCTATCCAGGCGGTCGTTATAGACGCGCAGCCCCTGCCTGGTCAGGAAGATGCCATTCAGGTCTCCTTTTTTGACATAGGGAACGTTTACGTTCAAGAACGTATTTTTGGGCATGCTGTGGCTGATGACCTGTTCGACAACCCAGGAGGCAACATCGACGGCGACATCATACTGCAATTCAGAGCGGTGGCGCCCGGCGCCGTCAAGGGAGACGGCAATACCGGGAACGCCCCAGATGATGCCTTCCATTACGGCCGTGACCGTGCCGGAGTAAGTGACATCGTGCCCCAGATTAGCAGCAGTGTTGATGCCGGAGACAATCAAATCGACCTTATCCGGCAGGATGCCAAGCAGCGCTAGAGCGACACAATCAGAGGGTGCACCATCGCTGGTAAGGGCGGGTGAATCGTCAGCAAGCTTCACACTGCGCACGCGAAGCGGCCGTTTCAGTGTTTTTACGTGCCCACCACCCGACCAATCGCGATCGGGAGCCAGGACAGAGACTTTTCCAAATCGGCGCAGCGCCTGGGCCAGAACCAAAAGCCCGGGAGCGGAAATGCCATCATCATTTGTAACTAAAATATGCATCATTTTTCTCCATGGTAATAGCGATGACCTCGCCGCAGCCCAACCATCATTGGCGAGATGTGACGGGATCCCTATCTTTTTTACTATAACGACGTGCCTTTAAAATCCTGTCAACGGCAGGTTAAGGTTGGGCTAAGAAGTGGTTAACAGGTTATTAAATGGCTTAAACTGCATGACCATGTTATAGGGCACTCTATTTGGGCCTAAGGTCACCGTGAAGCAGAGGAGTCATACGGCACGGCGAGTGTTATAATCCGCTCTGATGAAAATCGCTGTTCTGTCCGACATCCACGGTAATCTCCCGGCGCTGCAAGCGGTAGCAGACGATATCGACGCCTGGCAACCGGATCAGGTGATCGTGAACGGTGATATTGTCAACCGCGGGCCCTGCTCGCGCGCCGTCTTGCGCTATGTCAAGGAACGCCGGCAGGTCGACGGCTGGCACCTCCTGCGCGGCAATCATGAATCCTTCCTGCTCAACCTCGCTGATCCGGAATTCAAGATGGAGGGGACAGAATTAGAAATAAACCGCTTCGCATATTGGGCATACGAGCAGTTGGATGGTGAGCTGGCACTGCTGCAGCAGCTTCCGGAACGTTACGAATATTTCGCGCCCGACGGCAGCGAGTTTCGCGTGATTCACGCCTCGATGGTCAGCGACCGCGATGGTCTCTATGAAGAATTGAGCGATGAAGCGATCACGAGGCGCATGGCGCCAGTGCCGACTGTTTTTGTAACCAGCCACACGCACCAGGCGTTTATGCGAGAGGTTGCCGGATCGCTCGTGGTCAATGTCGGCTCTACGGGAGCCCCCTTTGATTTCGACTGGCGACCCAGCTACGGCCGTTTTTCCTGGGACGAAGAATCGGGCTGGGAAGCAGAAATCCGGCGTGTGCCTTATGACCGCGATCAGATTGAGGCGGACTACGTGCGCTCCGGCTTCCTGGATGGCGGAGGACCGCTGGCACAGCTTATGCTGGTCGAGCTGCGACGGGCGCGAGGCCTCATCTTCCGCTGGGCCAACAGCTACCAGCAGGCAGTTCTTAACGGTGAAATCGATCTCGAGGAAAGCGTGAAGAAGATTTTATCGCAGGAAGATGTACGGCCGTTTGTGGGATCTCCCGGGTGGGACCTATAAGGATTGTTCCTGAAAGGAATTGGCGGCCGGTGAGGGCGGCACAGGTCCCTGTTGGCGGTCATTGCTGTATCCGTCATAGTATGCTACAAATTGCACACCTTCAGGCGTTCCAAGTTAAACCAGGCAGTTATGCGGACGGTCTGCAGGTCAAGAGGGAAAGAATATGACAGCAGACACAATCATTTCTAGATTGCACGAACACGGCCGAATCAGGCCCAGCGCCCCGGCCTATTTTGAAAAGGTTGGCGATACCTGGGTACCCACATCCTGGCGCGACTATGTCGCGCAGGTTCGCCAGGCGGGTCGTGCGTTAATTGCCCTCGGCGTTGAGCCGGAAACCAACGTGGCCATCCTGGGTTTCAACCGCCCGGAATGGTCGATTATGCTCCTGGGGGCGATGACGGCCAATGCGGCCGGGGCAGGGATATATACCACAAACTCGCCCGCAGAAGTGCAATACATTGTTAATCACGCCGAATGCCGAGTGGTGCTGCTGGAAAACGAGGAGCAGTGGGCTAAAGTGAATCAGGTGCGCGATGAACTACCTGCTCTAAAGCATGTCGTGATGATGCGTGGGACTACGATCGACGATCCGCTGGCGATCACGTGGGAAGAATTCATGGCGCTTGGCGAGGAGGTGGAAGAGACAACCCTCGACGAGCGCATCGAGGCGATCCGGCCGGAGAAGGTAGCCACCTTAATCTATACATCCGGTACGACCGGACCGCCGAAAGCGGTGATGCTCTCGCATGATACGTTAGCTTTTACAGCCCGTGAAGCGGTACAAATGTTTAATCTGGGGGCCAATAATCGCGAATTATCCTACCTGCCACTATCCCATATCGCGGAACAGATGTATACCGTTTATGGTGGGGCAACCGCCGGCTACCCGGTCTATTATGCCGAATCACTGGAGAAGCTGCTGGACAATCTCCAGGAAGTACGGCCGACGATCTTCTTCGGCGTGCCCCGGGTGTGGGAGCGCTTCTATAACGGCATCGTGGCGCGCATGGCGGAAGCGAGCGGGGCGCAGGCGCGAATCGCCGCGTGGGCCATGAACGTCGGCCATCATGTCACTGATCTCAGAAACCGCGGAGAAGAGCCCTCCGGCATGTTGGCCGCGCAGTACCGCGTGGCCGATCGGCTTGTATTCAATAAAGTGAAGGGGGCGATCGGCCTTGATGAGGCGCATTCGACCATGGTCAGCGCGGCGCCCATTAATCCCGATATCCTGGTCTTTTTTGGCGGATTGGACCTGATCATTCATGAAATCTACGGCCAATCGGAAGGCTGCGGCCCTACAACCGTAAACAGGATCGGGGCGACGAAATTTGGTTCAGGCGGCCTGCCCTTTCCCAATACCGAAGTCACGCTGGGTGATGATGGCGAAGTGCTATTAAAAGGTCGCAATGTGTTCATGGGTTACTACAAGGATCCGGAATCGACGGCGGCCACGTTGAGAGATGGCTGGCTGCACTCCGGCGATCTGGGCGAATTTGATGAAGACGGCTTTTTGTATATTGTAGGCCGCAAGAAGGAGATTATCATCACCTCTGGCGGCAAGAATATCGCGCCCAAGAATATCGAAACTGCACTGACGGCCCTGCCGTTGGTGGCTGAGGCCGTCGTGATCGGCGACCGTCGAAAATTCCTCTCAGCGCTGTTGACGTTGAATCCCGATACGGCCGCGCAGTTCGCCGCCGAACATGGTATCGAGGGACAGGTGCTCCATGAACACCCGCTTGTCATCGAAGAAATCCAGCGCGGGATTGACGAAGTTGTCAACCCCCAGTTCGCGCGCGTTGAGAATGTGCGTAAATTCCAAATCTTGCCGCGCAATCTGACGGTGGAAGACGGAGAGCTGACACCAACATTGAAGATCAAACGTCGCGTGGTCTACGAACATTTTGACGAGCAGATCGAATCCATGTATGCGGGGCTTGATTAATCCTCTGTCGTTTGCTGTTCGCTATTTCTCCTGCTGCAAACCGGGTCGGCAAGACAGGCGCAAGTCGTTCATGATGAGCGTTTTGTTTTTCCTCTTTTAGAGTGAAGCTGCACGCCTGGTTTTTAAAAGTGATTTATGTACCAGCGAATCGTGATCAAGCTTGGGACGAGCGTGCTCACCGGCGGAACGCGCTATCTAGATCGCCCACACATGGTCGAACTGACGCGCCAGTTCGCAGAGCTGCACAAACAGGGCAAGGAAGTAATTCTTTGTTCTTCCGGGGCCATCGCCTTTGGCCGCGAACGGCTTGGGTTTCCAGACCTTGCCTCGACGTTGAGCAATAAACAGATGCTGGCCGCGGTCGGCCAGAGCCGGCTGATGCAGATGTGGGAACAGTTTTTTGATATTTACAGTCTGCACGTAGGCCAGATTCTGCTGACCCGGCAGGACGTGGAACACCGCGGCCGTTTTTTGAACGCGCGCGATACGCTTAACGCGCTGTTGGACAATGGCATCATCCCCATCGTCAATGAGAACGACGCCGTGACCACCGCAGAGATCAAGGTCGGCGATAACGACAATTTGTCGGCGCTGGTCGCTATTTTGACCGACGCCGATTTGCTGCTGATGTTGAGCGACCAGCCGGGATTGTTTTCGGCCGATCCGCGCAGCAATCCCGACGCACAGCTGATTCCCGAGGTAAAGACGATCGACGAAACACTGCGCAAGCTGGCTGGAGGCAGCGCCAGCGGGTTGGGCGTGGGCGGCATGATTACCAAACTGCAAGCCGCGGATGTGGCGCGGCGCGCGGGGACTGACGTCATCATTGCCTCTGGTCACGCCCCGCAGGTCATCCTGCGAGCGACGGCGGGAGAAAAGATGGGCACTCACTTTCCGGCGTTGGAGAATCCGTTAGAAAGCCGGAAACGATGGATTTTAGCTGGTCCGAAACCAGCGGGCGTTATCGTTGTCGATGCCGGGGCAGAAGAAGCATTGTGCGCTTACGGCCGGTCGCTGCTGCCGGCGGGCATCATGGACGTACAGGGCGATTTCCAACGGGGTGATACGATCATGATAAAGAGCGATGCAAATCGCACACTGGCGCGCGGCATCACGCGCTACAGCGGAGGCGATCTGAGCCAGATTGCCGGCTTGCACTCGGATGACATCGAGGCGAAGCTGGGCTATGCATACGGCCCGGTCGCAGTGCACCGTAATGATTTGATTTTACTTTAGCAGGACAGCGATTCAGCATTATTACCTATAAGTATCTAAAGCTGATTTGGCGAGAGACTAGACAGCTTTTTATAAGGAGTACCAGACTATGGCGAACCTGAACGAAATGGGACAGGCGGCGAGAGAATCGAGCTACGACCTGGCGACCAGGACAGCGAGCGAGAAAAACGAAGCACTGCTGGTCATGGCCGATGAATTGGAAGCGCAGAGTGATGCCGTTTTGAGCGCCAATGAGCTGGATGTCGCCGATGCACGCGAGCAGGGTCTGAGCGAGGCGCTGATCGATCGCCTGCTGTTAACGTCGAGGCGCATCGCTTCTCTAGCCGCGGACACGAGGCACATCGTCGACCTGCCAGATCCAGTTGGCCAAGATATTGAAAGCCGCGTGCTACCAAACGGCCTGCGGCTCAGCCGCAGACGCATCCCCATAGGCGTTTTAGGCGTGATATATGAAGCGCGGCCCAATGTCACGATAGATATTGCCACCTTGAGCCTGAAGACCGGTAATGCGGCAATTTTGCGCGGGGGCAAGGAAACGCTGCGCAGCAATCTTGCGCTGGTTTCGGTCATTCAATCCGCGCTCAAAAAGGCCGGTTTTCCGGAACCGGCCGTGCAGTATATCGACAATCCCGACCGGGCGCTGGTGACGCAGATGCTGCGGCTCGATAGATATATCGACATGATCATACCGCGCGGCGGCGCCGGGCTGCACCGCCTGTGCCGCGAAGAGAGCACAATCCCCGTGATCACCGGGGGGATCGGCATCTGCCATGTGTTCGTAGATGAGACGGCCGATCTTGATGATGCCGTTGATATCGTAGAGAACGCAAAAGTACAGAGGCCAAGTGTGTGTAATGCATTGGATACGCTGCTGGTGCACCGAGAGGTTGCGGAGGAGTTTCTGCCCATGGTGGCGGAGCGCCTGGCCATCAACAATGTCGAACTACGTGCCACAGGCCCAGCGTTAGCTATATTGCAGGACGACGGCCATGGAACGAAGGTCGTCGAGGCGGGCGAAGATGACTTCGACCAGGAGTGGCTCTCGCTCATCCTGGGCGTAAAGCTTGTGGACGATGTTGAGGAAGCAATCGCGCACATTCACGCGCACAGCACGGAGCACAGTGACAGCATATTGACCAATGATTGGTCACATGCCACGCGCTTCGTAGAGGCAATCAATTCCTCGGCAGTTTTCGTCAACGCCAGCACGCGCTTCAACGATGGTGGACAGTTCGGCCTGGGCGCGGAAGTGGCCGTGAGCACACAGAAACTTCACGCCAGAGGGCCGATGGGGCTGGAGGAGCTGACGACGTATAAATGGGTATGCATAGGCGATGGGCATATCCGGAAATAGACCGGCTGTGCGGCGCAGGCGGGCGAGGGGAGCGGCCAGAAAGAAGACAAAGATGAGATGAACAAATTGGAAAAGGCGATTGCTGTGGCGTTGAACGCCCATGAGGGTATGGTTGATAAATCAGGAGTGCCTTACATTCTCCATCCCCTGCATCTGATGATGCAGATGGACACAGATGAGGCGCGGATTACGGCCGTTTTGCACGATGTTGTTGAGGACAGCGACACGACACTGGATGAACTGGCCGAGATGGGTTTTTCAACCGATGTTCTGAAGGCACTGGAGCTGCTCACGCATAACAAAGATACTGTGCTCTACCAGGATTACATCCTGGGCATCAATGAAAATGACCTGGCGCGGAAGGTAAAGCTGGCCGACCTGGCTCACAACATGGACCAGAATCGACTGCCCATGCCGCTTACCGTGTGTGACGAAGAACGCCTGCAGCGTTATCAATTGGCCTGGGAAACTTTATCTGAGGCTTAGCAACCGGTTGCCTGACATCGGGAAGGAGACAGGAAGAATACGGAGCGGACTCAGCAAGCGGTGAGGATTTTTCTGTTGCTCTCGATGGAATCCTACTGGGGTTGGTAGAGTTGGCTGTAGATATCGTAGCCGGCGTAGATGCGTTCGACGTAGGTTCTGGTCTCCCAAAAGTCGATAGTATCGTGGAATAGATCGAGATCGTCGCCGGCGATTTTGTGCCAACGCGCCGCGTTGCCGGGGCCGGCGTTGTAGGCTGCGAGGGCAGCATGTATATCCCCATCAAAGGCCTTAAGCTGCTGCCCAAGGTAATATGCGCCGAAATTAAGTCCCACATACGGTTTATAAAGGTCTTCGTTCTCATAGTCCGGCCACTGCAGTTGTTTGGCGATCCAGGCGCCTGTGTCGGGGATAACCTGGCTCAGGCCCTGCGCCGCAGCGCCGGAACGGGCGAGGCTCTCATAAAGACTTTCCTGACGGATGAGTGAGAACTGCAGGCGCGGATCGAACCCGTATTTTTCAGCGAGAGGCACGATCAAATCACTGTAATAGATAGGATACGCAAGACGGCCGAACAGCAGCGGCGCATCCAATACGGGCGTCTCGGCAAGGCTGAGCAGGGTCATCGCGGCCACGATCGAAGAACGATAGAGACCGAGATCGCGAAAAAAGAGCGCAAGCTGGTACGTTGACAGCGGGTCTTCGGCAAAGTCCTGCCGCAGGGCCTCAAGTTCATTTTTCCCTTCCTGGAAGAGGCCCAGCTCCCACAATCTCCTACCGATAGCCAAGCGCTCGTCGGCCAGCAGTGCGACGCCTGGTTCAGGATCCACCAGAGCGGGATCGAGGTTAAACTGTTCGATCAGCCAGGCTTCGCCCGCTTCCTCAACTTCAACATCCTCACCCGGCACGGCAAATGGGGGCAGCGGCGCAAACGGTTCAATGCCGGTGGCCAGATCCCGCGCACGCAGCGCCTGGTAGGTATTTCCGGCGGGCGTCTGTGCCAGTTCGGCAGCCGATGGCGTGGCCGCGCCGGCAAGTTCGGGCTCGGCAATCACGGCATCCAACAGTGCGGAACTACCATAGAGAGTAGAAGGGTATTCTTCAGCCGCACGCATCCACAGCTCATAGGCGCCCGGCATATCTTCATTTTCCGCGGCAAGTTTTCCCGCGAAATAGAGGGCCTCGGGTGCGTCTACATGCTCCGGGTAACTGTCGGCCATGAAGATGTAGTGAGCGCTGGCGGATTCGAAATCGCCCAGTTCTTCCGTGAGGGCAGCCAACCACCAGGCCGCGAATGGGGCCTCTTCGGCATCGGGGTAGTCTTCCAGGTACTGCTGGTAGAGCGTAACGGCCGTTTCGTAATCTCCGGCGCGCCCGCGCATTTTGGCCTGCTCCAGCAGCCCGTTCTGCGCGTCCTGAGCGGTATAAGCCTCCAGATCGTCATAGGCGGAATCCAGATCGCCTAATGCTTCATGAGACAGGGCAAGATAGCGATGGGCATCCGCGTTGTAGGTATCCGGATTGGCCTCAATATAAACCTGAAATGCTTCAATTGCTGGTGCGTAAGCGGCAGCGTAATAGTCCACAAGACCGCGCGAGTAATCGTCGACCGGCTCTTCGGCTTTCACCAGTTCTACCAACCCGAGATAACTCTCATAGGCCTCGGGGTACTCTTCAATCCCCTGCTTGAAGCGATCAAATGCGCCGGCGACATTGCCCGCGGCTAGTTCCGCGGCGCCGGCCTGGTAGACCATCTGGCCCCGCGTAGCGTCGGTCTGGGCCATATCATACACGATGTCATATTGGGCAATGGCCGCGGCCGTATCACCGGACGCCAACTGCTCGGCAGCCAGCAGGAGGCGTGTCTCTATCTCATGAAGACCGTAGGCAGGCGATTCAAGGGCCGCTTCGTACGCGGCGATCACGCTACCGTCGTCTCCGAGGGCGCGGTAGGCATCGGCGATGAGGTGCTGTATATAAGCCCCCATCTCCGGCTCCGCGTCAAGGTAAGTGGAATAGGCTTCGATGGCCGGCTCGAACTCCTCCTGGCCCAAATAAGCCTGGCCCAGAAAGAAGTGAACCTCCGCGGGAACCTGGTCCGGACCCTGGAGGGCGATCAACTGGTTGAAAATGGTGGCCGCGTCCATCCACCTGCCGTCCGCCAGGTAGGCACGGCCCAATTTGAGCAAAGCATCCGCCTGCTCGACCGCTTCCAGGGTCGGCTCAATACGCAAAAGAGCGCTGAACTGCTCGACGGCCGTGTCGTAGTCGCCGACTTCGAGCGCCCTTTCGCCGAGATTCTCTCTTTCATCGGGCTGCGGCGTTGCCGAGGGCGTGGCGGTCGGACCCGTTGGGCTGGGCGTAATCGGAGGCGTCGGCAGCGCCGCGGCGGCGGCGTTTTGCGATAATGTCGGCGTGGGGTCAGATTCGACGGGTTTAAGCGCCAGCGTAGGCAGCGGGGCGCGGGTACCTGTCGGGATGGGACCGGCCGGTTCCTGCGCACAACCGGCAATCAGGACAAGGGCAGGGAGGATTAACACGGCGTAGAAAAGTCGCCGTCCAGTCACTGTTTTGAAAATCCACATCAAATTGATTCGCAGGTTCTCAGCTGAGTGTATCCTCGCTTTCGTTTTGAGCCGCCTGTTCTTCCGTCTCTTTAATATCGACCGTTTCACCAACAGCGCCGGATGGCTGTACTTCTACTTCCTTGACGATAACCTGCGGCTTATTCCTGGCAGTCAGCAAATCCCAGCCGACGACCAGGGGCGCGAGCTGTGTCAACGCCAGGGCGATTGGCAGAACTGTACCAACCAGCTTGATCATCTCCAGGTTGTTGGCCACATCGGCGCGCGTTTGTTTCACACCGGTAATCACCCGATCCAGCAGCAATACATATTGCTCGAGCAGGGGAATGAAGTTGGCCAATTCTGCATTGATCGCCTCTATGTCACCGGAAGCTGTGTCCAGATCGGCGCTGAGTATTTCCAGATTAGCGGCCGACACCTCTAATTCACCGCGCAGCGATCTCAATTCCTCGGGCAGTCCCTCGAGGCTGGTTCCCAACTGCTCTATCGAGTCACCGAAAGGCTCTTCGGGATTGTATTCGATGCCCAGGTCATATTGGATCTGAATCGGATTAAAGGGAATTGGGATCGTCTGGTTTATTTCAAAGGCGCTCAAGCGGGTCAGGGTATTGTCGACGACAGTAGCCACGGCAGCGATATTGGGCACCGAGGCCTGAATAGCCTCAACATTCGCAGGAAGTTGGTCAGATACGACCACGGCAACCTGCTCAAGCAGAGGAATCGTATCGGCGATGGTTGTGGATAAATTCAAGGTCGTCTGCGCAGCCGTATCCATCGTGTCGTTCACCGACACCAACACTGCTTCTGTTTGCGTCAGCGTCGCCATCACAGTCTCCAGCGTCTCTACCGAGAGTGCCAAGCCATTATCGACGCTCGTGCCTACCTGGTCCATAACCGGGCCAAAATAATAGGCTGTTGCTATAAGTACGGCCAGGACGACCAGCGTGGCCAGCAGTATTATCAGACCTAATAATCGACGAAACATGCCGTTCCTCCATAATATCGAACCGTATACAAACTACCGTTCACAAACCTAGTTGTACAACGATTGCAGCCTTTTGTGTAGTCGTGGATAAGATCTCACAGTGCTATGGCTGAATTGGTCTATGCCTTCGGTTCACATACTGTTTTACTCCAATTCACCCAGCGTCTGGTTCACGGTCGCGCGCGTGATGGCGCCATGCCGTTCCTGGGCCTGGGCGAGCAGGTCCCATAAGGATTGGTACGCGTCGTAAGCGGGAGCGGCGTAGGGACCGGGGAGCTCATCGAACGGCGTCACGGCCGTGTAGGCAGCGACAAATTCGGCCGGCAACTGGGCAGGATCGGCCGGTATGAATGGATCATCGCCCCCGGCGAGAAAGGCCAAACCGTTTTCAGCGTAGTGCTGCCTGGCAACGGCCGTTGTTTCCGGCAGCCAGTTGCCGACCACGGCAACGACATTGGGATCGATAATCAGGGAATCGGCCGTGGCTGCGGCAAACTCCGGGTTCCCACTGTCGTCCAGGGCAACCAGGGCTACACGCGTACCATCAATGCCCCCGGCGGCGTTCAATTGGCGCACGGCCAGCCGCGCACTATAGAGAACATCATAACCGATGTCGCGGTGGCGGCCTTCAAACGGCGCGACCAGGCCTACTTTGACCACCGGAGCGACGCTCCGGCAGGCGGAGACCAGCAATGCCGCGAGCATGATTAGAACCAGGAGAATTCGCCGCTTGCGGCGTTTCATATAATTAGCGGCAGCGCGCCACATTAGCCAGATGCTCCTCATACGTGCGGCTGAATACATGGCGGCCCGGCGGATTCGATTCGCAGTCGACCACAAAGAAGAAATAGTCGGTTTGCTCCGGGTTGGCGACGGCCTCCAGCGAGGCAAGGCCCGGATTGGCGATGGGACCTGGAGGCAGACCTTCAATGATATAAGTATTGTAAGGGTGATTGATTTCCAGATCAGCGAAATACAGGGGCGCCTTCCACCAGTTCTGGCTCTCCGGCTGGTAGCCGATGGCATACTGAACCGTGGGATCGGCCTGCAGAGGCATACCCTCATTGACACGATTGATATAGACGCTGGCGATATTTCTTCGTTCTTCGTCGAAAGGGGTTTCTCGTTCGACGATGGAAGCCAGGATAACGGCCTCCGGCAGGGAGAGGCCCTGAGCGCCGTAAGCCTGGCGCAAGGCGGGCGTCACCTGACGATCGAATGTGCGCAGCATCTCCTCTATCAGGTACTCCGCGTCGGCATTGAAGGGAACGCTATAGGTGCCGGGAAAGAGATAGCCTTCGAGCGTGCTGTTTTCACCCAGGGAATTGAGGAAAGAAAACTGTGACAGGTCTAGCGGCCGTTGGCGTTTTGCCAGCGCTTGGAATTCATCGGGATCGATCTCGCCCGGAGATGTAACGGCGAGGACATCGGCCATTTCCTCGATGCGCAGGCCGTGCAGGAAGCTGATGACCATATCCTGCGCCGATCCCTCTGTGATAAGCCCGGCCAGTTGGGGGATTGTATAACGGCCATTTAAGGTAAACTGCCCGGCCTGCAAGCCGGAATCAAGGCCGTAGTAGCGCAGGTAGTTGACGAAGAGTTCAGAGTCATTAAGCAGCCCCGCTGCAGCCAGGCCGGAAGCGACCTCATCGGCCGTTGTCCCCGGAGGAATGACGAAACTTCTATCGGCGCTGACACCGGCCGGCCCCTGCAGACCGGTCACGTTTTGGGCAAGGTAGTTTTGCAGCGTCAGGCGGCGCAAGATGTTCAGGTCGGGATCGGCGTCGGAAAGGCGAATACCTGATTCACGAATCATTGCCTGGCGGCGCACAGCCAGAACCAAAACGGCCGACGACAGCACACAGAGCAAGAGAACGATCAAGACCAATCCCTTCATGCAGCCGGTCCGACCGCTTGATAACCTGGGAGGCGGATTAATCGTCTGGCTCATCAATCGACGTGGGTATCGAGATACTCTTGCAAGAAAAAAGCGGCGGCCACGGCATCGAGGCGATCGCGCACCTGCTTGCCGCGTTTGCCGCGCGCATGCAGGCTGGCCTCAGCCTGCTTGGTCGAAAAACGCTCATCCCAGAACACTACGGGCACGATGATTGCCTCGCTCAGTTCGGCTGCATAGTCGCGCACCCAGGCAGCGCGCTGCCCTTCCCCGCCATTCAACGTAATGGGCAGCCCCATGACAACCAAGGTGATCGCTTCATCCTCGATGATTTTTGCATAGCGCTCGAAATCCTCTTCACGCGACTTACGGGGCAAAACATCATAACCGGCGGCTATAGTTCGCGTTTCGTCACAAATCGCCAGGCCGATGCGTTTTTCGCCCAGGTCAATGGCCATTACCTTACCTTTGGTTTCCATAATGTCAGTAGGATAACAAAAAAGGGTCATTTTGACCCTTCGATTTATTGACGTTATTTATTCCCCAGAACTTTGGGAGCTATTTCAAAGCCTGTTCCACCAAACCCGGCACGGCGGCCAGTGCTTCGGGCAGCTTTTCAGGATCGCGGCCGCCGGCCTGAGCCATATTCGACCGCCCGCCGCCGCCGCCGCCAACGATGCGGGCCACGTCACGGACCAGATCGCCAGCTTTCACGCCGCGCTCAATGAGATCGGCCGTTACGCGGGCAATGATCACGGGCTTGCCGCTGCTAATCGTAGCCAGCACGGCGACGCCTGAGCTGATTTTATCATTGAACCAGTCGCTCATTTCGCGCAGGTTATCGACGCTGCCCACGTCCACCTGGGCAGCCAGGACATTGACGCCATCTACCTGCTGTACCTGGCTCAACAAATCGCTAAACTGGCCCCTCGCCACTTTGCGCTGCAGCTGGCCGATCTGCTTATTGAGCGCGCGATTTTCGGCCAGCAGCACCTCAAGGCGATTCAGCGTCTCTTCCTCGGGCACATTCAGCAGGCCGGCAATGTCTTCCAGCATCTGCAGGCGTGCGGAGACGAGCTGCTGGGCGGCGCGGCCGGTGACGGCCTCAACACGACGCGTACCTGCTGCGACAGCACTTTCGCTGACGAACTTAAAGAGGCCAATGTCATTGGTTTCCTCGACATGCAGGCCGCCGCACAACTCGAAGCTGTAGGCATTCGGGCCGGGCGCTTCACCGATAGCGACGGTGCGCACGATGTCGCCGTATTTTTCGCCGAAGAGAGCCATTGCCCCCTCGCTGATTGCTTCCTTCTGATCCATATAATTGATTCTTACCGGATAGTTGGCGGAGATCGCCTGATTGATGCCTGCTTCAATGGAAGCGAGCTGCTCATCCGTCAGCGCTTCGCCATGTGAAAAGTCGAAACGCAGGCGGTCTGGCGCGACCAGCGAACCGGCCTGGGTCACGTGTGGTCCCAGCAGAGTGCGCAGCTCCTTATGCAGGATATGTGTGCCGGTGTGATTGCGCCTGATGTCGCTGCGGCGGGCGTTGTCAACCTCAAGAACGACGTCATCACCCACGGATAGGACGCCGTTTTCGACCTGGCCAACATGAGCGACGATGCCCGGAAGCGGCCGGTATACATCGTCGACACGGAAGAGGGCCTGCCCATCCGCGAGACGAATGACGCCGGTATCGCTCACTTCACCACCGGCCTCAACATAGAAGGGTGTGCTGGCGGCGATGAGTTCAGCTCTTTCCCCGCCCCTTATTTCCTGTACAATCTCGCCGTCCTGTACCAGACCGACTATTTCTGATACCAGCCTGGCATCCGTGTAAGGATCGTAATCGACGCCTTCTTCAAGCCGGCCGGAGGTTTGCAGGTCTTGAAGCAATTTGTCGTAAACCGAAATTTCGGTGTCATACTTGCCGAATGCGCCCGATCCGCTGGCCAGGGCATGGGCCTCACGAGCATGGTTGTAGCCGGCCACATCAATGGTGATGCCGCGACCACGAATCATGTCGCGCGTGATCTCAAGGGGCAAACCATAGGTAGCGTAGAGGTTGTAAGCCGTCTCACCGGATATTTCGGTTTCTCCCTTCCGCCCCATTTCTTCCAAGACGTGCAACAAATGGACGATGGCATTGTCCAATGTACGGGCGAAGCGCTCTTCTTCCTGGGTCAGAGTTTGCAAGATGTGTTCGCGGCGGTTCCTGATTTCGGGATAAACGTCGCCCATCTGGTCTATGTATACCTGGGCCACTTCAGCCAGGAAAGGCTGCCGGAAGCCTATCTGTCGGCCGAATCGCGCCGCACGGCGAATGAGCATACGCAGTACATAGCCCGCGCCGGTGCTGCCGGGGCGTACGCCGTCACCGATGAGGAATGTCGCGGCACGGCCGTGATCGGCAATCACGCGGTAGCCGACAT
>JBJYWZ010000313.1:0-8879 GCA_046259725.1 Promineifilaceae bacterium (SeqCode) | reverse complement strand
GATCGATGTCTCTTAAGTGCCAGCAGCGGGGATAGCGGACCGGCCGGTAGTTGAACTGGACATAACTCTGCCAAGTCAGCCGAGCATGGAGCCATTTGCCTATGTCCAATTGCTGAGATGAAGACGGCTCGCAGCTAGGGAAGCCTGAGGCTGAATACTGCAACCTGGCCTTTGCCTTTGACATCTATCTCTCCGAGTGCTTCGCCGTGAAAAGCCGACGAGACCTGCTCCCAGATCTCCTCGGTCACGGCGACGCACCCCGGCGCACCCATGCCGACCATGCGCGCGGAAGTGTTGACCGTGTCGCCCCAAATATCGAATTGGTAGCGTTCCTGGCCGACGACGCCGGCGACCACGGGCCCGGCGTGAACGCCGACCCTTACCTCCCAATCAAGATTGGCATCGATCAGGGTTGAAGCCATGTCCAAACCGCAGCGCACGGCCGAGCCGACAGGGTCCTCAATCTCTTGCAGCAGGCCGGCGGCCGCCATGAACCCGTCACCGATGGTCTTGATCTTCTCTAGCCCGTGCTTGGCCGCAACGCGCTCGAAGATCACAAACAGCGCATCCAGCCGGGAGACCACTTCCTCAGGTTCGTGCCTATCGCAATATTTGGTGAAATTGGTGACATCGCAGAATAAGACGGCAACGTTTTCGTAACGGCGCGGGATCACCGTGCCGAAATCCCTGATCTCATCGGCCGCCTTTTTCGGCAGAAGCGCATGCAGCAACTGATCGGCCTGCGCGCGCGCCTCATTAGCTTCATTGACGGCGTCTCGCAAAGCCAACTGTGTCTGGACCCTCGCCAGGACAATCGGTCCGGAGAATGGTTTGTGGATGTAGTCCACGGCGCCCACATCAAAGCCCTTTTCTTCATCGAGCGAATCCGTCTTGGCGGTCAGAAAAATGACCGGAATCTCGGACGTCTTTGGATCTGCCTTGAGGCGGCGACAGACCTCGTACCCGTCCATTCCTGGCATCATGACGTCGAGCAGGATCAGGTCGGGCGTCTCAGGGCCACCAGCGATCGCCAACGCCTTCTCGCCATTCGTTGCGACCTTGGTTCGGTACGAGCCCTTGAGAAGCCCGGAGATGACCGCAACATTCGTCGGCGTGTCGTCGACAATCAGGATGAGCGTCCGGTCCGAGCTCCTCATTATTGGCTTCCGAGGTCTAGTTGAAGGCGGGAACAAATGCCAGATAGACACTTCTTGGCGGCCTCGAAGTCATATTCGCCAACAAGCTCGCTGAGGTTTTGGATTTCCTTGCCGGTGAGGACGCGAGACAAACCAGGCCGGGCTTCAACGATGAAATCGGCAGCCTCCCCGTCATCGGTGTCAAGCAACTTCTTGAGCTTTCTCAACGGAACGGCCACCACGGATGGGTCGGCTGATGGGGTCTCTTGCACCTCGGCAATGTCTTTCTCAGGAAGGGCATCCTGAATGGCATTCAATACATCGGCAAGGCTATCGGACAATGCGGTCAGGGCCGGATCGATCCCGAGACCGTCCCGGATTGCCGTTTCTGCTTTGGCGGCCGCGTGCGAGAGCGCCATCGCGCCGAGCGTTCCTGCCGCCCCTTTCAAGGAATGTGACGCACGCTCGGCCGTCGCCGCATCCCCGGACGACAAGGACTGACGAATCGCCTCAACGGCATTTTTCTGCTGGTGGGCGAACCGGCGCAACAGGGTCTCATAACGCATGCGGTTGCCGCCGGTGCGCTTCAGCGCCGTGGTCACGTCGATCCCAGCGATATTTAGCGGCGTTTCGGCTTGACCCGCAGGCGCAGCACGCGCCTGAGCCGGGTCCCGCGGCAGCACGCCACCACCGTCCGGCCGTTGGATCCAACGCGATAAGACCTCAAAAAGCGTGTTGGGGTCGATCGGTTTGCCGATATGGTCGTTCATCCCGGCGTCAAGACAACGTTCCCGGTCTGCCGCCATGGCATTGGCGGTCATTGCGATGATCGGCAAATCTTGAAAGCGGGTGTCGGACCGGATGGCTTCCGTCGCCTCGATGCCATCCATAACCGGCATCTGCATATCCATCAGCACGGCGTCGTAGTCGTTTTCGCCCACCATGCGCACGGCAACGGCACCGTTCTCAGCCAGATCCACAAAAAGCTCGGCATCCTCAAGCTGACCGATTGCGACCTCCTGATTAATCTCATTGTCTTCCACGAGGAGAACGCGTGCGCCGCGAATCTGGCCGATGTCAAATGAGTAACTTGCGGGTCTGGCTTCGGCCGTTTCGACGTCGGCGCCCAAAGCCGCGACAGCGGTGTCGAAGAGGATCGAAGACGTCACCGGCTTTATCAGAACATTTTCGAAACCACTCTGTTCAGCCTGTTTCAGCACATCTTCGCGCCCGTAGGCCGTGACCATGACCAAGTATGGTGCCGTGCCGGTCTCAAACGAAGCCCGAATCCGGTCGCCCGTTTCGATGCCGTCGATCCCAGGCATTTGCCAGTCGACAAATATAATGTCGTAGCCCGCGCCGCTTTCCGTGTTTTGGCAGACCATCTCGATAGCTTCCTCGCCGGAGGGCGCCTCATCGACGTTGAAGGTCATATTCTCGAGCATCCCAGCCAACACACTTCGGGCCTGGGGGTTATCGTCAATGACCAAGACGCGGCGGCCTCTTAGATCGGATTGAAGAACCCGCCGCCGGGGTGCCCCCACGGCCCTGCCGAGACGAGCGGTAAAGCTGAACGTGCTTCCCCTTCCGGGCTCGCTTGTGACATGAACATTGCCACCCATCAGTTCCGCGAGGCTTTTTGAAATCGCAAGCCCAAGCCCCGTCCCGCCATACTTGCGGGTCGTTGAAACGTCCGCCTGTTCGAAGGCCTGGAACAGGCGGCCGATTTGCTCTTCCGTCAGACCGATCCCGGTGTCGCTGACGGAAAACGCAATCAGGGAACTGTCGGAATTTTCCTCCACGACTTTTGCCCGAACCACGACCTCGCCCTCGTCAGTGAACTTGACCGCATTGTTGCAGAAGTTGATCAGGATCTGACCGAGACGCAGCGGGTCGCCGCGCAGATGCTTTGGAACCGATGGGTCTACATCGAAGATTAACTCTAATCCCTTGGCGGACGCCTTTTCGGAAATCAGATTGCCGACGTTCTCCAGCACCTTGTCGAGGTCGAAGTCAGCGGCCTCCACATCGAGCTTGCCGGCCTCCACTTTAGAGAAATCGAGAATGTCATTGAGAATACCGAGCAGATGCTCTCCGGAGTGTTTGATCTTAGTGACATAGTCACGCTGCCTTGGCTGCAAGTCGGTCTTTAGTGCAAGGTGCGAGAGACCGATCACAGCGTTCATAGGTGTGCGTATCTCATGGCTCATATTGGCGAGGAAGGTGCTCTTGGCTTCGTTTGCCTGGATGAGCGCCCGCTCCGCCGCCTTTTTCGTATCGATATTGCTCCACGAACCGACGATTTCGGCTGGTTGACCGTCCGCGTCTCGAATGATGTGCTGCTCATCGGTCAGCCAACAATATTCGCCGTCTTTCTTTCGAAAGCGGTACTCGGCAATGTGTTGCCCCTCTGCGAAGAGCGTTTCCTGCTCACTCTCGACGCGTGCAAGATCGTCAGGATGAACATGAGACCGCCAAAAGGATGCATCCTTCATGTACTCGTCAGGTCTGTATCCGAGCATGTCCTCAATGTTGTCAGAGACGAAGGTCGGCGAAAAAGCGCCAGTGGCCTCGAAACTGTAGACGACCGCGGGTGAATGCTTTAGCAGGACCGAGAGTCGGGTGCGGGTTGTTTTTTCGGCCTGCTCGGCGATCTCCCGCTGGTTGCTATTGTCGAGCTCGCTCAACATACCATTAAATGAGGTTGCGAGCCGTCCAATCTCGTCGTGACTGTCATAGTCAATGCGCCGAGTATAGTCCTTGGTTGCGCCGACTTCTTCTGTCAAAGACTGGAGTCGACCAAGCGGTCCCACGATGTGGCGGTAGGTTAGAAATGCGATCAAAAGGCTCAGAGCAGCAAGGCCGCCCGTTAGCAACAGGCTAACGTTGAGCCTTCCAAGTTGAGACTCTATACGTGCTTGAAGCGCGGTTTTGAGCGCGGCCTGGCTGGCCGTCCAGCCCGCCATAATACTGTCGACGCTTTCCTTATAGAGGGCGTTGCGTACATCCGCATTCATTCCGGTAGGGCTGTCGAGTCCTTTGGTCACAGCGCCGAAATACGACTCCGTACTAGATAACATTTGCACCATGACGTGCCCGATGTCGGATTGCAGCTGTCCGTCGGCACTCGCGCCATAGGCGGATTTTAGGTTTCTTTCGATTTGTTCGATCGTCGATCGGGCCATACCGCCCAGGGCCAAAATCCTCGCCATTTCTTTGCGCGAGGATGACGCGCCAGCCAAATTCAACTGCGTTTGCATTCGCCCAATCTGACCGAGCAGCTGCGGAATTTGCCTAACCGCTGTGTCTTGCAAGTAGTAGCTGTCAAGATCAGGGTCGAGCGTCAGATTGGAAGCATCGCCAACTTGCGTCACCAGGCTTTGTGCATGGGACAGCGCTTCGACGGTGAGTGATGCCTCGGTATCTTCGTCGTGGTTGGATCCGAGTTCTCGAAGCGTCTTCCCGAGTGACGATGCGAGTGCCGCCGTTTGCGGGCCCAACAAACGTGCTGCCTTCTTCGAAGTGGCCGCTCGTTCCGATCCTGCTTCCGCTTCAGCGAGCGATTTAAGTGCTGTCTCGAGCTCGGGCGCATCCTGGCTGGTGACACTAGCGGACGGCTCAATCAAAACATAAGAATAGGCATCGCGAAGGCGCTCGAGATACGCGACGCCCGAGAGTTCCTTCCGGGCAAACTCGATGGCAATCTTCTTCTCTGCAACTAGGCTGTAGATCGCGACGATGATCGCCACAATAAACGTGCCGCTGAGAAGAATGAGCTTTTTGCTCGTTGCCAGATTCCTGAACATGCCAGCTCTTACAATTGCGGACTGAACATCCGCCGCCCTCAATATATCCTATAGGGGTGGCTAAGCCGCCTATTCATAAAAAGTATCAGTTCGACCATTGCGGAGTATCCACTTTGCCTTTCCATTCCGAAAATCATATCCGGATTTATTGACTGGGGCATTTTTAGACAAATCTAAGGGGGGCTGCGAAGGCTGCTGATCTGAGAGGTTCAGGCTGCGAGCTGACGCCACTCGGCTAGGGTGGCACAACGGTTCTGCTTGAAGATATCACGGCGCTTGAGGTAGCGGTCGTGGTTAAAGTGGTTGTGGATTGATGCGTGAACGGCATGACGGGCGGGCTGACGATGGCGTCGACCCAAGCGCAGATGGTTCCAGCGCATCTCCTCGACCAGGGGCTGCAGCCAAAGCCTAGGCAATGGCGGCTCGGTCTTCGCACCCGACGGAACCAAGCCTGCACAAAACTCATCAGCACAATCTGACCCATAAATCTTCGCATGGAGGCAGCAAGACCAGGGATGTCCGTTACGGGTCATGAGCTGCCATCGTGTGGTGGCTCGGCCACGTCCGCTCTACGCCTAAAAGCAGACATCCTGAAACGCAGCGTTGAGGTCCGTTAAGTGCCATTAGTGGACCTAGAGGCCGTCCAGCCGGCTCAGCCGCCCCGTGCCGGAAGCGGGCACTGCTATACAACTGCGTTAGGCCCTAGCAGTTATAGACGCCAACGGCGCACCGACGAACCGTCCGACGGGCCACACCCGCTACGCTGACTGGTGTTAGGGGGCGGCCAATTCGGGCGGCGGCGGTCGAAACAAGACCGTCAACGGCGGGGTTAGAAATTTGCTCGCTGATCGTGAGGAGGCCCAATCCGAAAATGGCGGCCAGCAGCATCAAACCAAGTCTCTTCGGCAAGGTCATTGTTCGCCTCCTATGGTGAAGTTGCTCGGCAACGCGCCCATGTCTTTCATCTTTTTCAGTTCTTCCAGGTCTATCTGTTTGGCACCCTTCGGCGCCTCGAAGGCGAAGCTATCATTGGCCACCTCATCGCCCGTCTTCCAGTTGCTGACCTGTACGCTGTACTGCGGAGCGCCGTCGATGAGCTTGGACGCAATGCTGTACCGGCACGGATAGGGACGGTCTCCCTGGGCGATCCAGATCTGCCAATCGACTTCCTTGGCTCTGAAAGCGAGATGATCGCATTCAGTCCCGCTGATCACGCCGCTGCCGAGGTCTTTTACGTCAACCACATTAGCCATCAACTCATCGTAGGAATTTGTGAGAAGCAGGTCTGCGGCTGGAAGTGGCCTGTTGTATTTGTCCTTCAGTTCGTCGACCAGATGATCAATCGAGCCCGGAATTTCGACTTGCGTGTAGACATTCTTGTTCTTGCCCAGCACCGTCAGCTTTGTCCCGTCAAAGATCGTCTCGATGTCGGCGAAGCCACCCGACCGGGAAGCTCGGATTTTGTCAGGCCGGTTTAGCGTGACGGTGCCAGAACTTGCCAGCGCAAGTTTCTGCCGATCGTCGGTGACGACTTCGAGGATCGCGTCGAAGTCAAACGAAATGGCGTTCTGCGCTGCCATGTAGTCCGTCATAGCCTTCAGCAGAGCTTTAGCGTCTTCTTCGCCGGCCACCGCATTTGGCGATGCCGCCATCCCGGCAACCAGCGTCAGCGCCAGTGCCGATACGGCCCCTACGAACACTTCCCTTAGTTGCCGGGACAACTTTTTCATGGGTCAGTACTCCTCGATGATCTCGTCAATAGCTGGTGGGAATGCCTGGGCTTGCCGACGGTCCCTTCGTCATCCTGGCTTCAAGTTTCAGACGCAAACGCCACAGCAGCATTGACCCACATCAGAGTGCCGCTGCCTCGCGGGCCCGCCAGATTGCCTAGCCGCCAGGATCCGTTTTGAGTCAGAAGCTTAGGTCATACCGCAGCCGGGCACGTCTGGTTCGTGCCAACAACGGACAGGTGGCTCTACCAGGCGACGCGCACGCCGCCCTTGCCGAGTGGCGTCAGCTTGCAGCCTGAACGCATCAGACCACTGCCCTTCGCAGGCCCGGTTAGATTTGTCTGACAATGCCTTCTCAATGGTTCGTGGCTGCAATGTCGAACATGGCCGCTCGTCGTGCGCCTTACCGGGCGTCAGTCTTGGTCGGCGAAGGCTCGGAGCGCACTCGGATCGAGGATCTGCAAGCCTCGGTAACGGAGCTCGACCAGCCCTCGATCGGCCAGTCGCTTCAAGATGCCGTGGACAGAGCTGTGCGAGAGATTGGCGGCGCCAGCAAGTTCCTCCTGGGTGATTCCGATTTCGGCTCCGTGGCGGTTCTGGCGATTGGTGAAGTGGTGCCCGCTTAGTCTCAGAAGAACCGCTGCGCAGCGGCGCTCGCTATTCCGGATCAGCAGATCGGCGGCAACCCTCGACGCTACGTCGCCATAGGCGATTGACAGCGGCATGACGTGGTCCCACCAGTCCGGTCGTCGGCCGAGCAACGCCCTCACCTCGGCATGGGGTACCCGCGCCAACTGGGTGTCCGTCCTCGCGGTCGCGGCGACCCTCCTTGGCCGGCCGGTGAGGATGGGAATGTAGCCGAACCAGAAGACGGGATGAACGAAATGCATGAGTGGTGTGTCGGCGCGCCCGAGGACCGTCCTGAATTCGACGATACCCTGCGCAAGCCCGATCAGTTCGCCGTGTTGTTCGCCACCAGTCTGGATCAATTTGCCGGCCTCAACGTGCTCGTAGTTGCACCGCGACAGAATCGCCTTGCGGAATTCGTCGGGCGTCTTGCTCAGCCAACCCTCCTGGCCGAGCAAGGCAAGGCCTTCATCGTGATCCAATGCCGTGTCTCCTGGTTGCGCCACTATTCTGGGGGCACCCCACAAATACCCAAAACTGCGAAATTAGAAACGTCGAAGTATGCGAAAGAACGTCATCGACCGCGCCGACGAGACGGCGGCTCGTCTATTGCGACCTCCAAAATTTCTACCCAGAGAAGGAATGAATTTTATGAAGATCACGCGGCAGTTGTGCCTCGGGGCACTTGCGCTGTTGGGTGCCGCCATGGCGGCGGCCACGCCGGCAGCGGCAGAGGATAAGAAGCCCAACATCCTGTTCATCATGGGCGACGACATCGGCTGGATGCAGCCAGGCATCTATCACCGTGGCCTGATGGTCGGCGAGACGCCCAACATCGACCGCATCGGCCAAGAAGGGGCGATGTTCACCGACTACTATGCCGAGCAGAGCTGCACCGCCGGTCGTACCGCCTTCTTCACCGGAATGCAGCCGGTTCGCGCTGGTATGACCTTGCCGGAAATCCCCGGTGCCTCGTCTTACCTGCAACCTGGCACGCCGGCGCTCGCCAAGTTCCTGCTCGATCTCGGCTATTCAACCGGTGAGTTCGGAAAGAACCATTTGGGTGACCATGCAGACTCGTTGCCGACCGCGCACGGCTTTCAGGAGTTCTGGGGTTACCTCTATCACTTAGACGCGATGCAGGGAGTGAGCTTCCCCGACATCAACAAGTCCCCGACTGAGCAGGCCGTCGCGCCTCCTTGTAAAAACACCCCCGTCCCCGGCCTCGATCCAGTGCCCGGTGCAATCGATCCCAAGGATGGGCTTTGCATGACACCGCCCCGCCCGGTGCTCCATTGCACGTCCTCCGACGGGACAGGAAAGAACCAGACCTGCAAGGACGAAGGTCCGCTCACCTTGGAGCGGTCCAAGTCAGTGGACGAGGAGATTTCGGCCCAGGTCATCGACTTTCTGGATCGCAACGACCCGGAGAAAACCGGCAAGCCCTTCTTTGTCTGGTACAACCCCGCGCGCATGCACATCACGACGGTTCTGTCGGACAAGTACAATGCTATGGTGGGCGAGCCCGGCGGCAAGGACTGGGGCGTCAACGAAGCCGGCATGAAGCAGATGGACGACAA
>JBJYWZ010000312.1:0-17256 GCA_046259725.1 Promineifilaceae bacterium (SeqCode) | reverse complement strand
TTACATCACTGCCGGCAGTCACACCACAGGTTTATACGCCGCTGGCAACAGCGGTGCCATAACGTGAGTAAGGCCGTAATCGGCCTGTATTATTGTTCGTGTAATGGGGCTCAAGAACTAGACCCATTACCACTTTTATGTGAAAGAGGAGGTTAACCCATGAAATGTTGTCCTAAGAGGCGCTATTTGCTGCTTCTGGGCACATTGCTGCTATTTAGTTTGATGATAGCGGCATGTAGCCAGCAGCCGCAGACCGTCGAAGTCACCCGCGTCGTAGAGGTGCCGGGTCCGGAAGTGGAAATTCCCGGTCCTGAAGTTGAGGTGACACGTATAGTAGAAGTAGTGGCAGAGCCGGAGATGACAGAACCGGTATCGGCCGTTGCTGTGGTCCCATTTGAGGAGCAGTGGGCATCTTCACCCCATGCTGATGCTTCAGCAGAAGCTTTTGTTCATTGGAATGAAGATGATCCGGCCGAGGTTCCCACCTCATGTGCCAAGTGCCACAGTACACCCGGCTTTCTCGACTATATCGGCGCGGATGGCTCGGAAGTAAATGTTGTCAATAACCCTGCTCCAATCGGCACGACAGTTACCTGTGAAGCATGCCACAACGATGTGACCGTGAACATGACCAGTGTGCTGATGCCCTCAGGCATTGAGCTGATGGGTCTAGGAGACGAGTCACGTTGTATGCAGTGTCACCAGGGTCGCGAATCCACGGTCAGCGTTAACGCGAAAATCGAGGAGGCCGGCCTGGCTGATTCGCCGGACGAGATTAGTGAGGATCTTGGTTTCTCCAATATCCACTACTATGCCGCGGCGGCGACGCAGTACGGCACGATGGCTATGGGTGGCTTCGAGTACGATGGCAAGGCGTATGATTCCAAGTTTGACCACGTCGAAGGTTATGACACATGCATCTCCTGCCATAACTCGCATACTCTTGAAGTCCAGGTGGAAGAATGTACGGTTTGCCACACCGATGTGACGACCGTAGATGACTTTGTCAATGTGCGTATGCAGGGTTCGCTGGTCGACTATGACGGCGACGGCAATATGGAAGAAGGTATCTTCTACGAGATCGAAGGCATGCGCGAGATGTTGTTACAGGCATTGCAGGCCTATGCCAATGAAGTCAGCGGCACACCTATCGCCTACAACGTCGAAAGTCATCCATACTTCTTCATCGATACAGATGGTGATGGTGTGGCCAGCGAGGAAGAGGCCGTCCGTGACAACGCTTTTAACGCGTGGACGCCCCGCCTGACTAAAGCAGCCTACAATTACCAGGTATCCTTGAAGGATCCGGGTAATTTCGCACACGGCGGCAAGTACACCATCCAGCTGCTCTATGATTCGATTGCCGATCTGAATGAAGCGCTGGCAGAACCTGTTGACCTGAGCAACGCACGGCGCATTGATCATGGACACTTTGCCGGTTCCGAAGAGGCATTCCGCCATTGGGACGAGGAAGGTATGGTGCCCGGATCGTGCAGCAAGTGCCACTCGGCCGCTGGTTTACCGCAGTTCATTCATGAAGGTGTCACAACCTCACAGCCGACGGCAAATGGCCTGAATTGTGCTACGTGTCACAGCGACCTGAGTGAGTTCACCATCTATGAAGTTGAACAGGTCACTTTCCCAAGTGGAGCGACCGTTGGATTTGAGGATCCGCAAAGCAACCTGTGCATCAACTGCCATCAAGGGCGTGAGTCTACGGTGAGCGTCGACAGAGCGATTGGCGATTCACCGGATAACGAGGTTGCGGAAGGTCTTTCCTTCAGGAATGTCCATTACTTCGCGGCCGGCGCGACGCTCTTCGGCGGTGAAGTGCAGGGTGCCTACCAGTATGCAGGCCAGGAATACGTTGGTCGCAACGAACATGTTCCCGGTTTTGATAGCTGTACGGAGTGTCACTCGATTCACGAGCTTGAGGTGGAATTCGAAGAATGTGCAGACTGCCACGAAGGTATTGAATCTGCAGAGGATCTCGTAAACATCCGCGTCAGTGAAATTGACTACGATGGCGACGGCGATGTCGAAGAAGGCCTCGCTGGTGAGATCCAGACGATGGCTGACGCCTTACTGGTTGCCATCCAGGCCAATGCCACGAACAATCCGGCGACCGACAGCATTGTTTATAATGCGTCGGCGTATCCCTACTTCTTTATTGATGCCAATGGTGATGGCGTTTACGATGAAGGAGATACGGAACGTTACGTGACCTGGACACCCGAACTGCTGCGTGCTGCGTATAACTACCAGTATGTACAGAAGGATCCGGGAGCATTTGCACACAACGGCAAGTACGTCATGCAGTTTTTGTATGACTCACTATCGGCTGTTGGCGGCGATGTTACCGCGATGACTCGGCCGGCAGTTGAAGCTGAAAGCTGAGTAGTCTAGACAATAAAGGCCAGATCGTCTGACCTGGCCTTTTACATACAATTATCAGGGCCGGCATCCACAGATGCCGGCTTTTTTCTATGCCAATTTTGCTACTGGGCGGCTACTCCCTGATCCGCGGCTTCTTCATCCCAACGCTTGTAAAGGCGGTCCATTCCAAAACATAGCCCACCAATCACCGCGCAGGGTATGGCCAGACGAATGATCAAGAGTAAGGCGATTACGGCTACTACTGCAATTGGATTCATCTTAAACCCCCTGGTTTAATAATCAAAAATTCTCCAGTCAGTGGGTGCTCACTAGGAATGAATTTCCTCACAGCCAATGCGCTGTTTTCTATCTTCAGTTTAGTCCGCGGGCAGCTTGTTGTCTATCCGGTAAATGAACCATTTGCCCCTGGCAGCCGCAAGATATCGGCAGGAATCAGGCGTCCGGCCGGACAATAACTGACAGTAGCACTCCACCGAACGGCCTGGGCTGGGGTGAATAACCCATGGCTAAGTTGGGTGTTGCCGGCCTTCCTCTATTATGAAAGGGAGGTTGTGTGCAGAAATCAGCCCCTGATGCCTGAATAACGTCCCTTTTCCCATCGCTGAATCGGCTGTTTACCCAATAGTACAGAGTGCATGTACCGGCTAAACTATAAGCAGTCTTCCAGCCAATGTGAGAGGGTGCTCACCGGGTAAGCAGGCTGTGGCCAATTGGGGCTGCGGCCATGTGGAGGAAGATTATGCGACTGATAAGAATTTTGCTGGCTGGCCTCTGTGGGGCCATTTTGGCTGTGTCACTGGCGGCCGTCGTACAGGCCCAGGATCCCCCACCTGACCCTGATAGCAACGAATGTATCGGCTGTCACGAAGGCCTGCGATCCCATTGGGACGAGAGTTCTCATGCGCAGGCTTTTGATGATACTGTTTTCCAGCAGACCTGGAAAGAGAAGGGTGAGCCGCGAGAATGCCTGGCCTGCCATACGACCGGTTATGATCCGGAGACAGGAACCTATATCTCGGAAGGAGTTGACTGCCTTGCCTGTCACAGCCCAATAGTCGAAGGTCATCCGGACCAATACATGCCTACTGATGTCTCCTCGCGATTGTGTGGGGAGTGTCATGTGGACACCTTCGCTGAGTGGCAGGACAGCAACCATGCGCAAGAAGATATGGCCTGCAGCCAGTGTCATAACCCGCATACGGCCGATTTGCGCGTCGGAGATACGCAGGCGCTCTGCGAGACCTGTCACAAGGATCAATCACATTACTATGCTTTTACCGGACATGCAAGTGAAGGCCTGGTATGTACTGATTGCCACCTGGCCGTTACCGATTCAACCATCGGCGAAGGACATGGCAGCCGGCATCATACATTCGAAGTTGATCTGAATACATGTAATCGTTGCCATGAAACTGATATGCATTCTGCCGTTGAGCAGCAGGCAGCCATATCTGATTCTGAGACACAGGTAGCCTGTTATCGAACCGAAACCGTGCGTATGCCGGCCACACCGGAGCAGCAGGTATACAGTGAGCCACCACAAGAGCAGACGACGAACCCGATGGTCTACTTTATCCCGGCGGGCGTAGGTCTGGTTTTGGGCATGATTGTGGCGCCCTGGGCTGAAGGTGTCATCCGCAGGCGCAAGGAGGATGAGTGAAATGGAAAACGGCAAACTTGATCGCCGCTCATTCATCAAGCTGAGCGCCGTCGGACTGACGGCCGCCACCGCGGGCGTGGCCTGGACCAGGCAAGAAAGCAAATCAAGCGCCGCCATTGAAGAGCAGCAGGAAGCGGAAAGCACGCATTCCTGGGCCATGGTCATCGATCAGGCGAAATGTGTCGGCTGCGAGCAGTGTGTTCTGGCGTGTAAAGCACAGAATGATATTGCGCCGGATATCGCCTGGTCACGTGTTAACCTCGTTAAGCCGGTAGGCAAGAAAGAGGTTTACCTTCCGGTGCAGTGCATGCACTGCGAGGAAGCGCCTTGTGTTGACATCTGCCCGGTGGGAGCCAGCTACTATCGTCCTGATGGCATCGTCATGATGGACTATGATCGCTGCATTGGTTGTCGCTACTGCGAAATGGCCTGCCCATATGGAGCGAGATCGTTTAATTGGCAGGACTTTGTAGGCGAAAACCCGGTCGTGCCGGCCTGGGGTCAGCCAGATGTGGCGCGGCGGCCGCGAGGCGTGGTGGAAAAATGTACGTTTTGTGCCCAACGTATTGACCGTGGGCTCGAATTCGGACTTGTTCCCGGAGTTGATGCAGCTGCAACGCCTGCCTGTGTGGTTGCCTGCCCGCAAAAGGCGCGGACATTCGGCGATCTCAATGATCCCGACTCGGCCGTCAGCAAACTGTTGGCTAATCACGCATCCTATCGCTTGCGAGAGGACCTGGGCACCGGACCACGCATCTATTATCTGCCGGCCGTTACCCCTCACCATGAAGTGGAGGACCAAGCATGAATACTGCACGCTTTTCATTTATCCGCCAACCCCTGTTCTGGTGGGTATTACTCTTATTGTGCATAATGGCTGCCGGCGTTTACGCAGCAGCGGTCGTTTTCACGCAAGGATTACACGTGACGAATCTGACCGACCTGGTGCCCTGGGGGCTGTGGATTGGCATCGATCTTTCCAGCATCGCCTTGAGCGCAGGAGCTTTTCTGTTGTCAGCAGCCGTCTATCTATTAGGTTTCAAGAAGCTGCAGCCGGTGGCGCGCACGGCCGTTTTTGTCGGCCTCATCGGCTACAGCATGGCCTGCATGACTCTGCTTCTTGATATCGGCCGCCCGGATCGCTTTTGGCATGGCTTTGTCTATTGGAATGTCCACTCACCGTTGTGGGAAGTGACGATGTGTGTGGGCCTTTACTTCACGGTGTTAGCCCTGGAAGTCATTCCAATCATCGGACACTCTGCACCTGTGCAGATGCGCTGGCCAAAACTTGGCGATCGATTAGGTGGTATTCACAAACTTGCACCGGTCCTGGCCGTGGCCGGACTGAGCTTCTCTTTGCTGCACCAATCATCTCTGGGGGCGACTTATGGGGTGCTAAAAGCACGGCCGTTTTGGTACAAGCCCAGCATGGCCATTCTATTTATGGCTTCGGCCATTGTTGGCGGGCTGGCTCTTACTGTTCTTGTCAGCAAGGTAGCCGGGCATCTATCAAAGCGAGTGACGGTGCGCGATGACTTGCTGGATTCGGTTTCCAGATTCATTGGTTGGGCGCTGGTCGTTTATCTCTATCTTCGCTTGTGGGATTTCCTGGGCGCGGAATACACTTATCTGCCGGGTCGCACGGAAGCATTTGAGATGCTGACCTCTGGTTCATTGTCAGCAAACTTCTGGGGCGGGGAAATTATCTTCGGCATACTTGTGCCCATGATAATTCTACTCAGCAGCCGCTTGCGCCATAAAGAAAGTCTGCACATATTGGCCCTCCTCTTTATCATCGGGGGGTTGATCGCCTTTCGTTGGAATACGAACATGGCCGGCCAGCTCGTACTGTTGGCTGATCTCACCGGGGGGACCGCTGCCAGTTATACGAGCTATGTGCCTTCGCTGATAGAAATAGCAGCTGGAGCCGGCGTCATTGCCTACGGCGTACTTGCTGTTACACTGGGTATCCGTTTCTTCTCCATCGTCGATCACAGCGGCGTGGAGGAGACAGATACGCTTCCGGAGTCACTCCCCTCGCAGAGACCGCTTGTAGCTACTGACTGATCGGGTTGAAAGATCTGGTTGGTACCAAATCTTCTCCACAGTAAACCGCCCGCTGATTCAGCCATTCAGCGGGCGGTTTATGATGATAGACATCTTATGGCCGCGCAATCCTTTGCAGGCTGCCGCGGCTGCTTGGTGTCATGTTTTTTATTGCTGACTGACTCGCCTAGTTGATTAACATTCGCGAGTCCCGCCCATAACAGTACCGCGACTGCACCTGGCCATGGTTCCCCGGTCTGCTTTGTAGAAATAGTGCCCACCTTTTGAGATAGATAGGCAACTTTCTATTTATACGCTTGCTTTGTTACAGAAACTAGAGAGAAACGCGACTGGAAAAACTAAGCGACAATCACATTGCTTGTGGTTGGATGGACCCGTGATTGCTGCTTCGTAAACCAGATATTAGTTGATTGCCAGTTTTGGATCGTAAACCGGGCAATCAGGACAAGATTCGGGCCTTGCGCCTTCAGCCATCAAACGAGCGATCCAGCACGGCTGCGCTGGGTTTAAATATGCCGGGCAGTTGGCTCGTGTCTCTGCGTCGCAGTTACGCATCAGCCAACAGGGTATCCCACGCGCAGTTGGGACGGCTTTTCCAGTGGACGGCACGGCTGGCTTGACACTGGTAGCTTCTTCTGCAGCCGCTGCTTCAACTTCCCAACGATCGACAAGTCTGTTCATTAAATAGCCGATAGCCAGGGTGATCAGCAGTGGAACAACACACCGGACTGCGAAAAAGAGAATAATTATGCCAGCTGTTTTTATCTCGCTCATTATGTTGCTGAAGGACAGCCAGTAAACACGGGCTGCGCTTACAGGTAGAATACAAGAGGAGCCGACCGGCGTCTATTGGGTAATAGCGCCATTTGACGTGTGGGCAGATAACCCCATGCACAGGCGTCGTTGTGTGATGAAGCGTGGGGCGGGAAAAACGGAGGAGAGTCAATCTTCCAGCTCGATTAACCCGATCTTGATCGCGTATTTGACAAGTGCAATACCGGAATGAAGATCTAGTTTGCGCATGATGTTTTCGCGGTGACGGTCTACTGTTTTGGTACTGATGACAAGCTCCTGCGCGATCTCGGCGTTTGTCAATCCTTCTGCTATCAGTTCCAGGACTTCTCTTTCACGGGGTGTAAGGTCATCATGGATGAGCTGTTCGCCGGATTCCACCCGTTTCAGGTAGTCCTGAACGAGGCGCGTGGCCAGGGAAGGATAGAGAAATACATCGCCTTGATGTACGATGCGAATGGCCGAAACAAGCTCGTCCGGCGCAGCGCGCTTAGGGATATAACCGGAAGCCCCCGCCTTGAGCATTTCAAAAAAGTATTGATCGTCCTCATACATGGTCAGGGCCAATACGGCAATATCAGGAAACTCTTCCTTAATTGTTTCCGTAGCCGTGATGCCGTTCATATCGGCCATCTTGATATCCATTAAGACGACGTCAGGCCGCAGCTCGCGCACTTTCTCTAGCGCTGTTCGCCCTGAATCCGCTTCGCCCACAATCGTCATGTCATCCTGGGCTTCCAACAGCATCCGCAAACCCGACCGAATAACAGCGTGATCGTCGACCAAAAGCAGCCTAATCTTCTCCATACCGTTCCTACACCTTTTCCTCAATTTCTTTTTCTACGGCCTCTTCACGTAAAGGGATGCTGATTTGAATGAGTGTCCCTTCACCCGGCGCCGATGTAATGTCAAATGTCCCGCCGGCAAGGGCTACACGTTCTTGCATCCCCAGGAGTCCCCAGGCACGCAGCTCGCCGGTCATTGAGCGTAAGATTTCATCGACATCAAAACCACGGCCGTCATCGCTGATAATGATCTGAAGTTCATCTATCTCGAATAGAAGTAGAACATCACAGGATGCCGCGTTCGCATGTTTGCTAATATTTGTCAACGCTTCCTGGATAATGCGGTATACAATCGTTTCAAGGTCCGGGCTAAGGCGGCGAATTGTTCCTTTAACATGCAGTTCGGCATGAATCCCGCTTCGTTCTATAAATGTCTGTACCTGGCCGCGTAATGCCGGGACCAGGCCAAGGTCATCAAGCAAAGAGGGGCGCAAGTTAGAGATAACATCGCGCAGTTCGATCATCGCGCTGGTGCTTAGATTCTTTAGTTCGTTAACCTGTTCGCTGGTTTTGTGATCAAACTCGCTGATTCGTCCAGAAACGGCCGCCAGGCCCAGCCCCAATGCCGTCAAGGTTTGGCCGGTTCCATCATGCAGTTCTCGGGCGATTCGTTGTCTCTCTGTTTCTTGCGCCGAAACAACCTGGTGCAGCAGTTCCCCCCGCAGCTTGTCACGCTCCTGAAGTTCCTGGTAAAGGGCAGCGTTTTGCAGGGCGATGCTGAGCTGTTCGGCGGCCGTGCTGACAAGCGAGAACTCACGTGCTGAAAACGGCGGCTTTTCAGGCACCGTGCAGATGACCAGGCTGCCTGAATACTGTCCCCTGATATTCAGGGGAACGCCAAGCGTCCGTCCGCCTGTTGAGTTGACCGGTGGACCTTCATTTTGGCCAGGCTCAAACTGATATTCATCCGTAATAGTCTTAACCTCTGTTCCTGTCCAGATGCCCGGCTTCTCGCTGTTTGTCACGAAATCTCCGATGAGTAAGGCATGTTCAAACATCGTATCGTGAACCTCTTGATTAGCGGGGCAGCGCGTCATCGCGGCAATATAAGGCGCTTCGTGCGGCTTATCACGAAGAAAGACGATGCAGGCATCAAAGTGTGGTTCGCTGCTGACGAAGCGGACCAGTGCGTCCTGCAGCATCTCCTTGCTGTCCAGGGTTTTGGCCAGACTTTGCGCAAAGCCAAACAATGAGGAGAGATTGCCTACCGCGTCACGCAGTTCTCGATTTAGTTGTTCGATGTTTTGCTGGTCGTAGAGTATCGCTTGTTGCGCGCTTGCCTGGGCTTCTCTGGCTTCCATGAGCTGCTGTTCGGTCTCGGTATCGAAAAATCGCAGCGCGCGGATGATGAAGAGCGTCATGATAATCGCACAAAGCGCACGCAGCAGCTGTACAGGTAGGCCGAAGAGTGATAGGAACAGCTCGCTGTTAATTACGTTAGATGGGAATATCGGGCTGGTTTTTGTGAAGAGCTGGCCTATTGTGCCATATATGATGAGCGCTACCGCTGCGCCAAACAGGGCACGGCCGAATCCGGACATGCCGCGCGCGCTGAAAGTTCGCTGTTCTAAAATGATGGCCCAGGCTGCCAGCAGCGCGCCCGGTATCGCCAATATATAACGTCCCAGGACATCTGCAGTCGCGGCCAATTCGCTGCCGCTCAGGGAGTAGATCTGGCGCGCGGCCAGGACGCTGATCGCCCAAACAACAATCAGTATGAGCGCCGCAGCGGCGGCCTCCAGACGGCCGTCAACCTCCGGTCTGTGATTGGCGTAGACAAGACGCACGCCAAAGACGACGAGCAGCGCAAAGGAAACGACGAGAATAAACAGGCGTAATCCATCACTGAGCAGCCAGTCCGGAACCGCGGCGACCCCGCTGATTTCCAATAGTTGGAACATCTCCAGCCATTCGTGAAAACCATGAATGATTCCGAAGGCTGCCAGGGGCGCCATCGCCTCTGCAAATGGGAATTCAGATGAGCGTCCTGTTTCGACAAGCAAGGCCAGGCCCATGGAAAAAAAAGCCAGGCCATAGAAGAAATAGATGGTAATCAGGTGTTGTTCGAAAATTTGAGCTGCAATGTTCACGGCAAATACGCAATCTCTATTTGATAGACCGCCGTCAATCGTAAGCGCCTATGAATTTATCAGAACTGCAAAAACAAAATAATGGACAAGGCCTAAACGCCGGGCTGTTCCATTATTATTCCCAGGGGCTGGTCGCCGGCGTATAGAGGCGTATTATCCATCAATGCGGACGATTTTACATAGCCCAGCGCCAGCGTGCCTCCCGCGGCTGCAGCCGCCGAGGTGATAGTGCCTACCTCTTTGCCGTTCGCGCTGATGGCCTCACCGGCATTCACGACGCCGTCTGCTGTGAGCCGTACTAACCGCTTGGCAAGCTGTCCGCGGCTTTCCATGCGCGCGATGATCTCCTGACCGGTGTAACATCCTTTACTGAATGATACATCATCCCAAAGACCCGCCTCGAGCGGTATATACTCTTGCGTGAGCTCAAAGCCGAACCGTGGCTGTCCTGCTTCGATACGTAAGAAATCAAAAGCGGCTTCATCCGCCTCAACCAGATTGGCGGCCAGGAGAGCATTTCGCACTGCTTCACGATACTGTGATTCGCACATGACGAAATAACCCGCGCCGTTAATTGGATCGCTGCGATGCAGATAGGTTGGGCTGCCCGCGACTTCTGCTTCACGCCAGTGGTGAAGAGGCAGCGCAACTTCCGGGAAGCCCACTTCCTCACCGAGAATATGTTCTGCCCAGGGCCCGTAGACGCCGAATATCGTTGTGCTGCTGCTTATGTCCTCCAGTCGAAAATCGTCATTAAAGAAGACGAAGCGCATCAGGTAACGGGCAATAGCGTCTGCGTGATTCTCGCCGGTTAGCGCGTAAACATGGTCGCTTGCGGCGTAAAGAATCAGGCGATCGATCATTCGGCCGATATCGGTAGTCAGGATAGTCGCCGCACCTTCACCTGGTTTCAGATTCTTAACATCCTGCGTGGACATGCGATGTATCAAGTCCAGCCGCGAATCGCCGCCGATCTTCAGCATTCCCAGATTGCTGCGATCGACCAGAACGGCCGACTGGTGCGCGGCTTCATAAATTGTTTCGTTAATCTGTTTTGTTTTCATGGTCGTCTATCGTTGAGAAGTCAAGCAGCGTCAACGGTATCACGTTTTCCGCTGGTTCTTGCGTATCGAGCCATACCTGTGAAAAAGCCTCAATCGCCGGCAGAAACGTATCTTCTCGTCTATACGTCGCTTCAGCAATAACACTGCGCAGCGAACGGCCATCCAACCCGCGATAGCGATTCCGATTTGTCAGATCCTTCTCCGAAAACTCTGACAACCAATCTTCAAGCTGCACGCGCACTAGTTGGAGGTCTTCAAAAATCTGGTCCAGGTGGCGATCCTGAATCGCGCTGTAAAAAGCGCGGTCATAACCCGCGGGATCGGCCAGCGCCTCCATGAGCTTGACCGGCTGCTTGTTTTGGTCCAGTTTCAACAGCCCGGTAACCAATTCTGATTCCCAGGCTGTGAGATTGGTCAGCACATCTGAGATGGACCATTCGCCAACGACGTTTTTTTGCAGCAGGGCTTCATCGTCCAGGGGTTCGATAGCCACCAGGAGCCGCTCTCGTCGTTCATCTAATGCATCGAGTAGGAATTCAAGCGTAGACATTTTCTTCAATTGTAGAGTATAGCATGCTTTTAATTAAGCTTAATCGTAAATTGAGAAAATCGGACGGGCCTGGTCTACCATTGCTTGGGCCCAAATACTTCTTATGACATATGTCATGTAGAATAAGTGCCTATTGTCCCTGGATCGATCCGCGTTCTGGTCTATAATCAACCATGTATACGGATGGATTTAGCTTGAAGCCGGATTAGACGCCTGCAGCGTCGCCATTGAAACAAGTATAATGGTGCTTTAACTGATATGATTGTCAGGATTGTTTTGACTGTATTATGAGCGAATCATCTTCATTACCCTTTCCGCAGGATTCTCCCAATCGTAGCGAAACCACGCCTGGTGGGAAAAAGGAAGTGAAATGGGTTGAAGTTGCGCAGACGTTTGGCCTGACCCAGGCGCAGATCATTGCTGGTCGTTTGCAGGCCGAGGACATCCCTGCCTATGCCTGGCAGGAAGGAGCCGGTCAGGCGACGGGCCTGGTCGTTGGTCTCCTCGGCGCTGGACACGTCATGGTACCGCAAGAGTTTGAAGAACGCGCGTTGGAGATCCTCTCTGACGAAGTGGAGATTGATGAATCTGAGTGACCAACTGTCTGGCAGCCCAAAGGGCAGCCTGGTTGAGAAGATATTCTAGGAGAATGTTATGGCACAAGCATCTTGGACCAAGAAAGAGGGGGCTCAGGCACCCGAAAAGTCACAGAGCGGCCGTCTGAAGTTTATCATCGGTGGCGTCGTCTTGATTGCCGCAATCGCTTTTCTCGTTGTAAACGCAATGAGCGGGAACACACAGCTTTATAAAACCGTGGATGAGTTTTATGGTGATAAATCCCGCCTGGTGGGGCGTGACCTGCGTGTTGCCGGATGGGTTGTCGGCGATTCGATCAAATACGAGCAGATTGATTCCATGAATTCGCGTCTGGAGTTCGATATCGTGGACGATATGAATAATCCTGGTAATCGACTTCATGTCGTTGTGCTTAACGAACCCAAACCCGATCTCTTGCAGGACCAGGCGCAGGCGCTCGTTGAGGGACGCGGGGATGAAAACGGTGTTTTCACAGCCATTCCTGGCGGCCTCATGTTAAAGTGCCCCACGCGCTATGAAGAGATGGAGCAGGCTGGCGTAGGTGTGCCCGCGGAAATGCCCTCTGTGAATAGCGGGTCGTAATAATTATGCTTGCTGATTTGGGTTTCTTAGCGCTTCTCTTTGCCTTTCTCGCGGCCGTGTATTCGGCCGTGGCCTCCTACTATGGCGGCCGGACCGGGAAGCCGGCTTGGGTGGAAAGCGCGCGCAATTCGACAATTGCCATCTTCTTCCTCGTTCTGACGGCCTGTCTGTTGTTGATCGCCTCTCTTCTACGGAACGATTTTTCAATTGAATACGTCTGGCGCGTCAGCAGCATAGATATGCCCACTTACCTCAAAGTGACTGCTCTTTGGGGAGGCCAGGCCGGCTCGCTCCTCTTTTGGAACTTGTTGCTGTCTACATTTACCGCCGCGGCCATGTTTAGAAACTGGAACAAGCAGAGAGACCTGATGCCTTATGCGCTGATGGTCGCCAGCATGACCCAGATCTTTTTTCTCTTTATCACGATGTTTGTGGAGAATCCGTTTGCGCGGCTGGCGGTTGTGCCCGCTGATGGTAATGGGCTGAATCCGCTGCTGCGCCATCCTGGGATGATCATCCACCCACCCATGCTTTACCTGGGATTCGTCGGCTTTACGATTCCCTATACCTTTGCCATGGCGGCCCTGATGGCCAATAAGCTGGATGATACCTGGTTTACAATCACGCGCCGCTGGACGCTGGTGGCCTGGCTCTTCCTCAGTCTCGGCCTGATCCTGGGCGGCCGTTGGGCTTATGATGTCCTGGGTTGGGGCGGTTACTGGGGCTGGGACCCGGTTGAAAATGCGTCTCTCATGCCCTGGCTGGCCGGCACGGCGTTCTTACATTCAGTCATGATTCAGGAAAAACGGGACATGTTCAAGATGTGGAATATGTTCCTCATTATCCTGACCTACAGCCTCGTCATTCTTGGCACATTTGTGGTGCGCAGCGGCGTCATCTCCTCAGTACACTCCTTCGCCCAATCGGCGATTGGACCACTGTTTTTTGGCTTCATCGCCATCATGTTCATTTTCTCCGCCATATGGGTAACTAGAAGGCGGTCGTCGCTGACTTCTGAAAATCATATTGAGTCGTTTTTCTCACGCGAAGCGGCCTTTCTGTATAATAATTTTCTGATTATTGCCATCCTCGGAGTAGTCTTTCTCTTTACCTACTATCCCATAATTTCCGAACTGTTTACCGGTGAAAAGGGATTTGTCGGTCCGCCTGTCTACGAACGAGCCCTGGCGCCCTTGTTTGCCCTCCTGCTGCTCTTGATGGGCATTGCGCCCTTGACCATGTGGTACCGCTCCAGCCTGAAGCGTATTGAGATGTCTGTGCGCTGGCCGGCTCTGATCAGCACCCTGTTCATCGCAGTGCTTTTCGCCTTCGGTATACGCAGTTGGGGCGCCTTATTAGGCTTCTGGATCGTGGGATTCTCCGGCATCCTGACGCTTCTCGAGTTCTGGAAAGGAACAAGAGCCCGTATGCGTCGCGGTGAAGGCGCCTGGGGCGCGCTCACCAATTTGATGTCGCGTAACAGGCGTCGCTATGGTGGCTATTGGATCCACATTGGTGTTCTTGTGATGGCCTTCGGCATCATCGGCACAGAACTGTTTCAGCAGGAGACGCAGATCCGCCTGCAAAGTGGGGAATCAGTATCGCTTGGTCATTACGAAATGGTGTTCAATCAGGTTGAGCGCTATAACGGGCCGGATGATCTCGTGATCACCGAGGCGACCGTCGATTTATATCAAGACGGGACATTAGTCAGGACACTTCATCCGCGCTCTGAACTTTACACGCGTACGATGCAGCCGATGACCATTCCCAACGCCCGATCAACGATCACGGAAGATTTCTACGTCCTCCTTGTGGATTGGGAACCGTTGACGCCTAACGAAGCGACGTTCCGTATCTATCTCAACCCGTTAATTAACTGGATTTGGGCTGGGGCAATTATCTTTGCTATCGGCACGCTTGTTGCTGCCTGGCCGGATAAGCGCGAAGAACGTATCGCCGCCGCTTTGCCGGCGGGGAGCGCTTTGGGTGCTGCTGACTAAATCGATTCCAGGAGTAAATCGGAATCATGATCCATGCCAAACGTCCTTTGCAAATTCTACTTGCCGTCCTGATCCTGGCGACAATCGTTATCCCTGCCGCGGCGCAAGACAATGGCGGCAGCGATACCACGGCCGTCTCTGACGACGCGGTAAATGAAGTTGCCAGGGATATTTACTGCCCCGTATGTGAGAACACGCCGCTGGATGTATGCCAGACCAAGGCCTGCGCCGACTGGCGCGAGCTCATTCGTACCAAGCTGTCGGAAGGACAGTCCGATCAGCAAATTTTTGATTATTTCGCCCGCCAATATGGAGATGGCGTCCTGGCAAATCCGCCGCGCCGTGGTGTCAGCCTGATCGTGCTGTGGGTGCTGCCGGTGGTGCTGCTTCTGGTGGGCGTGCTGTTTTTTAGCCGCTACATGCGTGGATTACGAGGCGCTGAAACAGAGACTGTCTCCACGGTTCCCTCTGTGGCCGTAGCGGATAAACCTTTGACAACGGCCGAGCCGGCTCGCGATGACTATCTGGCTCGCGTTGAAGAGGAGCTGAAGAAGAGTAATGAGTGATATAACGCAAACGCCTATCCAGGCCCAAGAGAGTGAGTCTGGTGGAACACGCTCTGGCGGTATACGCTGGACGACGGTTGCCATCTGGGCTGCCATCATCGGCTTGTTGGCCCTATTGGGTTGGGGTCTGGTGAAGACCAATGCCACACGACCGGAAGCGGGCCAGCAGGCCCCCTATTTTGATGTCGAATTTTTTAACGGTTACGAGTGGGAGGATAAGCAGGTTTCCGATCTGGATGAAATGGCCGGTAAGGTCGTTGTCCTCAATTTCTGGGCATCCTGGTGTGTGGAATGCCGCCTGGAAGCGGATCTCATTGAGAATACATGGCGCAGCTACAAGGATGATGATGTTGTATTCCTCGGCGTGGCCTATTCAGATGTTGAACCAAATGCAATCTCATATTTAGAGGAGTTTGGTATTACCTACCCAAACGCCCCTGACCTTGGTACCGATATTTCCGATACTTATGAGATCACGGGTGTGCCGGAAACCTTTTTCATCGGTAAGGACGGCGTCATCGAACATGTTCAAATCGGTCCGCTAAATCAGGCGACAATGGATGGCGTGATCCAGAAGCTTTTGCAAGAAGAAGATATTTAGTCTGAATCCCTGTGGTTTATTAACGGGCCTATCCGCGCAGAATAAAGTGGTAAACCTCAGAGATTCTTGAACAAATTCTATGCTACCTGTTACGATCGGTTCAATTTTACTGGGCCTGGCTATTCTTATTGTAGTCGGCCTTTTTCTTGTACGTCCGTTTTTCAAACCGCCTCCTGCAGATGAAGTGTCGAGCAAACGTCAGCAGTTGACGGCGCAAAAATCGGCGCTTTTGGAAGCTGTTCGCGCGCTCGAATTTGATCATGATACGGGCAAGATTCCGGATGAAGAGTATGAGCAGATGCGCACCTCCCTCATGAGCGAGGCCGCGGCGGCGCTCAAGATGTTGGATGAGATGTCTGACGAACAGCGAGACGGGGATGTTTATGCTCAGATCGAGGCGGCCATCAGCCGGATAAAGCAGCAGCGCGCACCGGTCGCAGGCACCGGCACCGCCATCCGGTTCTGCACGAACTGCGGCCAGGGCCTGGAATCTGACGACAATTTCTGCCCGCGCTGTGGGCAGGCCGTTTATACCGTTCAACCTTCAACCTAAACCCCGACCTTTCGAATGATCTTCAGCCAACTTTCACACTCATTCCGCCGCCGGGCGGCGCGTGCTGCTCTTGTTTTTCTTGTCCTGTTGATTCTATCCACGGCCGTTTTGAGCGCCCCCGCATCAGCCCAGGAACCGCTTGAGCCGGCCGGACCGCCTGATGCTCAAGTTGGGCTTCCGCTTTTCGCCAATCGCTGTGCCAATTGTCATGGACCGGAAGGCCAGGGAAATGGAGAGTTGGCGGGAAATCTGCCAAGGCCGCCGCGCGACTATACTGATGAGGAATTTCGCAGAACGGCCGTCCCTTCTTCATTGTTCCAGACCATAACGGATGGCCGGCCGGCCGGCGCCATGCCTCCTTTTGGCCCGGCAAGTTCAAATCCGATTGATACCGACAGCCGCTGGGACCTGGTCGCCGCAGTATTCAGCCTGGGTACTCCTGTTGAAGCAATCGAAAACGGCCGTGTGATCTATGAAGAAAACTGCCTTTCCTGTCACGGTGAAGAAGGCGCCGGAGATGGGCCGGAGGCCGGCGCGAGCGCCGCGACCGTGCCTGACCTGAGTGATCTTCGCTACTGGTACAGCCGCAGCAATGAAATGGTTCTGGCCAGTCTGCAAGACCCGGAAATCACTGACCATACCTATGATTTAGGGGAAGATGAACTATGGGACGTGATCGATTATGCGCGCACCTTTAGCTACATCTATGCCGACCCGCAAGCCGCTTTCCAGCCGATCGAAGTTGTCTCCATCAGCGGCCAGGTATTGAATGGCTCGACGGACGACATGATTAGTGCCGGCTCGGTCCTGCTGCGCGCTTTTACACCTGATCTGCAGCAGGTGGCCACGCAGGAAACGGAAATAGCATCTGATGGCACTTATAACTTTG
>JBJYWZ010000311.1:0-2022 GCA_046259725.1 Promineifilaceae bacterium (SeqCode) | reverse complement strand
GGTGCGACGGAAGGCATGTTCGGCCAGCAGCGGGACGACAAGAAGGCCTGGGTTCCTAACTATGATCTCTTTTTCTTTGAGGTGCTGACGCGCTCCGGGATCAAGATGCTGCATGAGATGCGCCCCGGAGAGACGGGTAAGCTGGTGGTTTCCACGCTCATTCTGCCGCGCTACCAGATCGGCGATGTCATACGCGCTTTCAGGCCCCCCTATTTCCGCTGCATCGGCCGTGATCGCTGGTGGACCCCGCTAAACTATGCCTGGAGCGAGTTCACGACCCTCAATCTCGGCCGTCTCTAGAATGTATGGAGTCTGTCAGAGAATACCCGCGTTGCGCAGCGCCTCATCAAAGTCGTCGCCGCCCTCTTCCGCCTCTTCCTCGCCTGCTTCCAGCATCACGTCGCACGCCTTTTCAAAGTCCATGTTGGCGATCACACCAGCCCTGGCCAGCGCGGCGGCCCAGTCGGTATACGTAAACTCGGTCGAATGCGCGGTTAAAGCGGCAAGGGCCGCATCTACTTTTTCCTCGCTGATCAGATTGGCATCCAGCAGTGCTTTTACTGCTTTCTCGTAGGTCATTACTCACTCCTTAATAAAAACCGACCGCTATTTCACTGCTTCAGATCGCCTGCTGTCTTTGTCAGGCTGCAGTTTAGGCCGCTGCAGTCACGATTGATAGCATATTATAGCACATCTCAGAAACGATTTGCCCAATGGAACGAGGCTATCGATCATGAACACCCGTCATTTTCATGACAGGCATCCGCCTTTATTTCGGCCGGAACAACGCTCCCAGGATGATCGCCAGCCCGGCGATAATCAAAACCAGGGGCAGGATCAGACCCCAGGCCCCCAGGCCGAAACCCAGGGCGACAACGGCCATGATCGCCGTGCCCAGTACGGGCTTACGGTAAGAGGGAAATATCAGGCGGATCACCACCTCGGCCAGGAGTAGAACGCCCGCTCCGGCGAAGATCAGCGACCACGCCTCAAGCTGCAGGAAAGGGACCTTAAATGGCAGCTCGGCCGTGCGCAGCCCCATGCCGTCCAGAAGATCGTTGAAGGAATCTAGCAGGCCCGTGTTACTTGCCAGAAATACAAATCCGGCCCAGATCAAGATCAATGCCCAGACGATAGAACCCAGGGAATCGCGCTGCCACTTCTCCTCGACCGACTTTTCTTCTTCTTTCTCGTTCTTTTCGGATTTTTCATCCTGGTTATTTTTGCTCATAGCGACCTCGTATTGCCTTAAGTATTGCAGAAATCATGTCGCGAGGAAAGATCAGCCGGCTGCTATTAGCCATGAGACCCGGAATTGCCGGCATCATGTATAATGGACGTCAACCATAAGATAGGTACAGTTTCGCCTACTGAAGATGAACGGGGAAGGCAAATGACCGCAACGCAAGGAATTTCTTCCGAAACAGCAGGGAGTGAACAGATTGCGCAGGCCAAAGAGAACCCCTGCCATTCGACAAACGGCCGTGAAGAGATCAAATCGGCGCCGTTCCTGCTGCCCAAAACCGTCAGGCCGCGCCCCGTGCCGGAAGACGCAAGTTTGAAAGATCCAACTCTCTACTTCAACAAGGAGTTGAGCTGGATCGACTTCAACTGGCGCGTGCTGCACCTGGCGATGGATGATCGCCTCCCGCTGCTGGAGCGAGTGAAATTTGTGGCTATCACGGCCAGCAACCTGGACGAGTTCACACAGAAACGTATCGGTGGTTTGAAACGACAGGAAGCGGCCGGCGTGCGCGAGCTTTCTGTTGACGGCCGTACCCCGGGCGAACAGCTTGCGCTGCTGCGCGAGGCCACGTTGTTGATGCACCGCACTATGACGGCGACCTGGGAAAAGGTGCTGCGGCCGGCGCTGCACCACGAGGCGGGTATTGATGTCTGCGACTACGACCAGCTCGATCAAGGTCAGCAAGCCTTTCTACACGAACATTTTCAGAAAGAGATCTACCCCATCCTCACGCCGCTGACCGTCGATCCCGGCCACCCGTTTCCTTTTATTTCCAA
>JBJYWZ010000310.1:1961-3896 GCA_046259725.1 Promineifilaceae bacterium (SeqCode) | reverse complement strand
TGACCTTCAGCAGCGGCAGCGTTCCCGTTGTCATGGATAATGGCGGACAGCCTCACGTGGTGGTGCATGAAGAGAAGCGGGGCAAGATGGTGGTTGTCGCCGGATCGGACTTCCTCGACTGGCGTGTTGAAGAAGATGACAACCGCCTGCTTGCCAATAATATATTCGCCTGGCTGGCCGAACCGGGTTACGAGGATATCGCCTGGCTGCGCAGCCTCGTTGACGGAGCTGAAATCGCGGGACATTCGTCGCAGACGATCTCCATCGAAGCAGGCACGAAATCACTGCCGAAGGGCGCGTATGAGGCAGTTCTGGCCGTTGAACACAATGATCCCAATCGCGCCACGCCAGCCAAAGTACCGGTCACGCTGACCGTTGGCAGCGCCGCGCCAACGGCTGATTTCAGTGCCGCGCCCACCAGCGGACCATCCCCTCTCGTTGTGAACTTTTCCAACCTCTCCACCGGCGACTATGATACATGTGTCTGGGACTTCGGAGATGGCACTCAGTCTACGATCTGCGCAGGTCCGTCTCATAAGTACAGCCAGCCGGGAACTTTCGCGGTCAGTCTGAAAGTGATTGGCCCTGGCGGCAAAGACAAGAAGATCAGAGTGGAATACATCACCATCCACAGCCGTCCGCTGGCTGACTTCAAGGCGTCGCCTACAAGCGGCGCGCCGCCCTTAAAGGTTAAGTTCACCAATCTCTCCACCGGCGACTTTGATGATTGTCTGTGGGACTTCGGCGATGGCCGTACAGAAGAGGGGTGCGGCGATCCGCTGCACAGGTACAAAAACCCTGGAATTTACAGTGTCAGTCTGAAGGTGTCCGGCCCTGGCGGCCAGGGGAAGTTGACGCGCGTGGATTACATCACAGTCCACGGCAGTCCTGTCGCTGATTTCAGCGCTTCGCCGACCAGCGGCATACCCCCTCTCAGGGTTAGATTCACCAATCTCACGGACGGCGAGTATAACGAATGTCTGTGGGACTTCGGCGATGGCCAGACAGAGGACGGGTGCAGTGGTCCCTGGCACACCTATCGCGAGCCGGGCGCTTATACGGTTATGTTGAAAGTCAAGGGACCTGGCGGCATTGACCGCAAAATCAGGAAAGGTCTGATCGTCGTATACGGGTCGCAAACGGCCGACTTCGGCGCCTCACCCACCAGCGGAATACTCCCCTTGAAGGTCGAATTCAATAATCTCTCGATGGGCGATTATGACGAATGTCTATGGGACTTCGGCGATGGCGATACATCCGTGGCTTGCGACGATCCCTCGCACACGTACTACACGCCGGGCACGTTCGCCGTCAGCCTGACGGTCAAAGGGCCTGGTAGTGAAGGCACGATGACCCGTGCGGATTACATTTCTGTCTACGCTCCAGCAGCGGCCGCATTCAGTGCCACGCCTACAAGCGGCGCGCCGCCCTTGATAGTTGATTTCACCAACCTCTCCACTGGCGACTATGACGAATGTTTGTGGGACTTTGGCGACGGCGGCAGAGAAGCCAACTGCGGCGATCCAACGCACGAATACGAAAGCGAGGGAGATTATACAATCACACTGACGGTATCTGGGCCGGGCGGGGAAGATACGATGATCGATGAGGGCTGCATCCAGGTTGCCTCCTATCATATCTTCCTACCCAGAATATTCGGGGGTTCCTGAAAAGAAAGGGGCGGGTTACGGCCCGCCCCTGCCTGTCAGCTTGCTCATGCATGCCATGTCCATCCAGAAATGGGGAATTAGCCAATTTCAACGAAACCGATTGTCAACCCTCGGGCAGGTCTTGCAGCCACTGCAGCCCTTCTGCAGCGGTATTGAAGTATTCGACCTTGTAGGCCAGACGGCCGAGCGACGAGAAGAACAGTTTGGCGATGTGCGGCCCTGTTACCCAGACCATGATGAAGGCCATGTAACCCTGCCGGTCGCC
>JBJYWZ010000310.1:0-1861 GCA_046259725.1 Promineifilaceae bacterium (SeqCode) | reverse complement strand
TAGGAGGCAACCATGACCAGTAACCGTGAAAATGAACAATATCAACCAGGGTTCATTACCAGAACCGATCTTGGCGGCGCGCTGCCGCCAACGCCGCAGGTAGAAATGGACAGCGCCTTGGCCGAATTGGGTGCTCATAAAGAGTTATGGTCGGCCCTGGATCTCGGCGAACGTATCAAAATCCTCGATCAGATCCTGCTCGATCTACATGATGTCGGGGAGGAATGGGTAGCAGCCTGCGTGCAGGCAAAAGGCACACAGGGCAACGATTACGCCGAAGCAGAAGACTGGGCGCAGCTCGCTTACACATTTCGTAACATCCGTCTCTTGGCTGAGTCTCTGCGTGATATTCAGCGCAGCGGACGGCCGCACATCCCTGGACCTGTTGACACTTTGCCCGGGGGCCAGGTACGCGCACAGGTATTTCCCGTGGATCGCTATGACAGTATGGTGTTTTCAGGGATGACGGCCGAGGTCTGGATGCAGCCGGGCGTTTCTCTAAAGGAAGTTCTGGACAACCAGGCCTGGTTATACCACCAGGAACCCGGCTCGGGAAAGGTAACCCTGATCCTTGGCGCTGGTAACGGAGCGATGCTTATACCGACTGATTTCCTATACAAACTTTTTGTGGAGGGCAGCGTCGTCCTTCTAAAGATGAACCCGGTTAATGATTATATCGGCCCGATTATTAGCAAAGGCTTTCGGGCGTTGATTGACAGGGGCTTTCTGCGTATTGTCTACGGTGGGGCGCAGGAGGGAAGTTATCTTTGCCACCACACGTCCGTGGACGAGCTGCACATGACTGGCTCGGACAAAACCTTTGAGGCCATCGTTTTTGGCCCAGGTGTTGAGGGACAGAAACGGAAGGCTGAACGCCGGCCGCTTATTGAAAAACGATTCACCTGTGAACTGGGTAACGTCACGCCCGTCATCGTCGTGCCTGGTCCGTGGACAGCGAAAGAAATTGACGCGTGGGGAGAAAAATTGGCGCGATGGCTGGTAATTAACGCCGGCTTCAACTGCCTCACACCACGCCTGATCATCCAGCATGCTGGTTGGGAGCATCGCCACGATCTCATTGACGCCATAGGAGAAAATCTGGCCCGCGTGGAGACCCGCGAAGCCTACTATCCAGGCGCCCGGCAGCGGCATGAAGAGTTCCTTGCTGCCCACCCGAGTTGCGATCAACACGGTGTCGCCACGGGCGGCCAACTGCCGTGGACGCTCATCCGCGATGTTGACGCTGGTAATACGGATGACATTTGTTTTAAGAACGAAGCTTTCTGCAGCATGTTTGCCGAAACAGCGCTGGCTGGGGGCGATGTGCCCTCATTCCTGGCTTCGGCCGTCAGCTTCGCCAATGAGCATCTCTGGGGCAATCTTACGGCAACAATGATTGTTCACCCGCAATCCCTGCAGGACTCCCTGGTCGCGCAGGCTGTCGACCGTGCTGTGGCCGACTTGCGCTACGGCACCGTCTTGATTAACCAGTACGCGGCATTTGGCTTCTTTGCCATGACAACACCCTGGGGCGCATATCCAGGCAATGACATTTATGACATCGAATCTGGAACGGGTGTGACCTGCAATACCTTGATGTTTCACAGCCCCCAGAAGACCGTAGTGCGCAATCCCTTCATGATCTCGCCCGATCCCATGTCCCTCCATTCACGAACAGGGAAAGAGATCAGTCAGAGGCTGGTGGAACTTCAATTCAAGCCATCGCCCTGGAAGCTGCCGGGAGTGCTCTGGTCTGCAATCCGCAGCTAAATGTGCCCCACGCAGTTACGTTGCCTGTTGCCGGCCAGCTGGATTAAAGAATGCCTTTGGGCATGACGAATTTGCGGATGCGCGGCGCCAG
>JBJYWZ010000309.1:4759-7733 GCA_046259725.1 Promineifilaceae bacterium (SeqCode) | reverse complement strand
AGCTGCCGGACCCGTCGTAATTGTCAAAACGGCCGGACATGCTCGATCGCACCACCCGGTTTTTAATCGTCAGGCTGCGAAATGACAGCGGCGTGAATATGATGTCCTCGTCCATTTTTATACCTCGTTTTCCGTATTCAGTGAACAGCAGGCCGTAGACTGATTACTTTTACTGGCCACTGGTTACTGTTCATCGATCAGCTCCACAAACGATTCGCCAAAACGGTAGCAGTCCCCCGGATATCTGGCTGACAGGTAATTGCCGTCGCGTACGATGAAGCCGCGTTCCGGGTGTTCTTCCGTATCTCGAATGTGTATCAACGGTCCGCCCAGGAAATCATCTTCGTCAGCCAGGCTGGCCTTGACTTCATCTTCCACGGCCACGGGATAGGTACGGTAATAATCATCCAGCCAGGGGGAGGTGACGCGCCAGGCCGGCCATTCGTATTTCTTAGGCAGGGCCGTTGTCTTACGGCCGTACAGCACCGATTTGCCCGTCTGTGGATCAATGCTCCTGGCCAGCAGCAGGACGCCGTGGCAGATCGCGCCCACCGGTTTGTCTGCGGCAAAAAATTCGACGATGCGCCGCTGCATGATCTCTGACTCCAGCATCAACTTCATGCCCTGTGCGTGGCCACCGGGGATAAGAATGGCCTTGAAATCCGCTTCTCGCACCGCTTCATAAACGAGCGGGTTCTGGTAATGTTCGCCGGCGGCCATCTCCCGGTACAGCTCAACCACTTCCGGGCGTGTCATAAAAATGGGCGACAAAACGCTGAAGCCCTTCTCAATCAGGCGGCTATCCGCTTCCCCCGGTTCGCCCGACGGCGTGGCAAAGCGCACATCGTATCCCGCCTCCTTGAGGTAGTGCCAGGGAACGGATGTTTCCGTGGGATCAAAATCTCTATCTGGTAAAACAATTAAAACCATGCGTTACAGATGACAATACCCGTGCCATGCGTACGAGGGAACACATAGAACACGGAGTTGTACAGGGCCGGTATGTGCTGGAAAATCTGTTTTCCGCTCAAAAAAGCTGCTAAAGAAAACCCCCGTTTTCCAATTGGATTAATAGTTAGATATGAAGATTGTGCCGACAGGCGCGCGTCTTGTCAAGGCGCATATGTTGTTGAGGGGCCAGAAATTTTGCCGCGTTACCGCTCAAAATCGAGATACTCATCACGGAACAGTTTCCAGCCATTGCTGCGTTTGATATAGAGGGCCAGGAACCGGGCGCTGTAATCAAAAACTTCGCCGCAGTTTATGCCGACGCCGCGCCACACGCCGACCACCAGAGCCACGTCGTCGATCACGCGCACCGCATAGTCGCCGGCGTCGGCCACGGCCCAGCGCCGCTTGCCTGAGCGATAGGAATCGACTACTTCTTGCTTGCCGACCACCTGGCCGTTCTGGATTATTCTGTAATCGTCGTCGAGGATATCTTCAATGTCTGCTACGTTGAGGTCGCGATGTGCCTGCACCCACCGCTTTTCTGCTGCCATTACATCAGCTGTAAGATCATTTTGCTGCGCCATATCATCCTTTCCTCTGCAGATAAGGCTTCCCCATACTCAAACGAAAAATGATCCAAATTTCAACGAAAGTGACGCGTAACAACTACCGGCCGGCAACTCTGTTGAAATTTACTTGTGTGCTGTTTTGTGAGGTACAGTGGCAATACTACATCTTACTGTATGATTCTTACAAAATACTTTACTCGGCCTAATGAAAGAAGAGGTTTGACATAGTGGCAACGGCCAGTTCATCCCTCGCAGCGACTCCCAAATTTACACTTCGTCTAAAAAGGCCAGCGCCCGGTTTACCATCTCCTCCCAGGCCGGCGGCTCGAAATAGTGCCCCTCACCGGGATAGGAGAAAAATTCCACCTCTTTCCTGGCTGCCAGCAGTGCTTCATACAATTTCCGCGACCATTGAGGCGGCGTCTGTGTGAGCTTCTCGCCGTCCGCCTCGCCGATATGAATCTGCACGGGCACGTTTACCGCTTCCAGGTAGTTGATTGGCGCTACGAACTGCAAGAAGCGCCCATCGCCGGCCGCCTCCAGGTAGGTTTCAACCAGGTCCTGCGGCAGATCGGCGGGGATTACTTCTCCCGGGTTGCATTCGTCGCCCTCTTTCTGTGATTGGTTGGGCAGGCATCCCGGTCCCCAACGGCCGATCAAGTCGACGTCATCGGCGCTGTTCGGCGCGTACAAAACGGCCGCCGAGACGCGGTCGTCAATGACCAATACCTTTGTGGCGATGCCCCCGCCCATGCTGTGCCCCAGCAGGAACACCCGCTCCGTATCAGCCTGCGGCAGCGAAGGCAGCGAACTGATCAGATTCAACACATCGGCCACCAGGCCCATATGGAAGAAGCTTGGCCCGCTGTCTGAGCCGCCCCAACTGCGATAGTCGGGGGCGATAGTCAGGTACCCATTGCGCGCGAAGAAGTCGGCCATCTGCCACGTATCGGCGCCGGTCCAATATTGCTCCCGTTCGAAATAGCCGTGCAGCAGGATCAGCACCGGAAAGGGCCCCTGCCCGCGCGGCACATTCATCGCCCCCGTGATCGTCAGCCCATCGCTGGGATAGACCATGTAGTAGCGGCGGAAATACTCATTCTCTTCCTGCAGGCTGGCGATGCGGATCTCGCCGCCAGGAAAGTCCCGCTCGCGCATGCCGGCGATCGTATAGAGATAGAGGGCATGGTCCGCGGGATCGGCTGTTGGCGTCGGCGAGGGCGGAGCGGTCCGGCCTGCGGCGGTCGTAGGCGCGGGTCTTGTCGGGGAGGGTGCGGGTAAAACAGCCTCTGTGGAAGGCGTGGGCGCTGCCCGGGTGGGCATTGGCGACGGACCGGCCGTCGCCGTTGTTCGCGGTGTGGCAGCGGCCGTTATCGCTGCGCCGCCCTCGTCCCGGCATCCGGCAGCCAGAATCAGGACGGCGACCGCAGCGCAAAAAACCAGCAGCAGCGTGC
>JBJYWZ010000309.1:2141-4659 GCA_046259725.1 Promineifilaceae bacterium (SeqCode) | reverse complement strand
CAGCGTGCCCACCGCCGGATGCTCGATCACCTTATCCGTTTCCGCCTGGCAGCCGATAGCAGTGTGTTCGGACCACCACGCCGCAAATTCAGGGCTGCTGTCCGTCAGAAAGGCGATCACTTCCCCAAATCGCGGCTGGTTGTGATATTTACCGTAGTCGGCGCGGAATTCCGCCAGAATACACTTGGCATTTTTCTCCCAATTGCCGATCCCCTGGCGCATTTCGGGAATCGTGAACATCATCACCACCAGATTGCGCATCTGGGGCGGGATTTGCTCCAGGTCCCCAAGCACCGCGCACGTGGCCTGGTTCCAGGCCAGGAAATCCCAGGCGCGGCCCATGATCTGCGCCGGGTACGGTTCTTGCAGCTGCAAAAACCGCTTCAGCGCGGGCGTGATGACCTCTTGCGGCCGGCCGTTGTAGTGAATGTCGTAGTCCCTGGCCAGGGCGAAGGCGTAATCTCGCTCCGTGTGGCTCAACCGCAGCACATCGGCCAGGGTTTCGAGGACACGCTCGGACACATCGACGCGCCCCTGCTCAATTTTTGTGTAATAGGTGACGCTGATGCCGGCTAGAGCAGACAGTTCTTCACGCCGCAGCCCCGGCGTGCGCCGCCGCCCGGTCATGGGCAGTCCTACCGCCTGCGGCCCGATTCGCTCGCGACATTCACGCAAAAAGCGACCCAACTGCAAGCGCCTCTCGCCTATGTCCACGATCGACCCCGTATTATCCATAAAAACCGTATCCTGCCCCTATTTTTACTAGTATAAATATAGCCTTTATCCCAGTATAAAGTTCTGGTAAACTACAGTCAATTGCCCAGGAGGGCTTTTAACAACAACTCGAAATGTTAGCCTGTCAGCAGCTCAGCTGGCAGGCTTTTTTATTTCCGTCCGGACAGTTGATCTCGCTTCACCGCCCCCGTGTGTTCGAGGAGCTGCGCCAGCTGTTCATAGGGCTGTGCTCCGGCGACGCCGGTCAGGCCCACGGCGAATGTGGGCACGCTCGTCACGCCAATGTTGAGAGCATGGCGCCAATCAGCGTCCACGGCCGTTTTCATCGTCCGCTGCTCCAATACCTCCCGCGCTTCCTCAACATCCAGTCCCACCGCCTCTACGAGGCGCAGAAGCACCTGCACATCGCCGATATTCAGCCCATCGACGAAGTACGCCTGGTAGAGGGCCTTATTCAACCGCTCGCTTTGCGGTTTGCTCTCAGCCCATTTCGCCAGCTCCTGCGCCAGGCGCGAGTTAAAGATCATGTCGCGGTCGACAGCAAAGGGCAGTCCTTCCTCATCCATCAGTCCCTTCAGACGTTCGGTTACCGGCTTGAGATTGGTGTATGGTCCAAAAAGCTCGGACAGGTTCTGCCCTTCCGGCGGCGTTTCCGGATGCAGCGGGAAGTAGACATAGTTAACTTTAATGTCGTAGTTTTGCTTCAGCCTTTCAATACGCCCGGTACTGAGATAGCACCAGGGTCAAACGAAGTCCGTATAAACATCGAGCGTCACAGTTTCAGACATAAGATGATTCCTGTTTTCGTGATAGTCTATAACCTTATCTCAAATGCCGCCGCTCTCAAATCCGAAATTCCATTCCGCGCTCCAGGCGGCGTACGCGGCTTACTAACACCAGTAGTTATTTCTTACCGATCTTCAGAAACTTACACACTGTGCTGGTCAGGCTACTATGCTATACTATTTTGGTAGGAATGGGGCGAGCAATGGAGTTTCAAAATCAAAACAAAATCCGTTTCTTTATCAAAGGAATGTTATCAGCCTTTGCTGGCCCAGGCATAGCTGCTGCCAATATTTTTCATCAAATGGATACTTCCTGGCAGAGTGGGAACCCCTATGAAAAGTTCATGGGTCGTTGGAGCCATCTGGTTGCCCAACAGTTTTTAGCCTGGATGGCTGTCCCAGCGAACCGTCGCTGGCTCGATGTGGGATGCGGCACCGGCACCCTGGCCAGAGTGGTTGCTGCGGATTACCAGCCGGATGAGGTCGTGGCGCTCGACTCTTCCCCTGAGTTTATCGCCTATGCGCGGCAGTCGCTGCCGCATCCCGCGCTGCGGTTCAAAGTGGGGAATGCAGAAGCACTGGATTTATCAGCAAATGCCGTTGATGTGGTTGTTTCCGGGCTTGTCCTCAATTTTGTGCCCCAGCCCGATGCTGCCGTTTCAGAAATGCTGAGAGTAACGAAACCCGGAGGAAAGTTAGGGATATTCGTCTGGGACTATGCCGATGGTATGGAAATGTTACGTTATTTTTGGGATGCGGCTGTAGCCCTTAATTATGATGCGATAACGTTAGATGAAGGCGTTAAATTCCCGCTTTGCAAGAAAGGGCGGCTTGGATCCCTTGTGCGTAAAGCCGGCCTGAATCAGGTTGAAGACGCATCATTTGAGGTAGCAACTGTATTTCAATCCTTCGATGATTATTGGCAGCCATTTCTTGGCAATGTTGGGCCGGCCGGTAGTTATACGATGAGTTTGGACAATAAGGACAGGAAACAGCTT
>JBJYWZ010000309.1:0-2041 GCA_046259725.1 Promineifilaceae bacterium (SeqCode) | reverse complement strand
GAACCGAACAATCAAGAGGAAGTTACTGCGATGAAGATTCGAACACTTGCATTTGGGGCCCTGGCCGGCGGGCTGCTTACCGCCGCCCTGGCGGCCGTTCTCTACCTGGCTAACCAACTGCTGGGCCTACCGTTTGTGCCTTTTGATCTCTTTAACTGGGTGACACGTGTGCTGCCCGGCGATCTGGTCACCTTCGGCATCGACAGCATGATCAACATCATGCTGTTCCTGGGGGTTAATGTTGCCGAGTCGGCCAAAACGGCCGAACGCGTTTCGGCCGTTCTGCAGTTTGTTGCTCTCGGTGCCGTGGCCGGCGCCCTCTACTTCGCGGTGATGAGCCGGCGCCGCGCGAGCGGTGAACAGCTTGCCGGGCTTGTGGCCGGCGCTCTCTTTGGCCTGCCCCTGGCCGCTATCAGCCTGGCCATTACCCAGTCGGACATCTACCCGCTGCTCAGTCTGGCCTGGATCATGGCCGCCTTCCTCATCTGGGGCGTGACGCTGAACGAAGCGTATACGCGCCTGGTGTCACTCCCTGAACCTACGGACGAAGAAACGCGGGCCGTGGTGCGCCAGGACAGGCGGCGATTTCTGATCCAGCTGGGAGCCGGCACGGCCGTGATCACCGTTGCCGGGGCCGGGTTGGGAACAGTGCTAAAGCGTTTGGAGGACGAGCGGCTGCTGGCGGAATCGACAGACGACATGACCCACAATTCCGAGCCCGGCGCTGAAAGCCCCTTCCCCAATGCCAATGACCCCGTCGTGCCCGTACCCGGAACGAGGCCAGAATACACGCCGGTCAAAGACCATTACAAGGTGTTTATCCAGACTGAGCCCACCCTGATCGACGGCGCCTCCTGGGTGCTGCCCATTACGGGCCTGGTTGACAACCCGCAGATGCTGAAGCTGGAAGATTTCCAGACGCGCTGGGAGTCTTTCGACCAATATATTACGCTTTCCTGCATTTCGGGCCGTATCGGCACCAGCCTGATCAGCACCACGCAGTGGACCGGCGTCAGTGTACAGGATGTCCTGGCCGATCTGGGCCTGCAAGAAGGCGCGCGCTATCTGTTCATCAGCTCCGGCGATGGATTTTATGAAACGGTGGATATCGATCTGATCATGGCAGACCGGCGGATCATGTTCTGCTATGCCTGGGACGGCAACACCCTGCCCAAGGATCACGGCTTCCCGCTGCGCATCTGGATCCCCGACCGCTACGGCATGAAACAGCCGAAGTGGATCACCGAGATAGAGGTGACGGACGAATACCGCGAAGGTTACTGGGTCGAGCGCAACTGGGATGAAGTGGCACAGGTTAAAACCACTTCCGTGATCGATACGGTGGCCGTCGACCACATCATCGAGGATGGCGCGCAGCGCCGTGTGCCTGTTGGCGGCATCGCCTTTTCAGGCGCGCGCGGCATCTCCGCCGTGCAGGTACGTGTCGACGGAGGGGAATGGCAGGACGCCGAACTACGCTCGCCGCTATCAGAGACGACCTGGGTTATCTGGCGCTACGAGTGGCCTTTTGAAGAAGGTGAGCACCTGTTCGAAGTGCGCTGCCGCGAGCTGGACGGCACGCCGCAGATCGAAGAAGAGACGGGCAACCGACCCGATGGGGCAACGGGCATCCACAGCGTCGAAGCGCAAATCACGGCCTAGCGGAGTCTCTCCCCTTCCGGCTGCCGGCCTCCTTGAATAAACCTCGGAGATCTTTCGAGTAACGTCTGAGCAGAAAAGCTTCAAAAAGCCTCCGAGGTTTTAAGCCGCAGAGGGATCATCCTCCATAATCCCAAACCCGTTCTCTTCCGTATCCCGGGAACAATCAAATCTCCGGAATACTCAAGGTGTCCGACCCTGCCTCATTCCGCACTCAGCGCTCCGAATTCCGAATTCAGTCACATTCCCAATCCCGAATTCACTCACATTCCCAATCCCGATTTCCGTGTATAATCTGCCCAATTAACTTTCCTCGGAGGCGCGAGCATGAGCGACGATACCCTGTTGGCTGAATTCCTGAACGATCTTGGCAAACGCGTGG
>JBJYWZ010000308.1:0-11217 GCA_046259725.1 Promineifilaceae bacterium (SeqCode) | reverse complement strand
GACAGCAAAATCTTATCCGGCAGTTCAAAATCGAGATTAAAATCAGTCGTGGTCAGGTTTAGCGACTGCACGACATCGCCGCGCACCATTTTTGTCGCCGTGGCCACGTCTGTCAGCTGGCCGCCGAACAATAAATTCGTCATCGCCGTTAAGAAACGCACGCCCAGGTAAGCGCGGGCGTATTCATATTTCACGTCCCCGCCCAGCACGCGCGAACCAAAGATCGCTGCGGCCTCTGTTTCCTCGACCTTTCTGCAAAACTTCGTGTGTTCGGCCGGATCATATTCCGAGTCCGCATCCTGGATGATCATGTAATCGCCGCTCATATTGGCGATGCCCGTGCGGATCGACATCCCTTTCCCCATGTTTCTTTCGTGGAAAAACGTGCGGATTTCCGGGTCATTTAAATGCTGCAAAATCTCACGCGTGCCGTCGGTCGAATAATTATCGATGACCAGGATCTCGCGCGCCCAATCCGGGCCCAGGTCAACCTTCTTCGTGCGTTCAATGACATCGGCGATGGTCGCCTGTTCATTGTAGCAGCAGATAATGACAGAAAGCTTTCGCATAAAAACACGCCTGCTAAAGCTGCTTGAAGAAGCTCCCAAACTGGTCGATCATGTAATCGAGGCGGGCTTTGTCCAGTCCCGGGTAAACACCCACGAAAAAGCCTCCTTCCATGATCTGATCAGACACCTTCAGATCGCCGATCGCGCGGTAGGCGATCTCCTGGTAGGCTGGCTGGCGAAGGATATTTCCGGCAAAGATCAGCCTTGTCTGTACCTTATTTAGTTCCAGGAAGCGCGTCAGCTCGTGACGCAGAAAGGGCGCTTCCGGACGCACATAGAGCGGAAACGCGAACCATGAGGGATCCGCTTTCTCGTGCCATGATGGCATTTTCAAGAACTCGTCAAAGCGCTTCAACCCGTCATACAGGTAAGCGAAATTCTCTTTACGCCTTGCGATAAATTCCGGCAGCTTCTGCAGTTGTTCCAGCCCCATCGCGGCCTGCGGATCGGTTATTTTCAAGTTGTAACCAATTTCCGAATAGTAATAGCGATGATCGTAAAAGCCTTCAATGCCCGGTACTTCACGATCGAAACGAATGCCGCACTTCCCGTTAACCGGGTTATCATAGCCGCACCAGCAGTCCCGTCCCCAATCGCGCACCGCGCGCGCGATCTTGGCCAGCTTGGGCCTATCCGTATAGACAGCGCCGCCCTCTCCGAGTGTGATATGGTGCGCCGGATAGAAGCTGATCGTCGCCATATCACCGAATGTGCCCACCAACTTGCCGTCCCAGGTCGCTCCAAGCGCGTCACATGTATCTTCAATCAGGATCAGATTGTGCGCCTTGACAAAAGCCATGACCGCGTCCATGTCCGCGGGATTACCTAATGTGTGTGCAAAGGTGATCGCCCTGGTTTTAGGAGAATATGCTTCCTCAAGCTGTGCCACGTCGAGATTAAAATCTCCCAGGCAGCTGTCCACGAAGACGGGCACCAACCTGTTCTGCAAAATGGGGTTGACAGTGGTCGGGAAGCTGGCTGCCGGAACAATTACTTCGTCACCGGGCCGCAGGCGGTTTTCCAGTTTGCGCGATGACATGGTCGTCATCGCTACCAGATTGGCCGAGGAGCCCGAATTAACGGGGACGACTTCACGGACGCCCAGAAAGCTGCCCAACTGCGCCTCGAAAGCCTCCGCGTATGGACCCGCCGTCAGCCAGAAGTCAAGCACTGCGCTGACCATCTGCTGCATCTCGCGCTCGTCAAACACGCGCCCGGCATAATGCACGGCCGTTTTCCCTTCTTCAAACGGCTGTGTTTTGTGCACCATCTGGTAGTATTCAGCAACCTGCGCCAGTATCGACTGGCGCAGTTCTTCGCTCTCGCTCATCTATCTGGCTGTCCAAAAATCGAGGCCGTCCACAAGGCAGGACGGCCGAAAAGTCGGCTAAGGATTATAACACAGCCGCATTCTGCACCAAGTACCGGGCCACCTTCTAGCCAACGCTTAATCAGCGTCTTGCCACCCCTTTCCAGACTAGGGGTAGGGGTAAGGCAGCGGGGTGCTCGTGGTTGTTGCTGTCGCAGGGGGCGTGACGCTGCCCGTTGCCGTCGGTGATGGTGTGCGTGACGGTGTGCGTGTCGGCGTCGGCGTAAAGGTCGTTGTGGGGGAGGGCGTAAACGTCGGCGTCGGGGAAGGCGTATGCGTCGGAGTATGTGTTAGCGTCGGCGAAGGCGTAAGCGACGGAGTCACCGTGGAAGTCGACGTGGGTGAAGGGGTATTGGTCGCCGTTGCCGGTGGAACCAGCGTCGCCGTCGCAGTGGGCTGCGGCGTGTTAGTCTCTGTCGGAGTAGGCGTTTTCGATGGCGCGCCTGCCGGGTAAGACGGATCCGTGGTCGAAGTCGCTTCCGGCGGCTGCGGTGTATTCGTCGGCGTAAGCGTCAGGAAAACCAGCGGCGTTGTTGTCGCAGTTGGCGTGGCCGTCGCCGTGTTCTGCGGCAAGTTGATCCGCGTCGCCGTTGCCGTCGGCGTGACAGTGGCCCACATCTGTCGCGTTGCCGTCGGCCACATTGGCGGCCGCGGTGTCCAATGCGCCGGCCGTACAGGTCCGGGCGTTCGCGTGGGCGGCATCGGCATCTGCTCTTGGCCAGACGTGGGCGGCACATACAGCGTGCTCCCAGGTTCAAGCGCCGCTTCTTCCAGGCAGTTAGCCATCACTAACATCGCCGCAGTCGTGTTGAATCTTAGGGCCAGTTCTGCAAGCGTGTCGCCGGGCTGAATAGTGTACTCGTCCCAATCCTGCGGCACGACACATTCTGCATCGATCGTTCTTGTTTCCGCAATCGCGGGCACCAGGAGTGCCTGCCCGGGCAGTAGCTCAAAATAGCGCAGGCAGTTAGCCTCGAGCAGCGTATCGATCCCCACGTCAAAAGCCAGTGCTAAATCCGGAAGCGTGTCCCCTTCCTGAACCTCAAACGGGACCCAATCCTGTGGCGCGGCGCTGCACGGCGTCACGCGAATAGGGCCGAATGTCGCTGTTGCCGTGGCCGGCTGTGGCGTTTCCGTCGCAGTGGCTGGAACCGGCGTCGGCGTGCTGGTCTGCGAGTTTTCGCCGACAATGACGACGACCGTCAAATCTCCCGCGCTCACAGTTGCCTCGCGATCAATAGCCGGCATAGTCGCCCGCGGAAGGAGCGCACGCTGCTGCATCGCGTCGATTTGCGAAAGCACAAGCGCTACCCCGATGGCCAGGACCACGCCCAAAGCAATGAGCAAGAAAATGATCCACGACGGAAGTCCGGTTTCTTTTTCCATTATATGCTCTGATTCGCCTCACTCTCAACATTGTCTTCTGGGGAGTCTGACGCTTCTCTGCCTGTCTCGCCGGAAGCGGAATTATTTGCCGGAGACTGTACGGAACGAAGCGCGGCCGCCAGGTAGCGCGCCTGTTTCTGCGCGGCATTTGCGTTTGCTTCGGCCTGCCTGCGCTTTTGCTCGGCCTCATTAAATTCTTCTCGCACCTGTTTGAGCTGGTCTTCCAGGTCTTTCAACCTGACTTTATCCAGCACGATGGCGGCGGGCACGGTAGTCACGGGCGCGGCAATCTCCGGTTCCAGTTCCGTCGTTACCGTTGGAGACGGAGTCCGGCTGTTGATCAAAGCCTGGGCGATGAAATGAGCCAGCCCGGGAACAAGATTTTGCGCCTCCTCCGTCCAGTGCGTGCCGTTTCCCGGGGTGGGAATGACCAGCATACCCACAGGCGCTCCGTTTGTTGCCAGCGGATGGACTAAGAGGGAACTGCTCGGCTGCAAGTCGGCCGCTTCGAAGAAAGCATAGAGCTGGCGCGATCCCAGGCCGTCCCGCTGCAGTCTTGTTGCGCCTCCCTGCCGCAGCGCCGCATTTAGGGTGACGTGACTCGCGAGATCCATGTCCCACTGTTTAATATGCCCCGGGCTTTCTCCCGGCAGCCAGCCGTAAAACGTGATCTTATTCGCATCTTCTTCATCAATCAGCCCGATCGCTGCAAATGAGGTGTCAAACATCCCATTGATCATCTGCAGCGAATAGACGAGGCGTCGCTTTGGCTGCTCGGTGGCAATCACCTGTGCCGCGCCCTCCAGCGAGCTGCTGAACTTGACGACCGAGTCCTGCAGCCTGGATTCCGATTCCAACAGAGGCGATAGGGTATACGTATAGGCGTATACAGCCCACAGGGGGATAGCAATCAGGTTACCAAGCCGTACCCAGTAAGCAACGTTGGTGTCTGAGGGAACGAACTCAGGAAAGTTCCACAGATGAATGATGTTCGTCAGAAGGAGTATACCGAGGATGATCGGCGGCAGGGCACCCAGGGAACGGCCGTTGAAAAGCAAATAGGCAAGTCCGACCGCCAGAACGGCGATCTGCATCATTGTCCACGCGGTGGCCTGTGTTGTACCGTGATAATAAGTCTCCCCGCTGGCCAATTGGCTTTGCCACTCCTGGGCAAAGAAGAGGTACAACACTCCCGTGACAACCAGGGATGTGATCAAACTGATGTCCAGGGCTCGCGGGTAGCTCTCAATTGGCGGTACCAGCGCCCATACCAACAGTAAGACGCTGGCCGTATTTACCGCCTGCTCCAGCGGCGGAAGATAATTAGCCGCCATCGCGGGATCGCGGCCCAGGAGAAGGCCTGCTGCCAACAAAATCAGCCGCCCGCCAAAAATCGCGGCGGCGGCCCAGCTCATATTGCGCGCATAGTCATCTTCAGGCCGGCGGCGCCAGCGCGAGAACGAGATCGCGAATACGACCTGCAAAGCGAACAGCGTAACAATGTGGTAGATAAAACTCCCGGGCGGTTCGCTGAGGAGTTCGATTATCTGCCGCGTTAAATCCATGCGCTTATGTCCCAACCGAGAAAGTCTGTTTCCATGTTTCTACCGTTTTCTTACACTCAATCTGGCCGCTGGATGGCGGCGTTTCGTAAGAAAATTGAGAACCTCTGCCGGCAGTCAGGATGTTACAAATAATTGGGCAAAGAGCAGTGAAACCGGCCTTTTTTCTCGATTCTCAGCATAACATAAACTCATAGTGCGGGCTATGAACGAATAGTAAAAGTGATCGCTACGCTACAACCACCCCGGTCAGGTCCCCGACCGGGGACGGGTACTGTGGATTAAGTTCCTTCAACGTGTCAACAATGACGCGCTCAATCGCCAGGTTGCGGTACCAGTTCTGGTTCGCGGGAATCACATACCAGGGAGCGTACTCTGTAGACGTTTGTTCCAGCATCTCTTCGTAGGCTTCCATGTATTCGTCCCATTGTTTGCGTTTTTCCAAATCTTCAAAGGAAAACTTCCAGTTCTTTTCTGGGATATCGACCCGTTCCTGAAACCGTTCTCGCTGCTCTTCCCGATCAATATGCAGGTAGAACTTCAAAATCGTTGTGTTGGCGTCGAACAAATTCCTTTCAAAGTTATTGATATGCGCGTAACGCGGGCGCCAGACTGATTCGGGTACCAGGTTATCCACGCGCACAATCAGGACATCCTCGTAGTGCGAGCGGTTAAAAATGCTGATCATGCCTCGCGCCGGCGCGTGGGGATGGATTCGCCAGAGGAAATCGTGGGCCAGCTCTATTTTGCTGGGCGCCTTGAATGAGGTGACGCGTACGCCCTGCGGATTAACGCCTTGCGTTACAGCGCGGATGGTGCCGTCTTTTCCGCCCGCATCCATGGCCTGGAAGACAATTAACAAACGGTTCTTGTCCTCTGCATACAGCCTTGCCTGCAATTCACGAAACTCCTCGCGCAGTGTCTTAAACTCCTTTTCTGCAACCTTGCGGTTATCATGCAATTTCTTACCATTCGCGTCAATTTCAGCCAGGTTTACTGCCTGACCGGGGAATACTCTATGTGTGTCGCCCATTATCGCTCCTCATTGCTAAGATCTAACTGTCGATATCTTAACTGATGCCCTGATCGGTAGCAAAATTGGTTTTCCTCATACGAAAACACAAGTATACTTAGGACGTCGAAAGCCGTGATCATGCGCTTGCCGAAAGCTGTTCCCCGGCCTCGTCATTCAATTCAATTGCTGTTCTATAATCTATATTGGGAGGTTAACTACTATGTCCGACGAGAAGGAAATGAGTGGGGAAGTCTATTACCCGTCACCTGAAATCATCGAACAGGCATACATCAAGGACTATGATGCCGTTAACCAGGCGGCGCTCAAAGATCTGTCTGGATTCTGGGGCAAGATCGCGGCCGAAAACTTTGAATGGTACGAGCCCTGGGAGACTGTGCTTGAAGACCACAATGCGCCTTTCTATCAATGGTTTGTCGGCGCCAAGGTCAATATTATTCATAATGCACTGGACAGGCATATGCGCACCAGCGTACGCAACAAAGCGGCGTTGATTTTTGAAGGGGAGCGTGGCGATACGCGCACGGTTACCTACCAGCAGCTGAACTATGAAGTAAGCAAATTTGCCAGCGTGCTGCGTTCATTGGGCGTCAGCAAGGGGGATCGCGTGACCATTTACATGGGCCGTATCCCTGAATTAATGATCGCCATGCTGGCCTGCGCCAAGATCGGCGCCATGCACTCCGTTGTCTATGGCGGGTTTTCGACCGAGGCACTGCTCGATCGCATCAATGATAGTGAATCGAAAGTATTGGTCACCTGCGATGGCGCCTGGTTGCGGGGCAACATCGTGCCGCTCAAAGAAATCGCCAATGATGCCGTTGCCCGTGCGGGGACGATTCAAAGCGTTGTTTGCGTGAAGCGCACCGGCCAGGATGTGGAAATGGTGCCTGATCGCGACCACTGGTATCATGACTTGATGGCCCTACCCATCGCCGATCCCTCGGCGCCGACGGAAGTAATGGATGCTGAGGACCCGCTGTTTATCCTGTACACTTCGGGCACGACTGGCAAACCCAAGGCGATCCTGCATACGCATGGCGGCTATATGGTCGGCATCGCAACGACTCTGAAATGGGTGTTTGACATCAAGCCGAATGACATTTGGTGGTGCGCGGCCGATCCCGGCTGGATCACCGGACACAGCTACATCGTCTATGCGCCTCTCGTTCTGGGCGCCACCAGCTTCATGTATGAGGGTGCGCCAACCCATCCATATCCGGATCGCTGGTGGTCCATGATCGCCAAATACGGAATCACGATCCTCTATACGGCGCCGACGGCAATCCGCGGCCTGATGCGCTTCGGTGAGAGCTGGCCAAATCGCCACAATCTGTCAAGCCTGCGTCTTCTGGGTTCGGTTGGTGAGCCGATCAATCCTGAAGCATGGAAATGGTATTATCGCGTCATTGGCGGAGAACACTGCCCGATTATGGATACCTGGTGGCAAACCGAGACAGGCAATTTTATGATTACGCCGCTCCCATGTGTGCCCTTGAAACCTGGTTCCGGCACGCGCGCCTTTCCCGGTGTTGTGGTCGACGTTGTTGATGAGGAAGGAGAATCGGTTCCGGATAACGAGGAAGGGTATCTGGTTATCAAGACCCCCTGGCCGGCAATGCTGCGCACCATTTTTGGTGACCCGGATCGCTATGTTAAACAGTATTGGAGCCGCTTTGAAGAGCAGGGTTGGTATCTACCCGGTGACAGCGCCAAGCGTGATGAAGATGGGTATATCTGGATCATCGGCCGTATTGACGACGTCATCAAGGTGTCCGGTTACCGTCTGGGAACGGCCGAGATCGAAAGCGCGCTCGTCAGCCACAAGGCAGTTGCTGAAGCGGCCGTTATCGGCGTGCCCGACGAGCTGCGCGGCAATGTGATCCGCGCTTACTGTATCCTCCGCCAGGGCTTTGAACCCAGCGAGCGCCTGGCCACTGAGCTGCGCGATCATGTCGGTCATGACCTGGGCCCAATCGCCAAGCCGACAACGGTGGAATTCGTCGAGGGGCTGCCCAAGACGCGGTCCGGCAAAATCATGCGCCGCGTTCTAAAGGCGCGCGCCCTGGGCGAAGACGAGGGCGATCTTTCCACTCTGGCAGATTAGACCTATACCTTACAGTTAAAAAGCCGGAGCGTTCTTCTGAACAGCTCCGGCTTATTGTTATTACTATAAAGACTCGGCTAGAGATTGGCCGATCGCCACCAGCGGTAATACTTATTTTGTAGGTCCTCACGGGGAGGAAGGGGGAAGAATGCCAGTTCGTGCATATTGCCAATGTAAATGCCGCTGTCAATCATGCGGAACGGATATTCCATCTTGTGCACGCGGTCGACCATTTTGGTATGCACAGTCTTATCATCAGATGCGACCGCCACCAGCGCATCACGCAAGTGATAGACGTTATCATACGGCAGATTCGCAATCTCCCCATGAACGGGGTCCTCTGCCAGCTCGCCCAGACGGAGTTCAACAAAACTGGTGGCCGGGATATGGATCAGGCTTGACGGATCCTGAGTCAGGAACTTATACATTTCAACAGGAGACAGCGTACTTACGACCAGCGGATTTTTGGGCGCAAGTTCCTGGTACATGTAGAGACCTTCTTGTTTCACCGGAAAGTCATAGCTGCGCTGCAAGGGCAGCGTCTCGCCAAACTGTGTGACCAGGTAAAGGGTATTGACATCTGTCAAAGGTATGTGCTCAAGTACCCGGTAGGTCGCGATATAAACAGACTTCTTCGGTCTGCCATCTTCGTGAGGCACACAGCGGGCGATTCCCTGCTCGATGTCGAAAAAATCGTGCCTGAAATCGGGTTCCATTTCAAAGAAAATCGCCTGTCCCCGTGTTTTTTTACTCGCCCCGACCGAATAATAAGTACCGAATTCCTCGGGTGGCAGCATCGAAGCGATCAGCGCTTCCGGTATCAAGGACACATACAGATGGACCGTCATATTCAAATTTCTCCTTTTTTCCAGGATATCATATTGAACGGGATCTGGCACAACTTCATGGCTAAGCCGTCATGGTTTCGACTTCTATCGTTTTATGCTCGCTGCGCTTGGAGCGATGGATCGCCCACCAAACCAATGCGGCCAGCAAGACGATGATCACACCCGTTACCAGCGTGATACCGGCATAGCGAACGATAATCGGCGCCACGATCAGGCTGACAAGATTCACGACCTTGATCATCGGATTCAGTGCGGGCCCGGCAGTGTCTTTCAGCGGATCGCCGACAGTATCGCCCACCACACTTGCTTTGTGGCGTTCCGACCCTTTACCGGTATTGGCTTCAACATCGCTTGGTTCATCTTCAATGACTTTCTTGGCGTTGTCCCAGGCGCCGCCGGACGTGGTCATAAATACGGCAAGCAGTTGGCCAGCGAGAATGATGCCTGCTTGAAAGCCGCCTAAGGCTTCGACACTCAGCAGCAGCCCGATGAGAATGGGCGTGAAGACCGCCAATATGGCCAGCGGAATCAGGTCATTTTGTGCTGCCTCCGTCGATATTGTTACGGCCCGGGTATAGTCCGGTCTGACCGTTCCCTCCAGGATGCCCGGAATTTTAAACTGCCGCCGTACTTCTTCGACCATTTGATTTGCTGCCCGGCTGACCGATCTTATTGCGAGTGATGAGAAGAGCCACGGCAGGGCACCACCCAGCAGGATGCCGATGAAGACAATCGGACTGGACACGCGAATGCCTGAAGAGAGCGCCTCGGGATCGATCTTGCTGACGTCTGTGATAAACGCCCCGAACAGGGAAACAGCCGCAATAACGGCCGAACCGATGGCGATTCCCTTGGTGATGGCCTTTGTTGTGTTACCTACCGAATCAAGGTCGGCCATAATCTGCCGGGCATCCTCGTCCATGCCCGCCATTTCCCCAATACCGTTGGCGTTGTCGGCGATCGGACCGAATGAATCCATGGCCACGTTGTTGCCCGTCAACGTCAGCATCCCGATGCCGGTCAGGGCGACGCCATAGAGAATAAACGTCAGCTGCGCGGCTTCCGCGGATACGGCCGTTCCGGAAACAACATATTGCTCGACACTGACGCCGGAATAGATCAAAACGGCCGCTCCGATCGTCGCCGCGATGACCGCGATATTCCATACGCTTGATTCATACCCCTCGGAGAGACCAGAGAGAATCGTCGTTGCTGGACCGCCGCTGGTGCTCTCGACGATTTCCTGAACCGGCTTGCCGTGGCTGCCAGTGAAGTAGTCCGTCAGCCGGTCGATCACGATGGCCAGAGCGACGCCGACTGTCGTTGATAAAAACGGCCGCCACCATCCACCGGGCACTTCGCGCATGTAGAAGATAGAAACTAAACCAAATAGTACAACGGATATGGCCGCCGAGGTCAAAAAGCCGGTGAAGATGGCGCGCATCGCATTTCCGCGCTCGTCGGAATCACCCTTGACAAGATAGGTGCCCACAATAGAGGACAGGACCCCGATGCCTCGCACCAGCAGCGGGAACAGAATCCAGTGAACATCGCCCGTAATGGCTGCCAGGGCGATACCCAGGATCAAGGCTGAAACAATAGTGACTTCATATGATTCGAAGATATCGGCGGCCATTCCGGCGCAGTCGCCCACGTTGTCGCCCACGAGATCGGCGATCACGGCCGCGTTTCTTGGGTCGTCTTCTGGTAAATCCTCTTCGATCTTACCGACCAGGTCCGCCCCGACGTCGGCCGCCTTCGTAAAAATGCCCCCGCCAACCCGCATAAAGAGCGCAATCAGCGTGCCGCCAAAACCGAATCCGAGCAGCACATCAGGCGCAGCGCCTGCGTAATACATGAAGATTAAGGTTCCGCCCAGCAGACCTAACCCGTCGGTCAACATACCCGTAATTGTGCCCGATCGATAGGCAATGCGTAGGGCATCACTGAAGCTGTAGCGTGCCGCGGCCGCAACGCGAACGTTTCCCTGTACGGCCATGCGCATGCCAATCTGGCCAACCGCCAGCGAAAAGGTCGCGCCCATCACAAAAGCCAGCGCACGGCCGAGGCCGATAATCAACTTGATTGTATCTTCGCTGTAGCCCGCAAAGCGTTGCATTGCTTCTTCAGTTGGCGGCACGATATAGACGCTGAGAAACAATAGAACAGTCAGGATTGCGATAAACGGCAGGATAGTGCGCAGCTGTCGATTGAGATAAGCGTCCGCTCCTTCGCGAATGGCATCCCATGCCTCCTGCATTTCTTCGGTCCCCATATCCTCCCGCAAGATCTGGTTTCTCAAGTAAAATGCATACAGGAGCCCGATAATTGAGATGCCGAGAA
>JBJYWZ010000307.1:0-4087 GCA_046259725.1 Promineifilaceae bacterium (SeqCode) | reverse complement strand
TAGAACTGCACGGAATCATCGACAATGGATGATAACTGGCCAATCACCAGGTTCAGGGATATCACGCGTGCGGCGCCATAGCGCGCGGCATGATCGAGTGCGATGTCCAGAATGCTTTGTGTAACGGCCATTTCATGCATATTTCAACAAGCTCACAAGTTGACAAGCGCACCAATAGTGTAAAACCATGCGGCAGCGATGCCAAGCTCCCTCTAATTTACTGTAACGGCCGTACCGCGCACAGTGCCATTCGTCACAAGAATCGACGCAGGTTGTCATGAACTTGGTTTTAGAACAGGCTTCCTGGCACTGGTCACTAGTAATGCAACTGTCAAAGCGAAAAATAGTCACTTCGGTTGCTGCTTTTAGTTGTATGGGTCTACTAAATTACTACACGAAATAGAAGACTTGCATATTTCACCTCGCTCCTGCTATGCTTGCACGCTGTGGCTGTGAACCTGTGAAACATGCTTGAGATACCATCACATCAACTGCGGCCGTCCGCACCGGCGCTGTTATCTGGTTTGCTGGTGGGCGCTGTTTTTCTGATCATCACCCTGCCGCGCTTGCTAATCATTAATCAGTCGGCAACGGCCGATGAGACGAAATGGGTAGCGCGCGCCGCTAACTTCTCGACTGCTCTGTCCAGCGGTGATTTAGCAAACACTTTCCAGAGCGAACATCCTGGGGTGACCACTATGTGGGCCGGCACAGTAGGACTCAGATTGCTTATCCCTGGGCTCGCCGCGCAGCAGCCCGGGCAGTTAGAGCCTTACGAATTGGACAATATCCTGCAGGAGCACGGCTACACGCCGCTGCAGGCTTTAGTGGCCGGACGGCAGGTGATGGTCTTGTTCAATTCCCTTGCCCTGACACTGGTTTTTGCCTATACGTGGCAGTTATTGGATATGCAAACGGCGCTGCTGGCGGCCGTTTTAGGCGCACTCTCCCCTTTCTTTGTCGCCCATACGCACCTGATGCATCTGGATGGCCTGGCAGGATCGTTGATGATTCTCTCATTGCTTGCGTTTCTCAGCTTTATTAAACGAGAGAAGAAATTCGATCTACTTCTGTCAGGAATCGCTGCGGGATTGGCCTGGCTGACAAAGACACCCGCTATGGGTCTGGGACCGATCATGCTTGCTATTACCCTGGTGATGTTAATTTGGGAAGGTCCGCGAACCATCCCAACGCATACCACACGCAGCTTGATTTTTGCACTGTCACTCTGGACCGCCGCTGCAGTGCTGACCTTCGTCCTGCTGTGGCCGGCGATGTGGACCAGTCCATTGGGTACGCTTGAACATATCCTGGGCGAAGCGCTGCTTTACGCCGGCGGCGGACATGGAGATCCCGTCTTCTTCAATGGCACGATCTACAGCGACGGCCGTATCCCTGCCTCAATCTTCTATTACTACCCCCTGACCTATCTCTGGCGCAGCACACCAGGTGTTCTTCTGGGCCTGGCGCTGTTGGTCCCGGCACTGTGGTATCGCTGGCCGCCGCTTGACGGTCGCTCTGCACGCAAAAGCGTCTTTGCCTTGCTGCTTTACGTCCTGATCTTCACTATTTTCATGACCCTGGGCGATAAGAAATTTGATCGCTATCTGATCCCCGTGTATCCGGCACTATATGTGGTTGCCGCAGCCGGATGGGTTGGTTTAGCCCGGCGTCTGAGTTTTCATTTTTCTGTTTCCAGTCTGGCGTATTTGGTTTTGGCGCTCGTGGCCATCTGGCAGCTTCAATCTTTTGTAAGCGTTTACCCCTACCCATTGAGCTACTACAATCCACTGCTGGGAGGAGGCAGCCGGGCGCCGCAGGTGATGCAGGTCGGCTGGGGCGAAGGGCTGGATGCAGCCGGGCGCTACCTGAGCGACAAGGCCGGGTCTCGCTCGCCCGCGAGCGAGAAAATGACGGTGGCCAGCTGGTACCGCTCGGCTCTGGCTTACTATTTTAACGGGGACACGATCTCGATCAATGCTGACGTTACTCCGGGGGAATTGGAGGCCATCCACGCTGCCGATTATGCCGTTATCTATCTCCACCAATGGCAGCGCAATCTGCCCGCCGACCTGCTGGAGGAATTCGCCGCGCGCACTCCTGAACATACAATTGAGATTAACGGAATGGAGTACGCGCGCATTTATGACTTACAGCCGTGAACTGGTAGAATGGCTGCGAGGTAGAGATAGGAATTGCTCGATCTGAGAGGTGTAAAGATGCAAGATGCAAGGGGCAAGTTTTCCATTTTTCGCAGCGGTGTGATCCTCAGTATTGTAATGGCTCTGTTACTGGCTTTCGCCGCTCATCAAGATGTAACGGCCAAGAAGAAGGATCAATTTTCATTCCTGCCCGCCGTCTATAGCCCGGACGCTCCCGGCCAAAGTGGAACGCTGGTTTATACTGTTGGTGCCGAGGCGGAGCGTGAGATCTACACCATGAGAGCCAACGGCACAGACAAAACTCGTTTGACCGAAAACGAGGCCATCGACAATATGCCATCCTGGTCGGCCGATGGTTATCTGATCGCTTTCACCAGCGATCGTTATGACCCTGGGTCCAAGCATTTCGATATATATACTATGAAAAGAGACGGGAGCGACGTGCAGCGCCTCACCGATTCGGAATGGGATATTAGCTCCCCAAGTTTTTCACCTGAAGGGGACAAGATTGTATTTGCCAGCAACCGCAATGGCGTCTTCCAAATATTTGTGATGAACAGCGATGGGAGCGAACAGAAGGCAATTACTGGAAACGATTATCAGTCGGGAGATCCTGAGTGGTCGCCCGATGGAACGAAGATAGTTTTTTCATCCACTAAATCTGGCGGCCTGGAGATATTTACTATGAATCCCGATGGTTCCGACATTAAGAATTTAACCACCGGCGGCGGCCCCGATTTTGGGCCATCCTGGTCGCCGGATGGCAAACAAATTGCTTTTGCGTCAGAGCGCGATGGGAATGGAGAACGGCGTATTTATATAATGAACGTCGACGGATCGAATTTAGTGCGACTGACAGATTCTTACAGTGATTGGGCCGATTGGTCGCCCAACGGGGTCCGTATTGTTTACACACACCATAACGAGGAAAATGCAACTTCATCCGCCAGCGCAATTGAGCCGCTTAATCCCCAGCGCTTATTCGCACATCGTGACGCGATAGAAGCTGTTGATACAGACCTTTATACCATGAAGCCCGATGGCAGCGATAAACAGCCGCTCACGCAAACGCCGAATATAAACGAAGACCGGGCGAATTGGGGCTTATAATCGGCGTGCGGTGATCCGAACAATCCGGCCTCAGCCCAATTGACGGCCCTGCTTGATAACCGAATGTAGCGGATTATGGCCGAAGAAGTAGGTGATGTGGCGGTAATCTGCTTCTTTGAGTATCAATAGATCGGCTTGCTTACCGGGTTCAATTGAACCGAGCCGGTCGCCAAGCCCCACGGCATAGGCCGCGTTCAGCGTGCCGGCATTCAGCACCTCGGAGGGCAGCAGTTTCTGGAAGCGGCAGGCAGTTGCCATCACCAGCGGCATCGAATAACACGGCGCGGAACCGGGGTTGATATCTGTGGCCAGGGCCAACGCAGCCCCGGCATCGATCATGGCCCGTGCATCAGCATAATAGCAAACGCCAAGATTGAAGTTGACGGCCGGGAGAGGCGTGGCTATCGTGTCCGAATCTGCCAACGCCTCGATCGCATCTGCGCCGCTAAAATCGAGGTGATCGGCCGAAATCGCGCCTAGCTCCACGGCCGTTTGCACGCCGCCCAAACTGTTAAATTGATCCGCATGTATCTTGGCGCGCATGCCGGCCGCGATCCCCGCCTCTAAAATTCGCCGCGATTGTTGGACATCGAAGGCATGATCCTCACAAAAAACGTCAATAAAAAAGGGCACTTCTTTGGCTGCAAAGTGCGACCGGCTGTACCAGGCAGCCACGGCTGGGATCATCTCCGCGATCACCAGATCGACATAGCCGTCGGTATCACCGCTGTATTCAGGCGGGACCGTATGCGCGCCCAAAAAAGTGGGCACAATATCGCAGGGATGCGTCTGATCGAGCAGCGCAATGACCTGCA
>JBJYWZ010000306.1:0-13715 GCA_046259725.1 Promineifilaceae bacterium (SeqCode) | reverse complement strand
AAATACCTGTTCGGTATGCCGTTCGGCTAATGTTTTTTTCTCTGTCATTGGAAATCTCCTTTAACTACTGAGCTACTCGAACAATCGCTAACTCACATCTCTAATAGTCGCGGAAACAAAATATGCCGCGAAACTGGTCTAACCGAGCTTTTGAATCGCCGGCAGCACGTATGTGCCATCGAGCACGGGCTGCCGGGGCATATACAGGCGCATGATCGGTCGGAAAGCCCCATCCGGCGCGGGCAGCCAGTTCGACTCTTTGTCTGGGCCGGGCGAATCCTTCTGCATGTAGATGGACAGAGAGCCGTCGGGGTTATTCTGCAGACCGGGGGTGCGGTCGCCGATAGCATAACGATTGATCGGATTATCGATCAGATAGAACTTGGGTAGGTTGTACATGGTCAGGGACCAGAAGGCCTCCACCGGTGGAAGTTCGGTCAAGCGTAGCTCATACCTGTTCTCGCCGGAAAGCGGGTTGCCATCGGCATCGACCCAGACTTGCTGATAATCGGCTTCGTAGCCATGATTGCCCCACAGCCCAGCGCGGTCCACCACCGCGCGCGTGACATAGGCAGTCGTCCGGTCAGCTATCTTCCACTCCGGCTTGTTGATGGTGCCAACTTCGAAGAAATCGAGGTTGTAATCGAAGAGATGTAGGGTGTTTTGCCAGCCATTTAGCGGCTTGGAAGCATGTTTTCCGAGTTCTTCAATTTTGGCCAGGCCAGCTTTGGCGCCAGCGATGAGCATTTTGGCCAGCGCAGGGTCGGGCTTGACATAGGGCGATTTGGCCGCCGTAAGCCCCAGCTTTTCACAGATTGCGAGGAACGGCGCGTCCGCGGCGGGAGGCGGGAAGGCAGCAAGGCCCACGCGGAATTCGTCCCACCATTTCAGGTCAGCACCGACACCGGGATCAGCCTGGGGTACGCCGGCCACGGCCGTTTGAGCCTTGCCGCCCTGGTAAACGCGCAACGGCGTCAGCGTAAACCGGTCCTGCAAGGCGTGGGCCGCGGGCAGGTCGACCTCACCATTGACGGCGACACGGCCGACAATGGCAAAAACGCCGGTCGGAGCATGGATGACGATCATGCCATCAGGTTCGTCGCCAGTATAGCCAGAGTCAACCAGCAAATAGTTGGCCTCGTCCGTGCCTGTGGCGCGCTTGCCGACATAGGCAAAATTGTTCGACCAGGCATCTACGAGCTGCAGGACATAGTAGCGTCCCTGGGCATCAGGCACGTGTAATACGAGCGGCCCCTGGCGCACATCACACATCGCGATGACATAGAGCGTATCGTTGTTAGGCGAGACGAACTTGTTGGTGGGACCGAAAAGTTCCCGCGCGTAGTGAAACGTGTTGTAAGGTGTCTTTGGCCCGATGCCGGAAGTCCCGGCCGGAAGCATGGAGATCTCTTGCATACTGTAGACAAGTGGATAACCGTAGATATAGGCTTCAGCAGCAAGTTTCACCTGGTCGCTCAATTCGGTGCCGGTTTGCTCAGTCATTTCACTTACATTCCTCTTGAACTAGACAAATCTCTGAAGGATTAACAAACTGCCTGATGATCTTCCTGATGCCGCCTATGCTGTGGCCGCGAAAACAGCCACGGTTGCGGCAATTTCGGGCGCCATATCTTCCTGAAAGAAGTGTTTGCCGGGCAGGGTCTGGATCGTTTCCAGGCCGGCTGCTCGCGCGCTTTCCAGCCATGCTCGCGCAGGGATAGGGTGCGATCATCGGCAGACCAGATGATCTGCACAGGGTAGGGTACTTTTCTGGTGTCGATCACAGCCGAATAATCCGCGCCGTCCTTGCGCGTCTGGTCCAGGTTGCGCATAAGCTCCAGATAGGCACGGCCGTTATCCTCGCGCAATACCAACTCGCGATAGACGTCCACTTCTGCGGGTGGTGTCGCACCGCGGTCGTTGATGCCGACGCGATAGATCAGCTCGCGTGTCGCCCATGCCGGCGGCAGCGCCGGCCAGTGTTCGCCGGTGGCGAAACGGGCATAGAACTCCATGGCGAAGGGCACTGACTTGAGATCGACCACGGTGTTGAGCAGAGTCAAGGAGCGAATCCGTTCGGGCATAACCTTAGCCATCTCGAAGCCCACGGGGCCACCGGCATCGTGGACCACCAGATGAAACCGGCCCAGTCCGAGTGTGTCGACGGCCTTGACCGCCCAGCTTCCCAGACCTCCGAAAGTGTAATCAAATCCGGGCGGCCGGTCGGCAAAACCCAGACCTGGCAGGTCGAACGAGAGGGCGCGAAAGCCGCGCTCAGCCAGCAAAGGGATGACCTTGCGATACAGATAGGAAGAGGAGGGGATACCGTGGAACAGGATGATGGGATCGCCCTGTCCCCGTTCGCGGACAAAACTTTGCAGACCACCCGCATCAAAACGTCTTCCAGCCGCTTCATGAGCATCAATGACTTTCTGAACCGCAGGTTTAATCATGCTCTCTTTGATCAATTATCCGCCAGTTGTTGGGCGCAAGAACCGCTGAGCACATCCTCGATGCTGCAGATGGCGCCATCGATATAGTATTCGCCCATGTTTTGAGGGTTGGAAGCGTATTCGGTCGTGGCCGCGGACCAATCACCCTTATCGGGTCCAAAGCAGGGGATGGCCGAGATAGAATGATCGAATCCGCTGGCAGCCAATTTGTTACGATAGGTCATAAACGGCGCAATGCTCTGGCCGTCACTGGCGGAAATCATCAGGTTCCAGTTGGAAGTCTCAGCCAGTGCCAGCAGCGCCAACCGGTCATTGGCTGTCAATTCAGAGGGGCGCGCGTAGGTCAGGATGATGGCGCTGCCGTCGGGCTGCACCTTCATATCGTTCATAGCCACGTCGGAGCGCGCGCCGAGAACGCTGGCGCCGTTTGATTCAAGGCCGACATAGCGAACCTCAAAGTCGTTTGACCACACTGAGGTCTCCGTAAGGTTCTGATTATCCGGATAGGACGGCAGCTTAAGAATCTTGATCAGATTCAGGTCCGTGCCGCTTAACTGGGCCAGAGCATAACCCGTGCAGTCGTTTGGCTCAGCCTTCTGTGTGCCGTCGGCAAGGGGGATGATGTCATTGGGCGGCCGGAAGAAGAGGATTTTGCCGGCTTCGGGCGCCGGGATGGTGAAGGGCGCGAGGGGAAAAATGCCTTCGCCGAGACCCAATCCGGGGCAAACGGCCGTTTCGGTGGGGTTGGCGGCAGACACGGCCTCGATAGTAGGTGCCGGTCCGCCATCGCGCGGGAAACCCGGCTGCGGCCAGTAAGAGCGCATCGTAATGTAAATGCGATCACTCTCGGCGGCGGGTGGCAGGGTCAACATATTGCTTTGCGGGACGCCATCGGGAACCGCGGCCCCCTTGGGAGCAAAAAAGGCGGTATAGCTGCGATTAGTGGCAAGGAGGAGTTCGCCGGAAAGGAAGGGGTTGACGTTTTCCGGGTCAGGGGCCATTTCCTGATCGTTGACGGCGCTATAGATTTGCCCGTTGGCATCGTAGATGACCCAGGAGAGAAGAATTGAGTGCGGGAACTCGCCCTTAACAATGAACGAAACTTCACCGGTGTTTTTCATCACGCCCTGGTAATAGCCGGCGTTGAGATCCATTTGCATGGGCGTTCGGGACACGCTTGGTTCCAGGACGCGGAAATCGCGGACGCAGGAGGAGGGATCACTGGCAACGTGACCAGCAACTGACTTGACTTCGCTCTCGACGTCTTCGATTACGGCTCCTACGGCGGCATTTGGTGGCTGGAAGCCGCATGCTGACGCGGCGAACATGATCAGCGCCAACAGTAGCACCCACGGCGCCTGCGAGATCCCGAATTGCGACTCTGGTAACTGCTCGGAAATGGACGGCCGTTTCTTGAATATGGCTTTGAAGGGTTGTTTGCTGGTCATCAGTAACTTATGGAAGGCTCACGCGGTTGGTCTTGGCTAACCGCACGCGAGCGAGCGTTTATTATCTACGGCGATCGCGACGGCGGTCACGGCGGTGCATGCCCGCCACGGACACCGGCGAAAGCGGCCGTCCGATGATATCAATGAACAGGGCGTTAGGGCCGCCAGCGGCAGGCATCTCGCCGTCGAGAATGTCCACGGCGTAACTGAGATCAGTGCCGTCCAGGACCGGCTCCGTCAGTTCGATGACAATGTCACTGACACCGTCAGGGTGGAAGATGGACAGGACTGCGTTGGGAGGGTTGGAGGCAAAGCTGTCCACTCCCTGGTCCCATGAATTCACGAACTCCTGCGACGTGATGTGACCGGTCACCCGGTCAGGACGGTCGGAGAAGAAGAGAGTTGTGGGGGCGAGCAGATACATTGTCAGGCGGCCGTCATCATAACTCATCCGTGTCGCCGTCTGCACGAACAAGGCTTCGATCTCGTCCGCTTTTGTAATCGATTGGACGTCTTTCATATTGTCGTTGTCGGTCATACTTAGCTCCTTTGGGGCTCATGATGCCTGGCGGTCGTCGGCTGACGCCGCCAGGCAGTCGCGAATCAATCGTCTGAAAAAAGATCAGGCAGCGGGGGCAGGCAATGCGGGATCGGTCTCCGCGGCTGCTTCCACGGCATCTGCGGCCTGCTCAACAGCCTCGTCGGAGACTTCGTGCTGTTCCGGCACGCCACCCAACTCAGACAGTTTGGCGCTTATGGCATCAGCCTCTTCGGCTTCGCCAAGGATGGCCACAACAGCCTTGCCGCCGTCCAGCTCGCCATTAAGGCGTTCCAGATCTTCCTTGGAGAGGCCAAGACCACTATGGAAGAAGCTGCCCAAGAGGCCACCGAGCACGCCGCCGGCAATCAGAGAAAGCCCACCAGTCGCCAGAGCAGCCGCCACGGCGCCGATGACGGCACCGGTGCCAGTCTTGCGCGAACCCATTTTATGGGTTTTGATCTCGCCTTTGTCATCCTTGACGAGTACGCCGATGGCGCCCAACTTGACATCCTTGCTGGCCTTATCCCATGATTTTACGGTAGTTACGGCCGTGTCTGCGGCAGCTTCGGTGTCAAAGATTGCCAATACCAATTGTTTATTCTTTTTCGCCATATGAAAAACTCCTTCTAAGGTAATATTGTTGATAAAACTACTAGCTACTGTGCCAGCCTCCCGGCAGCTACCCGTTGCGCCAAGCGCAGCAATGCGTTTGGCCTCATCACTCATGTCCACCTGAAGTGCTGCGCGCACGACGGGCTAGGGAATGACCAATAGCACATTAGTCATGCTTTAAGCATAGCTTTGATAGGTGGCGGAGACATCGGCCGGTCAGGGGGTTTTTGCTCAGTCAGTTGGGGGAGATCAATGGGGCAGGCTGATTTCGAATAAGTGCTCTTTTGAAACGAGAGCTAATCCACGGAACCTATTGCTCCCTGTGCATAGCACACGGGCCAGATCACCAATGAGTTCTTCTCGATATTGTTATTTAAGTAGTCGCTCCCCGAACATCAGTACCATCTTTGCCTACCTAGTTCGCTACTTCGTTGGCGGTCGTCTTGGGCTCTGCAGTAGAAGCAATCCGGGCGTTGTTATTAGCTTCTTGTATGGTGTAGCGGCTCTTGTTCTTGCTTAACGTAAAGTTCCTTGCATCACTGTCCAGTTTGCGAGCGATTTCCCAACCTGTGGCTCCATTCTTAAAAAAGACATCATAGCGCAATGAATTGGCCGGCACGGAGCGAATTTGACCAGGGTCAACCACACAGGTGCTGACCATTGTGCGCCCCACATAGATTTGCGCCTGCACCCTGATTTCTGTCTTATTGTGGAATGTTATCTCGGTTTCTAACATCTTTCCTTCCTGTTGCATGTTCGCAACATCGGACAAAAGAGGCGGCCAACTAACGCGCTTCCGCGATACTTGGCAAAGCTACCTTGTCTTCTTGTAAATGGCATTGGTCCCTGCTAATGGTACAACCGGTGCTTGCCGGCGACATCGGTCGTTTGGGGGATATGTAACTCGGTCACTTGGGGGATAGACAAGTGGCGTTGAAGAGGTTTTACGGACGGCGGTCTAGTCGACGAGGTGATGGCGCACAGCCAGCGCGGCGGCTTCCGTGCGACTGGCGACATCCAGCTTGCGCAGGATATGGCTAACGTGGGATTTGACTGTGGATGGGCTGACAACCAGCTTTGCGGCGATCTCGCTGTTGTTTAGGCCTTCAACGATCAAATTGAGTACGGCGCGCTCGCGTTCCGTAAGATCATGGCCGGGCTCTGGCGGCTGGGAGGCCGTGTGAACCATGGCCTGGACGGCCGCCGGAGAGAGAGTGGCCCGACCACTGTGGGCGGCGCGGATGGCCTGGGCCAGTTCGTTAGCCGTCACATCCTTGAGCAAATAGCCGATGGCTCCGGCCTGCAGCGCGTTCTGGATCAGCTTTTCTTCTGTAAAACTGGTCAGCGCAAGCACCTGCACGCCGGGAAAGCGTTGGCGAATGATACGTGTGGCCGTCACGCCGTCCATTTCCGGCATGGCTAAATCCATAAGCACGACGTCGGGCAAGAGTCGAGCACACAGCTGGATGGCTTCGTCACCGTTTGCCGCTTCGCCGGCCAGTTCCAGGTCGTCAAAGACCTGCAAAAAGGCGGCTAGCCCGCGGCGGACCATCGTATGATCATCAACGAGCATGACGCGAATAGACTCAGAGGAGTTCATAGGGTTTACTATTCCACCTTTGCCGCCCAGCGGATGGCAATTTCGGTGCCATGATCCGGCCGGCTGGCGACCGACAACTCCAGGCCGGCGTCTTGCGCACGCTCGTGCATCATGGCCAAGCCATAATGGCCAGACGGTATTTGCTCGGGCTTAAAGCCCTGGCCGTCGTCGCGGATAAACAATTCGACAGCCGCGGCAGCATGCTCCAAGTGGACCGTCACTTGGGCGGCCCGAGCGTGTTTGGCGATATTGTTGAATGCTTCCTGGCACAGACGATAAAACGCTACCTGCACGTCGGGCGGCAGGTCTCCTTGCCCCACCACGGTTACCACCACGGGGATGTTCGTCCGGCCGGTGAAGGCATTGCCCAGCTGGCGCAGCAGGTCGCCTAAATCGCTATCAATCAAGACTTCCGGCCGCAGTTCGGCCAACAACGCGCGCATCTCAGCCAGCGCTCCGCGCGTCAGACGGCGCAGGTCTTCCAGCGACTGCCGCCCTTCAGCCGGATTTTTATCCCACAGGCGTGGGAGTACTTCGGCGATCAAACCGGCTGAGAAGAGCGATTGGTTGACTGCATCGTGCAAATTTTGCGCCAGGCGTTGGCGTTCCTGCAAAGTAGCAGCCTCCTGTGCCTGCTCGTAGAGCCGCGCGTTGACCATGGTGATGGCCGCCTGGTTGGCCATCGTTAGTGCCAGGTTAGCCTGGTGGGTTGTGAAGGCGTCCGGTTCAGCGTGGGCAATGCCTATACCGCCGATAACGCGGCCCTTAACGGTCAAAGGGACCCACATCCAGGACTTTACGCCCTTTAGCAGCATAGATGCCTGATCGTTCAGGAGTGAGCGGAGCAACCGCGCTGCTGCTTCTTTGCTCCAGACGTCGGCGATTCGCCGGGGCTGGTGCTCGTTCAACAGTGCCGCCTGGATCTCGGGATCGTCCATGCGGATACGGAAGGGCATGTCCTCTTCCAGTCGCTGGGGACCGCGGATAGCCAGGGCGACCAGGTCCAGCTCTTCCAAAGCAAAAAGCACCGCGTGCGTATACTCGATAATCACGCGCAATTGATCGAGGATCAGACCCGGTTTGAGTTCTAGAGCAGAGGTCAGGGTCTGGGAGATCTCCAACAGGGTGGATTGCTCGCGTGTCCGGGCCTCCACCTGCTGCCGCAGCAGCTGCTCGGCCTGAACACGTGCGCTGACATCACGGACGACGGAAAGCAGGTGCAGCCGCTCCTGATAAATACACCCGGTCGCGTGAACTTCGACGGTGAATTGTGAGCCATCGCGATGGAGGTGGATCAGTGTTGCTTCAAAGGCGCTGGCGGACTGAACTGCCTGGAACCAGGCGGCGAATTGGGCATAACTATCCGGGTGGATATAGGTGTTTGCGTGCAGGCCGATGAATTCCAGGCGCGAAAAGCCGTGTATCGAGCAGGCCGCGGGATTGGCCTCGACCACCAGCCCCGTTTCGGGATCGTTGAGGATCAGCCCGTCACCAGCATCTTCGAAGATGTTTTGATACAGCTGTTCCTTTTCTTTCCTTTGCAAGTCGTTCTCCTGGCTGTGGGCAGGCGCCGCCGGCTGCAAATATATACTATCCCAAAGATGCGGCGACCGCGAGAAGATCATTTCTTCTCTGGATTGTGATAAACTTTTCAGAAGTTTGCTGGTAACGACCGAGGAAAAGGAGTAGATGGCGAATTCGGCACATCTGGCGATAATGGAGAAGGGCGTCGCGGAATGGAATCACTGGCGTAAGGAAAATCCAGAAACGCGGCCGGACCTGAGCGAGGCAACCCTTAGTGGGGTTGATCTTGCTACGGCTAAGCTAAGTGGAACAGACCTGCGAGGTGCCGATCTACACGAGGTCAACCTGAACGAGGCTGACCTGCACGGGGCCAATCTCCGGGAAGCCAATCTTGCGGGTGCCGACTTGCGCGGGGCCAACTTGTTCATGGCCAATCTGTTTATGGCCAACTTGTTTGAGGCTAACTTACTTGGGGCGGACTTGCATGGAGCCAACCTTGTCAAAACTGACTTGCGTAGAGCCAATCTAAAAGGGGCTGACCTGAGCGAGACCAAACTGGTAGGGACTTACCTGCGCGGGGCCATATCTACTGTTAATACGACCTGGCCGGCCGGCTTCGATCTCAACATGGCCGGCATGATACTGTTCGACGATGAAGGAAAGCCCGTAGAAGATTCAGAATGATCCGTACCCTGCAAATGGTCTCAGGATAACAATGGGAAACGAGGCCGGCCCCGAATCGATGACCAGATGGAGCACTTGATCGTACCGTAACGTGTAAATACCTGGATCGCAGGCGACTTCTCATTCTCCCCCTGAGGAGGGAGGTTATTTGCCACGGCCGTCAATCTGAAATTGTTTTTTCTGGCAGCGTGAATAACCAATTGAAATCCGATAGGTTATGGCTTTGCCCATTTGACTTACCCGCGATCCATCTTTTTGCACCTTATGCTCATCCTTCACCTTATACTCGGCGATCATCGGTGACAACAATGCTTCAATAGTATTAAGCTGGCGTCTCACCTCGAGGTTGTTGGCCGTGGACAACCAGCCGGGTACGGGCAGCGATTTTAACCTTTCCTACCCCAGTGTCGGCGTTTGAAGCCATAGCGTCACTCATTGCTTAATTCCGCCACTGCTTCGTTGGGTTCATTCGACAAACGACCTCCCCTCACCGTAGCGCCTACGACGATAGCTGCGGCGATCAAGACCACATTCTTGATAATGTACTGACCTTCAAGAGTCAGGACGAATGGGAAACGCACAAAAACTGCTTCGGGGTTGAGAATGATGGGTGACACGGCACCGATCACTTGTAGAAACATCAACAGGATGATCAATCGCATATATTTGCCAGTGATAAAACCCAACCCAATAACAATCTCCCACATGGCGAGAAACGGGATGAAGAGGTTCAGCGGTAAAAAGTAGAGCGTGTCACGAATTAACGGTTCAGCAGGGCTGGCTCCGGGTATTAGCTTGAGCGCGCCAAACCAAATGTAAACGATACCGATCGAAATCCGCAGAAGGTTTATACCATTCTTAGCCATCCAGGTCGTGATCTTGCGATCAATGGAATCAATCCGCATATGTGTGTTTTGCATAAATCATAAACTCCGTGAATCATAACAACCGACCCGGAATTGCCAGGTCGAGTACCCTGAGCAGCAAACCAAGTGCCAATACGCAGAATAGCATCGTAAACGCCAATTAACCGCTGTTGGACGCGGCATTCCCATTTATCAGAGAGAGGGCTGATTGCGCCGCTTCGATACCGATATAACTACCCGCAATAACCTTGGCCCCATTTATCAGCACCAAGGCCACATGCTTGCTCGTAGATGGCACTTCATAAGCCTCAAATATACTGCCATTCCAGTCAGGTAGGATGATAATGTGTTCCTCTGGATCTTGTCCGGGCGGCACCTCCTTAACTGCTTCATTATAAGCGTTCTTTATGTACACCTTTGCTGTGCTACGCAAGATTCGCGGCACAACGCGCAAATCGGCTATGCCGACAACCAGAACTTGATCTGGATTGGGATATGCATCCCGGACCGCACGAATGACCTCGCCAACAATTGGTGCAGTCTGATAACTATGGAATACCAGCAGGAGCAGGTCGGTAGCGCTTTGAAGGCTGATCAACCGCTTGCTTACCTCAGCAGTTAGGGAAAAATGGGGAGCAGGCGTACCAACAGGCAAAAAAATCATTCTCGAAATCCTAAGCACCTATCATTCAGGTGACACCTATTTGTTGGGTATCCTGCATCACAAACCTGTGAGCATAATGTAACACGGATTGGGATATTTGCCGGAAGCCCAGATCCTCATACGCAACGAGTCAATGATCAGCGTCCAGTTCTTCTTATGAAACCTCACAGCAGCAGGCTGGGTACCGTCCACCCTGCTTGATTTAGCACTGAAGCCAAGGGACGTATTTCGGCCAATGTACCCAAAAATCCATGTAGGACCAGTGCTGCAGGGCGACCACTTGGCCAGAGAAACGATTGATGTTCCTCTCCCATAATTAATTTTAGCGAAATCACGTTGACGATTTTGCCTGAGTATTATCATGTCGAAAGCATCACCTGATGGTGAAAACTACCTTTATCTGAACGATGAGTTCCAGTATTGGTGCTAGTTTGCCAAGAGCACTACTGACCCTTGAAGTTTTATCTAAAAGGGTCTATTTTGCTAATTGTCTATAGCTCAAAGGCATACAAACGTCAAGTTTTTGTATATATTTCGTTCAGTTATTACATTCACAAAGCGATCTTACAAGCTGTTTTGCAGAGCGCGCCTGGTTTACTCCATTGTGGCCGAGCTGAACCTGCGGATTCTGGATGAAGTAAGAACATTCACGCAATTGCAGCATCCAGAGGGGCCAAGAAAAAGCTCCAAAATCGCTCAGGTATGGATTAGGCGGACCACCCGCCAACAAAGATCGTAAGTCCCAGAAAATAAAAATTTCTGTACAATACATTGACATATTCACCCGTGATTGTACAATATTTGTACAGATTTTGGCGAGAGTTAGCAGGCGTTGATGAAGTGGCAGAAGGCACACCGCCGGCCTGATTGAAGGAAATTTCTTAATGAACGAAAACATCAAGCAGCTCAATACTGTTCAGCAGATTCGTGATGAATTTAGGATTACCGCCCTCACTGCCCTGATTGCCACGGCGGCCATCTGGGTCTTTGTATCGATGAATCTCTTTTGGACGGCCGTTGTGTACTTCGGTTTTTTGCTCATCATCAGCTTGATTTACGGCACGATTGATTACGACAGGCATGATACAGAGATAGATAGTGACAGCTAGCAGGAAATTCGGGCGATTACCCGGAACAATCACGCAAAACGACAAGGCAATTTTAAACTTCGATTAGCGACAATATAAATCTGGTTCCTGGATTCGTCTGTCAAGCAGCAACCAGATTAAAAAGGCTACTGTAATGATCAGTAAATTGATTGGTGGGTTTATTCTATGGCTGGCGCCTGTCCTCTTATTTGTTCCAGCAGCATTGCTTCTACCGGAGGAAGGAACTGCAAAGACGAAACCATCCGCGATGGCAATCCCCCCGTTTAATGAGTCACAGGCACTTCTAGAGAACGAACTAAACACGGTAGACGTGGTAACGGCAATTGGGCCGAGCGTGGCGGCAATCAACGTCAGCGTGCCGGGAAACGGGTTCATGCCCTTTGGCAATACGCCACCCGAGCTGCTGCCCCCACAATTTCGGGAATTGCTGCCCTATCTGGACGACGAAGCGCCCGTGCAACAGGGTTCCGGTAGTGGCTTTGTAGTTGATTTACAAGATGAGCGCTTCCTGGTGACGAACTACCACGTGGTGCAGGATGCGTTGCGAGCGGGAACGACGCGCTCCCTCGAAGGGACCTCAATCACGGCCGTTTTCCCGGGCGGCGAAAAAGATCCGATTGAGTTGCGTGTGGTTGGTGCCAACCCCTCTTTCGACCTGGCGCTACTGACAGGAATGAATGGTACAGACGCTTTCGAGGGCATTGCAGGCATCACGATTGCTGACTCTGACAATGTGAGAGTCGGCCAGAAGAGCATCGCCATCGGCAACCCATTCGGCTTGGAGTCAACCGTAACTACTGGCATCATTTCGGCTGTGGAGCGATTTGCGCCGTCGGTCGGTCGTATCAGTGTGCCGATGCTGCAAACGGACGCGGCGATTAATCCGGGCAATTCGGGTGGTCCTTTGCTCAACTCGCAGGGGCAACTCATAGGCGTAAATACGTCCATCATCAATCCGGAAGGGCCATCGTCGGCGGGGTTAGGTTTTGCGGTGCCGAGCAATCTATTGGTAGAAGCTCTGGCCAATCTCGAGCTGGGTGGACTGAGCGACATCAGGGATACCAGGCCCACATTCGGGGCACGTGTGCAGACGATTGGCACGCTACCAAAGGGCATCCGCGAGGCGTTGAATCTACCAGATGACGGGGTCTTGATTATAGATGTATTACCCGGCAGCCCGGCGGATAAGGCAGGAATCCTTGGCAGCACCGAGATTGTAACCCTGGGTTCTTTCCAATTTGAAACCGGTGGTGACGTGATTACGGCCATTAACGGCGAGGCTTTGAACAGAGCAGAGCAGCTGAATCTGCTCGTATCGTATGAGAGTAAGGTAGGCGATGAACTACTGCTTGATGTCCTTAGAAATGGTGAATCAATAACCCTGACGGTTACAGTAGAGGTGATGCCATAAGTGGGAAGACAAGGGCAGAATCTTGATTTGCGGTTCGGCGGCGGCGTTTACCGCCCCTTGACCTGCTTCTAGACATTGAACCTTTCTTACCCGACCAGGAATTAGACGTGTCCTTTACCTATTGCGAAACTGCGGTTCGGGTTGACGGCAGCCGGGTTAGTCAGCAAATAGACGGTCACGGTCACGTAGAGATGACCGGTTATGCAAGCTCAATGCAAGGTGAATATTAGTAATATGAAAAACCAAAGGATTTAGACTCAAGTAGAGTAATCAAGAATGCAGGCAATTTGCTCATTAACAGGCTGAGTTCATAGAGAATATTTTGAACCCTTTTACCAAGTTTTTGCGACATAGGCAGCGCAATGGCAATTTTGACCTTTTTGTTTCTTTCTGGGACCGGCTGGAATCGCTAACGATCCAGATCTATAAGGAACAGATCGATGCGATCGAAGCGGAGATGGAATTCGCTCAGGTATGGCCCTGGCTACGGCAGAATTATAATCGCTGGCAAGACGAGCTAGAGCCGTGCTGGAGGCGGACGCGCGCTGCGGGAGCACCCCCAAAGAGTGATCCCTTCTTGCTTTTACTGGCTATAGAATCGCCGACAGAGATCGTGGGCGATTGGCGGGCGATGCAGCACTTGCCGGCCGCACGTGAGGCGATTAACCAATATTTGTTACAACTGGCCTAGCCCAGACCAGACAAAGGCACAAAAGCTATAGATATCTGACTTGTGGAGTAGGGCATGGGTGTAGAAGATTTTTTGAAGGTGGTGATCCCAAAATCCAAACGCAAGAAATTGA
>JBJYWZ010000305.1:0-2740 GCA_046259725.1 Promineifilaceae bacterium (SeqCode) | reverse complement strand
GCGGCGGAGAATTCATGCCCGTCGCGCGCGATCTCGTTGTTATCAAAAGAAGAAAATCCAAAAGCGCCCATATTTCCAATCACGATCACTGCCGCAGAACTGCGTGCAGGTCTGATTATAGCAGAATAAGGCCGGGCGCGAATTTAACACTGCAAGCAGCCTCTATAATAGGCGTATTCAGGCCAGTGGGTTGCAGCGCGACTTGGCCAAATCGCGGCTCGATCTAACAAATCGAACCGCAACTGCCGGCACAAGTGTGCTATTTCAGGCTGACCGGCTATCAGCGGATTAAATTAACAATGTTTAGAAGGAGGGAAGGTAGGGGAGGTTACGTTCAACGGCCGTTCACTGTCGAGGCGGGGACCGTTATCAGGCCCCCTCCGGGGCGAGGAGCTTTTGGGGAGATATTGTGTAATGGGTAACGGGCGGCGCTGCCGGGCCGTTAGCTTTGTGCGGTTTAATTTACCCTAACTGTTGGCCGGGTTTTTCGTACTCGGCCGTGCGCAGCGAATACAGCAGCACAGTCAGGGAAAAAGCAAACCAGGATGTGATGGCGACGCTGAGCGTGCTCATCCAGGGTGCAACCAGGGGTTCCATGATACTGTCAGCCTATGCTTTGTTGTCAGGTCGATGGTTCGCGCCGGGCGCAAAACATCGCCGATCATCGTTGAAAGCCATGTTGTAGGCCAAATTTCTTTGTCCAATTCTTCAAAGGGATCCATCTCGCCCTAAACGAGGGATCCGGCGGTTACGTTGCAGTCAAAGTGTCCAGACCAGGTTATTGAATTGTAAAAGGCCAACCCGTAAATAGTGCACGCGCATCGTTTCAGAGCAGCCAGGCACCTCCGCCGCAGCTTCAAGTTTGCCAATGCAGTTCAGCCAATATGCAGCGTCTGCGGAGGCCGGTAAAAAGTGTACCAGAGAACGGTTTGCCGCTGCTGTTGTCAAGATTACAACCTGTCTATTACACTTATCAGATATTAAAGATTGCGGGCGGCGGTGAGGAATCGAGCAGGGAGCCGGCGGCAGCCGGAGAAATATGAAGCGCCGCTGAACGGGGCGGCTGATGGTTGAAGTCGGCGGGAGAGGCCCATTATTGGGCTCCTTCCTGGGGCGAAAATGGGGACCACAATTGGAGTGGAAAGACAAGCTGAGTAATTGGCAATTAATATTGATTACGGCTTGCATTTTGGCATACTTCGCGCTAATCGTGACGCGAGGTCGCGCCGGATCAAAGGCGCCAGACATGACCTTGCGGCGATAACCAAGGCCGCACATGAAACAAAATCTTTTATTAGCTGCTGCTGCCATCCTTTTGGGCGGAATCTTGCTCTTACCCGGCCTGCACAGTGCGGTGCAGGCGGAGCCGGCCATCACACCCAGTCCGTTTTACACGGTTCATGCCTACCTGCCCATGGTGAACAGCCTGGGGAAGGGGCCGGCGGGTAATCCAACAGTCACGGCCACGGCGGTTCAAACAGCCACAGCCACGAACACGGCCGTTCCCGGGGCGACAGTCACGCCAACAGCGACGGCGACGTCAGTGCCCCCTACGGCGACGCCGACCACGACGCCTACCAAGACGGTCACGCCAACAGCAACAGCGACCGCCACCCCCGTAAGCGGCTGGGCGATTGCCGAGCGCCCATACCGCGTGCCGGTTACAATCGATATGAACGGCGCAGCTCGCAGTGACAAACCGGCGGAACTGGCCATGAATTTCACGGACCTGTTTAGCAGCGCCGGTGAAAGCGGCGCGTTCGACCCAAACAGCATTCGCGTCGTCGAATTTGATAAGCAGAACAGTGTCCTGAATGACAATGTACCTTTCCAGTTCGATCCTGACCCCACTTATAATGCGCGCTCGAACGCCAGCGGCACCATGGTGATCTTGTTGGAAGGCGGCAGCAGCGGCCGAACCAGCCGGACTTATCACATTTACTTCGACAAAGTGCGCGGCACGCCCGCGGAACCGGCCAGCGTGGCGCCGCACGTCACCCTGACCGATGGTGTGGATGATGAAGGGTGGGACAGCTACCAGATCAATACGGACGGCGCAACCTATTTTTATCACAAGGCCGGGGGCGGTTTCTCCAGCCTGATTGATGGAAAGGGGAATGATTGGATCAATTACAATAAGGCAGCGGGCGCGGCGGGCGATTTCCGGGGCATTCCTAACCTGGTGCACCCTGAGAACGGCGGCTATTTTCACCCGGGACGTGACAATGTGACCAGCTCGGTCATTTCACAGGGGCCTTTGAAGCTGACCTTTCGATCGACATCGGTCGACGGGGCGTGGCAGACGCAGTGGGAAATATTCCCAAATTACGCGCGGATGACCGTCTTAAAGGCCGGCGGCAAATACTGGTTCCTCTATGAAGGCACGCCTGGAGGCGAATTGGAACTGGACAGCGATTTTTACGTTGTTTCAGACGGCACGAGCGGGCTGCTGAGCAGCAGCTGGCAGGCGGATTTAAGCGCGCCGGAGTGGGCCTATTTCAGCGATCCGAATGCCGTTCGCTCTCTCTTTCTTGTCCATCACGAGGACGACAGCCTGCTCGACTCCTATTACCCGATGGACGAAGCGATGACGGTGTTCGGCTTCGGTAGAAGCGGCGCGGCGCGCTATCTGACGGCCGTTCCTTCCCAATTCACGCTTGGTATTGCCAATGGGACCAGTTCCAGGACGGTCGAAGGCGCGCTGTATAATGCGTATGCGCCGTTGGGCATTTCGGTGGGA
>JBJYWZ010000304.1:0-3350 GCA_046259725.1 Promineifilaceae bacterium (SeqCode) | reverse complement strand
GCCTGCAGGATAAAATCTCTCACCGCCTCCAGCGCCTCCAGGCGAATCTTGCGGTTGCCCTGGCCGGGCGGGTCTTCCAGGGCGTGGCCGGAGCCTTCGAAGACGATGACCTCGATGTTGTCCTTGCCCAGCCCGTTGAGCAGTGCGGCGCTTCTGGCGGAGGGTACATTGCTGTCCTCCGCGCCATAGAGGACCAGCGCCGGCACGTTGACCTGCCGCCAGTACGGCAGCGGATCGAAGCCGCCCACCGTGTCCCAAAACGCCTTCTGCCGCACTGCGCGAATCGACCAGGCGGAGGGGTAGGCGACCAGGTTGGAGAGGCCGGGCAGCACGCCCATCTCGCGCAGGTTGTAGTTTTCTTCGTATAGAAGCTGCTCTTCAATGGTTACCGCCGCGCCGGTGGCGTTAACGACAAAGGCGACGCCGGGCGTTTGCGCGGCCACGACCGGCGAAAGCTGGCCGCCCTGGCTGGAGCCGATAACGCCCACGGCGCTCAGGGGCAGGTCCGCCCGGCTCTCCAGGTAGGCGACGGCGGCGGCCGTATCCGTGGCCAGGTCTTCAAAGCTCGCCGTGCGCCAGTCGCCGCCCGACCTGACCGAGCCGCGTTTGTCCGGCAGCAGGACGGCGATGCCGTTTTCCTGCAAATAGGCGGCCAGGGTGACATACCAGCCGTTGTCGCGAATGCTTGTGCCGGAACCATGAATCATCACCGCCGCCGGGTAGGGGCCATCGCTATCGGGAAGGAAGAGCATGCCCGCCAGGGGGATGTCCTGCGCTTCGTTAGTGAAGCTGACCTCCTCGTAGCGGGTGTCTGCCAGGTGCACGACTTGCAACGGCCGTTCTTCTGCCGGCGCGGCCTGGGCCAGGAAGACGGGAAGAAGGAAAACGAGCAGGACGACTACGAGAACAACAGGGATAACTTTTTTAGGTTTCATGATAATTTACCTCCGTATCAGTCTGAAATTGGAAAGCCTGCCCACAGTATGGCGGGAAACGGCCGTGCACACATCGGCGAAGATACGGAAACGGCCGTCCATAAAATTGCCGCCTTTTTCTCCATAATTTCTAGGATGCGGCCTGCTGCGCGGGCGTCTATAATGGAAAGAGTTGCCTATATTTCGGCAAGCTCAACACAAGCTTTTTGGATGGTTGGCAGCTCTTCTGATGATGAAAGAACTCTGGGCACAGCGCACCGGCGCCGGTCTTTTCCTGTTAATCAGCTACGCTCTGTGGGCGGCCGTTTCGCTGCGCTGGATCAGCGAATTCCTGGAAGAAAACCACCCGCTCACCTGGGCGATCACGCTCATCCTGCTGCTTTACGGCCTGCTGCTGGGGTTGGAGCCGCTGCTGACAGCCGGTTCGCGGACCCGCGCCTATTTTTACCTGGGCGCGCAAACTATCCTCGTCTTTGCCGCTTCACTTCTCTATTTTGAGCTGGACTTTTTCGCCATCCTCTACATTCCCGTCTGCGGCCAGGCCATCTACCTGCTGCCCCGGCGCCAGGGGCTGCTCTGGCTGGGCATCCTGATCGCCGTGACCGCCGCCGGACAGATGATCCAGTTCGGCATGCCGCAGGCCGTCTCTTTTATTTTGCTCTACAGCGCCGCCCTGGTCTTTGTCGCCGCTTTCGTGATCATGGTGCAGCGCGCGGACCAGGCGCGGCAGCGCAGCGAGCAGCTTCTCTCCGACCTGCAGGAGGCGCACATGCAGCTCCAGAGCTACGCCGACCAGGCCGAAGAACTGGCCGTGGCCAACGAGCGCACGCGCCTGGCGCGCGATCTGCATGACTCGGTGGCGCAAACCTTGTACGGGCTGACCTTGCAGGCGGAAGCGGCCAGCCGCAAACTGGCCGCGGGGCAGTCCGCAGCCGTGCAGGCTCACCTGGATGCCATCCAGGAAGATGCCCGCGACACGCTGCAAGAAACGCGCCTGTTGATCTTCGAGCTGCGCCCGCCCGTATTGGCAAGTGAAGGTCTGGCGGCGGCACTGCGGGCGCGCCTCGACGCCGTGGAAGGGCGGGGAATGGTGAGGACAGAAATTCATCTGCACGAGATCAATGGCCTCGATCCCGCCCTGGAGATGGGGCTGTACCGTGTGGCCGGCGAGGCGCTCAATAACGCTGCCAGACACGCGGAAGCATCGGCGATCGCCGTCTCCCTCACGCAAGATGAAGGCAGCGTCACGCTGCTGGTTGCTGATGACGGCAAAGGGTTTGATCCGGCCTCCATTCCTCCCGGCCGCGCCGGGCTGGCAGGTATGGCCGAAAGGGTAGAGTCCATGAAGGGGACGCTCGTTGTCGAAAGCGCGCCCGGGGCGGGCACGACCATCAAAGCGGAGGTCCCTCGATGAGTGAACTGATTCGCGTCTTTATCGCCGACGATCACCACATCGTGCGCCGCGGCATTCGCGATTTGCTGGAAACGGAAGACGGCATCGAGGTCGTGGGCGAGGCGACGAACGGCCGTGAGGCGGTCCGCGGCGCGGCCGGCCTGCAGCCCGATGTCGTGCTCATGGACCTGGTCATGGAGCCTATGGACGGCATTGAGGCCACCAGGCAGATCAAGGCCAACCAACCGCAGGTGAAAATATTGGTACTGACCAGCTTCGCCACCGACGACATGGTCTTTCCGGCGATCAAGGCCGGCGCCCTGGGCTATCTGATCAAGGATACAAGGCCTGAAGATCTGGTCCAGGCCATTCGCCAGGTATTTCAGGGTGAGGCGACGCTGCATCCGGCAATCGCCAAGAAGCTGCTGACGGAAATATCCCGCCCGGCAGAAAAAGAAACCGAGGTTGATCCGCTGACGGATCGCGAACTGGAAGTGCTGAAGCTGCTGGCGCACGGTCTCACTAACCAGGAGATTGCCGAACGCCTGGTGATCAGCGTCACCACCGTCTATTCACACGTCTCCAACATCCTGGCCAAGCTGCACCTGGCCACGCGCACCCAGGCCGCGCTCTACGCACTGCGCGAAGGGTACGTGGGGCTGGATGGGAAAGATAAAGCATAGAAATCGCGGAGCGCCGCCATCCTGGCGGCTTTTTGGGTATGCATTTGCTTTGTTTTTGGGCGACGCGCTGCAATGCCTGCCCTGGGGAGCGCGGAAAGCAGAAATATTATGATTCTTTAACCTTCGTGTCATGCGGCGGCATGTCATTTGAAGGAGAACAGAGGTGGTGGTAAAAAGTAGGAAACCCGGCCCTGCTAGGAAGAAGAGGAAGGAAAGGAAAAGGAGTTTGCAGGGCCGGGTTTGACCATGAACGGCAGACATGCCAACATTGGTTGGGTTGCCGTGAGCATGGCTGCCCGAACTAAACGATTGTCTGGTTGTTTACCAGGTACGCTCGCT
>JBJYWZ010000303.1:0-5399 GCA_046259725.1 Promineifilaceae bacterium (SeqCode) | reverse complement strand
CGGCGAAGCTGTCGTTGACCAGTTTCCGCGTTCGAATTTCGATACGGCGGATTTTCTTCATTAAGTCGGATGTAAGCATGAGTGCTTTCAGCTTTCAGCTATCAGCTCTCAGTTCGCTGGCTGACGGCTGAGAGCTGATAGCTGACATTCTTTTTTTACGGTACTTCTGTATGATCCAGTATGCGCCGTATGATGTGGTCGCTGGTGATATTCTCCGCCTCCGCTTCGTAGGTAGTGATGATGCGGTGGCGCAAAACGTCGGGGGCGATCTGCTTGATATCTTCCGGGGTCACGAAGCCACGTCCTTTCAGGAAGGCGTGCGCTCGTGCGGCCGTGATCAGATTGATGCTCGCGCGCGGCGAAGCGCCAAACTCAATCAACTGTTCCAACTCAGGCAGCCCGTGCGCGGCCGGTTCACGGGTGGTCAATACCAGATCGAGAACATAATCCTTGATCTTGTCGTCGACGTAGATACTTTTCACCATCTCCCGCGCGCGCAAGATATCCTGCGGCCGGACCACAGGGCTGGCCTCGGGCAGTGTCGCGCCCGTCATGCGGTCGATGATCAAACGTTCTTCGGCGCGTGAGGGGTAATCCACCTTGACTTTGAGCATAAAGCGGTCCACCTGCGCCTCGGGCAGCGGGTAGGTTCCTTCCTGCTCAATCGGGTTCTGCGTGGCCATCACCAGGAAAAGTTTGTCCATGGGGAAGGTCTCGTCGCCGATAGTGACCTGGCGTTCCTGCATCGCTTCCAGCAAAGCACTCTGTACTTTTGCCGGGGCGCGGTTGATCTCGTCGGCCAGGATGAGATTGGCGAAGATTGGGCCCTTGTGGACGCCGAATTGGCCCGTCTGCGGATTGTAAATCTGCGTGCCGGTCAGGTCAGCGGGCAGAAGGTCGGGCGTAAACTGGATGCGTGAAAAATCGCCCTGGATGGCATCGGACGTTGTCTTGATCAGCAAAGTCTTGGCCAGGCCGGGGACACCTTCCAGCAGCAGGTGGCCGTCGGCCAATAAACCAATAAGGACGCGCTCCACAAGCGCTTCTTGTCCGACCATCACCTTGTTGATTTCCGCTAAAAGGTCCTGCAAAAAAATCGCTTCGCGCTGGACCTGGTTATTAAGTTCACGAATACTAACTGGATTCATATAGAATATTCTCCCTGTTCTGTTCGGTGACCAGTATCCAGTGTTCAGTAACCAGTAATCAGTATCCAGTGTTTAGGTGGCTGTTTCTGTTTACTGAAAACTGTTCACTGAAAACTGATCACGCCCTCTGCAACGTACCGGTATATACCGGATCGCTGCCACATAACCATGGCAAATCTATCGTTGCCTTTGCCTTCAATGTATTGCCCTGTATCTCGCTGTCCAGGTTCACTTTTACCGGGATACCGCTGACATCAAATGTCGAGGTAGTGGACAGGACTTTCGGATTGGCCGTCGATGTTTCTCCTGAGGCCTGCAGGCTGCTGGCGGGAATGGTGCCTGCGCCGCACATGCCGGCATCGATATGCAGACCCTCGCCCAGGAAGACGACGCCTTCTACGACATCGCCCTGGTGCGTCAAATCGAGTGACATGGCCGCTTTGCTGCCGTCAGGCCCGTAAACTGTACCGTGGAAGACGCCATCATAGGGGCCTTCCTTACTCACGGCCGTTTCCGGTGCGGCGGCGGCCACGGACATCGTCGCTGCAATGGCAATCAATACTAAAACAATAACCAGGAACCTCTTCATAATGCCTCACACAAACTATTATTGGCCAGCCAGCGCCAGCTCGCATCAAAAAAACCGTTTTTATCATAAAGCATGCTCTGCCGGACGGCCTTAAATGTGTATCTGTTTTACCTTATGGGTACCTTAAGAATGATCAATCATCAATGGCTAACAGCCAATGAAGAAAGCAAATGAAGCTGCGGATCGCTCTTTGGGGAGAACGGCCTGGCATTGATTGTTGAATATTGGCTAGTCGTCAAGAATGGCGGTTATAATAACCTTTGTTGTTAGTTGAGATGATATTCAGTCAAGGAGGCCGTGATGGCTAGTAATTTGGTGGTAGTTGCATTTGACGATATGACATCGGCTGAGAAGCTGCACGATGATCTGGTGAAAGCCAAGAACGAGGGGCTGATTGTCATTGATGATTCGGCTGTTGTGGTTAAAGATGAAAATGGTGATGTAAAGGTCGATAACCAGGTGGCGCGCGGCACATGGGCGGGGACGGCTATTGGCGGTGGTCTTGGCCTGCTGGTTGGCGCTATTTTCTTCCCGATTGGCGGGTTAGTGATGGGCGCCGCCGGCGGCGCGCTGGTGGCGAAACTTATGGACCTGGGGATTGACGGCAAGTTCATAGATGATGCTAAAGAGAAGCTTCAACCCGGCAATTCCGCGCTCTTCACGCTCACCCATGACGCAAATACGGCGGCGGTACTGGCTATCCTGCGTGGATACAAAGGCCATGTCCTGCAGACGACGCTGGATTCGGAATCCGAAGCAGCGATCAAGAGGGCGCTTCAGGACGAGCAGTAACGCCGGCAGAACTTGACCAAGACGCAAGCATTACTCGTTGACAACCAGGAGCGATATCCCTACCTCCGCCCCTATCTGCGCGAGTGGTACCGCGATTCGCTGACGGTTATCCCCTTCCTTTTCATTGCCGGGGCGATTCTGCTGTTCTTTTTGATGGGTTTTATCGACCTTTATCTCGTTGAAACTTTAGACGTTCTGCCAGGCCAGATCGCGGCGGCCGAAGCTATTTCCTCGGTCATTGCTGTTTCCATGCTTTCCTTCATGGGCGTCATTTTCTCCATTACGTTGGTGGCCCTGCAGCTTGCTAACCAGCAGTTTTCCCCCCATATCGTGCGCAAGTTCGAGGGATCCGGCACCGTGAAGATGGCCATGGGTCTTTTTATCGCCACCTTTGTTTATGCCTTACTCCTGCTGCGCGAGTCCTCCGGTGGGCAAAATTCACAGATGGCTTCGGTCACGATTGTCCTGATGCTGGTCATCGGCAGCGTGATATTCTTTGTCATCTTTGTAAAAGAGATTTTGCAGATGCTGCGTATCGGCAAAGTTATCGCGGCCATCGTCGACGATACGCACCATGCGATTAACGAAAACTTCCCACGCGAAAATGCTTATGTCACGGCCGAAATTCCCGTCCCTGATGAACCCTCTCTGATCGTGCGCTACTTCGACCCACCTTCCTCGCTGCTGGTGGATAGGGCGCCGCAGGGTATGTTGAAGGCGGTCAATGACGTGCAGCTGCTGCGCATGGCCCAGCATGGGGAGTATTATCTGCGTGTGCTCTTCCAGGTCGGCGACCATATTATGCGCGGCGATCCCGTTGTTGAAGTCTATGGCGCCAACGATATTGATACGCAGCAGATTCTCTCCCAGTTTGTTGTCGGCCATGAGCGCAACCTTATCCAGGACCCCGCCTTCGGCTTTCGCCAACTAGTCGATATCGCCACCCATTCCCTGGGCGGCGGCGTCAATCTACCCTCTATCGCTGCCCTGGTCATCGATAATTTGACCGAACTGCTGCTGCAAATCTCGCGCCGCCCCACACCCAGCGGTTACTATGCCGACAGCACGGGTCAGATTCGCCTGCTGCGCCCGCTGCCTACCTGGGAAGATTACGTCGATCTCGCTTTCGCCGACATCAGCTACTACGGGGCCAATCATCCGCTTGTGCAGAGCAAGCTTGTGGAAGCCTACGATCGTCTCCTGGAGCACGTTCCTGAAGATTATAAAATACGGCTGATACAGCAATGTGATATGATTGGTTTTCCAAACAGCTGACCATTGAATAGGCCTGTTTGATCTGCAAAAAAGTAAATGAGTGAATTGCTGATAAAATGAAACGTTGATAAGCTATGAACATGTACGAAATACCGTTTGATTCCACAGTAAATTGCTCTGATCGCCATGGCGGTACAACCGTGGCTGTCACCTTACATCCCGTATCCAGAAATGTCACGCACATTGTTGTCGAGGATAACGATGGGCGCCAGCGGCTTGTCCCCCTGAAGGTGATTGAAAAAACCGGCGATGATGATGTCTGGTTAAACTGCACCGAGGATGAGCTGAAAAAAATGACCCTTTTCCTGACGAACGAGTATGTGGAGCGCGCTCCGCAGAAGTCCGGCGACTGGACGGAGGAAGAGGGTGAGTGGGAAGATGGAGTCGATGTTTCCCAGTTTGAGCGGACGGATAATTTCGGCATGCCCGTCGTCGTGGAAAAAGTGCCGCCGGGAGAGATCGCTTTTCACCGCAAGACGGATATTGAGGCGACGGATGATTATGTCGGCGAGGTTGAGAAATTGATCATCGAGCCGGACACAGGGCACATCACCCATCTCGTCTGGGAAAAAGGCCATCTGTGGGGCAAGAAACATATTATGATCCCGCTGACGGCCGTCGATAACGTCGATTATGATTCGGTCTATCTCAATGTTGATAAAGACACGGTAGAAAATTTCCCGGAACAACCTGAATAAAAGTCCTGGTTCGTAATGAACCATTTATTGCTAAGAAGGCTAAAGCCATCACTACGAACCAGGATCAAGCACGCACCAATTAGCTGTTTCCCACATACGCTGCCAGCCAATCATAAACCGGCGCCATATTGCTGAAATGGGCCATACATATGTCGACCAGTTCTGGACTGGTCAGGTAGTGTTCTTCAACGGCCGTCGGGTATGTATAAAAGCCCGCATAACGCAGCAAATCCGCGCGCGCATGATCAGCATCATAGCCGGCCGGCACGCGCTTATAGTGCTCTCCCGCCAGGTGATACGCTCCCGCCTGGCCCAGCGTATTCAGGATCGCTGCCAGTTCTTCCCCTGATTGGTCAGCGGCCACCGCCTCGCGATAGGCCGCCAGCTGTGGTTTGGAGAAACGGAACATGCCGGCCATCAACTCCATGCTGTCCGCCCCCATTTGGAAACCATAGGCGGGACGCTCCGTCTTTTTGCCCTGCCCGTCGCTGAACATGCCCGCGATATTGGTCTTGTAAGGTGACTTGTCCTTACTGAAGCGCGTATCGCGGTAGAAGCGCATCAACACGCCACGGCCGTCCGCACGCGTGTCGAAAACAAGAGAAGGTTCGATTTCCTGCAAGCGCGAGCCCAGCACGGCCACAAAATCCTGCGCCGGCGCAATCAAGCAGGTGTCAAACGTCTCCCGGTTTTCCTCGAACCATTCCTTGTTGTTGTTCACTTCAATATCGCGCAGGAACTGCAGGCCTGCTTCCGGGAAACCATCAAATGTTCCTATTTCACCCATGCTGCTCTCCTGGAGATTTGGTCAGTGTTTCAGCCTCTCGTCGGTTCAGAGATTCTGGCTTACTGACCAACTGACTAACTGAGATACTGAATTACTTACGTCTTCGGCTG
>JBJYWZ010000302.1:0-17922 GCA_046259725.1 Promineifilaceae bacterium (SeqCode) | reverse complement strand
GCTTTAGCGACAGATGGAGCGCCAGACGCATATCGGCATTGTTGAGATCTTGCCCGGTCAATTCCTGGATGCGATCCATTCGATATAGTAGGGTGTTGCGATGGACGAAGAGAGACTCTGCCGTCTGGCTGATATTGCCGTGATGGCTGAAATAGGCGCTCAAGGTTTGCAGCAGGCTGCCCCGATGATCTTCATCGTAGCGCACGAGCGGGCCAATGATCTGCATGGCAAATCGCTGAATTGTCGCGTTATCCCCCAATTCCGAAAGCAGGCGGTACACGCCAAGACTGTTAAATTCAACGATCTGGTTGTTGAGATGCAGGCGCTGCCCGACGTCCATGGCCTGCAGTGCTTCGCGGTAGACGCGCGGCCAGGAGGCCAGTTCCATCGCCGGCCCACTCATTCCACCAACGAGTACGGCTTCAGGAAACTCGGCTTCTACTTGCTCGACCACTCTTCTGACGAGGTCGTGGGCTGGCTCCAGGTCTGTTTCTGACTGCAGCGATTGGAATATGCAAAGGTACTGTCCGCCATAGGAATGGACCAGCGCAGGGCGCGTATGATTGTTGAGCAGCCAGTTGAGCGTTGTTTCCAGCCGCCGCAGCGACGGTGGATTACTGCCTGCCCAGCTCAACGTCATGATCATATGTGGTGGACGCGTATCATGATCGAGTCTGCCCGACAATCGCTCGATTTCCCCTTCGGGCAGAGTTCCGGCCAGCAGCCCCTCCAGGAAGTCGCCACGCAACGATTTCTTCGCTTCACTGACGGCCTTTGCCTTTGCCATTTCCAGCGCGCACGCCGCGGCGCCGTGCTCAACGGTCAGATTGTCCAATAAATCAAGGCTGCCGGCCGGACCGACGATTGACAGATAGCCGCGCGCACGGTCTCCGGAGATGATTGGGCTTACCAGTCTGGCCATGTTCTCGACAGGAAGAATTTGCTGCCAATAGCTTTGGCGCGCCTTTGCCGCAGCCTTGCGGTTCCGCAAAACAGCAGGAAGTTGTTCGCGCTGCTTCAATGAATGGAGTAGTTCATCCCGGTCCACCTGTGCATCGGCTGGCCAGCTCTCCGCTCGTAGTTCCAGGCGTTTGTCCTGAACGATGATGATATTGCCAGTCAGATTTGACATAACATCAGTCATCGCCTGTAGCCCCATGCCTTCACGCGACATTTCTGAGAGGCGGCGATAAAGCTGCATGGCGCGCTCGCTTGTTGCACGCTGCCGGTCTACCAGCAGAGAAGTGATGGACTGCTGAATTTCCCGAACGGTACGGTCGTCCGGCACGATAAGCAGTGACATGTCCCCATAGAGTTCGGGGTCTCTCAGACTTTCGGCCACCTCCTGGAACAGAATCGCGCCCACGGCATTCAGCGCAGCAAGCGATTCAAGTTTTTCTCTGAGATCGGCCGTATTCAAACCTGCCTGCAAGTGCGGAGGGACAAGTACGAGGTCGCCGGGTAACACCTGTGGTCCAAGATCAGACCAACCTGCCAGAACGACAGCCCAGTTGATGCCGCGACGCGTATTTCGAGCTCCGCCAATGACATCTGTTTTCAGGGGCAGCGCAAGCCTTAAAACATCGCCCAGGTTGACTTGTTCGTTGGGTACATCGGTGATCATCGCGATTATCTATCTTGCAATAAGCTATCTGTAACTATACCTCGTGTTGCAGGTTGGGACCATCTTGAGGGGTCTGGCTGACCGGCAGCAGAACGACGAATGTCGTGCCCTCTCCTGGAACACTGGCCACACTGATTTCTCCCCCATGCTGGGCTATGATTCTGTGGCAGGTCGCCAGGCCCAGACCGGTGCCCTTACCAGGATCCTTGGTCGTATAGAAGGGTTCAAAAATGTGCATGGTTTCAGCGGGTAATATGCCCTTTCCATTATCGTGAATAAGCACCTGAATTTGATTTGCATCGGCGCCGAGTCGTGTAACGATTTCAACGCGCCTGTCACCGGATATCTCCTGCAAAGCGTCGCGAGCATTGAGCAGTAGATTGAGCCAGACACTCTTTAAATGTTCCCAACTCGCCACAATCTGCGGTAAATCGGGATCGATGTGGCGTTTGATTTCAATGCCCGCTGACTGGAGCTGGTAGCCAATCAGATCCAGCGCTCCTAATACGGACTCATTAATGCTGCCTGGCGCGAAGGAATAGTGTTCTTTACGAGCAAAATCGAGCAGGCCGCGAACAACCTTTGTCGCCCGTTCACCTGCCCTGGAAATCAGGTCCACCGCTTCGTAATTTTCGTCCGCTTGTGGAATAACCATCTTCAACATCTGGGCATTGGCATTAACGGCCGTAAGCGGATTGTTTAACTCATGCGCGACGCCGGCGGCCAGCTGCCCGATAGCCGCCAATTTCTCGGCCTGCATTAGAGAGTTCTCCAGGCGCCGCTCGTCGGTGCGATCCTGCCAGACGATAACGGCTCTGGGCGAGCTCGCCTGGGTGCCGGGAATCGGATATGCATTAACCTGCCACTCGCGCGGCAGATGATCGGCTCCGAGCCAGCGAACGGTCCAGGTCTGAGCCTGTTGGTGGCGCAACGTCTCGGCTACCAGACAATGGTCGCACGGCCGATCGCGGCCGTGCAGCGCGCTGTAACAGATCTGGCCGACAAGGCTATCGTGCGACGCTGTCAGGTCGTCGCTCTTGCTTTTGTTGATTGCAACCAGATGCCAGTGATCGTCAATCGTATAGATCTGCTGTGGAATGCCGTCAATCAGCGCCTGAAGCGTATTGCGACTTTCCAGCAGTTCCCGCTGGCGTAGCCGGATGCGGCTGAAGAGCCATGAGTTTTCGATAGCTTCGCTGATTGAACTACCCAACGACGCGAACAAATCGAGGTCGACATCACTGAAAGAGCCATCCTGTTTGTTATAGGCGGTCAAAATTCCGATCGGCCGTCCACGCACCAGCAGCGGGGTAATGATCATCGATTTAAGATCGAGATCTTGTGGGGCATCATGTTTGCGATCAAATCGGGGATCGGCCAGCGGATTGTTGAGATTGAGAGGCCGCTGCTCCTGAAAAACATGGCCGATGATACCCTGATCCTGGCGCACCGCAGGAAACGATTCAATGCTGTGGCTGCCGTATGCGTCACGCAGGTGCTGGCAGTGCAGTTTGCCCCCTTCGAGCATCAATATGGCGGAGATTTCCACACGTAGAAGCTGCATGACGCCATCCACAGCCGCGGATAGAACCTCGCCGCTTTCCAGGGTAGCCGCGACAGTCTTGCTGACTTGATTTAAAGCCGCAAGCTGCTGGCTCTGATATTGCAGCTGCTTCTCCAACTGCTGCGTGCGCAAGATGGTCTTGACGCGCGCAAGCAGCTCCTGCATATAGTAGGGTTTGGTGATGTAATCGTCGGCACCAGCAGAGAGCGCTTCTACTTTATCCTGACTGCCTGTTGCGGCTGTCAGGAGAACAACACGCGTATACTGCAAATCGGGGTGGCTGCGAATCCAATCCAGTACATCAAGGCCGGACATACCTGGCATACGCATATCGAGCAGCACGAGGTCGATTTCTGTTTCCGTGCCTACCGTAGCCTGAAGAAAGCGGACCGCCTGTCGACCGTCGCTCACGACATCGACGTGATAGCCTTCTTTGCGGAAGAGGAAGCCAGAAAGCGACTCGGCGATCTCCGGCTCATCATCCACAACAAGGATGCGTGTAGTCCGATTAGTTGTAACTACGTCGTGCGCGACGATTCGTTCTGTTGACACGTCCATTTATGAAGATGCCGCAAAAGACAATGCCCTGCCGGTATCTACCTGAAAGGCCGGCCATGGTCTTATGCGGCAAAAGATCAAGTAGCGGCGGAAGAAAATGTATAACCGTGTCCCTGAATCGTGCGGATGTAGATCGGGTCGCTCGGTGTTGGTTCTATCTTTTCACGCAAGTTCTTGATATGCGCCCTGACAAGTTCCGGGCTGCCTGTATCTCGCGGGTAATCCCACACGTCCTGCAAGAGCTGCTGGCTGTTGAAAACCTGATCCGCATGACTCATCAGATGATACAGCAAGTCGAACTGAACATTGGTGAGCAGCGACGTTTCGTACGGCGTGGTCACCTTAAATGCGCGGCAGTCCAGCAGGACGTTGCCAACGACAACTTCGGTGACTTCTTCAGGTTCAGGTGTTTCTGGCAGGACGCGGCGCAAAATCGCCTTTACGCGTAGTTCCAACTCCTGCATATTGAACGGCTTGATGAGATAGTCATCAGCCCCGGCGCGAAAACCTTCGATCTTGTCTTCATCTTTGGCTTTTGCGGTTAAGAATAGGACCGGCAGGTCTTTCAGCAGCGGATCGCCACGAATTTGACGGCATACCTGATAACCGTCAACACCCGGCATCATGATGTCCAAGATGAATAGATCGGGACGATGACGGCGCGCCAACTGCAGCCCCTCAATGCCGCTGTTGGCAGTCATAACCTGGTAATCATACATCTTCAGCGCGCGCTGCAAGGTGCGTGAAACCAGTTCGTCGTCGTCGATCACTAGAATGGTTGCCATGCGCACTTCTCCTGGCTTGATAGATCTAGTGTGTTTGTAAATGTCGAGAAGAGTATACCAGATAATTCACATAATCGTGGAATTCTGGCTGGTAACTCTGGAAACAGGGCGCTAGAGCAACAGAAGCAAAGGATTTTCCAACTTGCTCTTTACAGCCTGCAAAAATTGAGCCGCCTCGACGCCATCCGTGACGCGATGGTCGGCCGAAATTGTTATCTTCATGCGTGTGCCCACCGTCAACTCACCATCCACGACCACGGGGACCTTCTTGGCAGAACCGATTGCAAGGATCGCCGCATCCGGCGGGTTGATAATGGCGATAAAATGATCGACGTCGAATGCGCCAAGATTACTGGTTGTAAAGGTTGCGCCTTCGACATCTTCAGGTTTCACACGACCGTCTCGCGCCCGCCCGATCATCTCCTTGTTGTCCGCGGCAATGGTTGACATAGAAGATTTGTCTGTATTCTTCTGCACAACAGTCAGCAGCCCACCTTCCACGGCAACGGCCGTACCCACATTAATGCGGTTGTGCCGTACCAGCTTATCGCCGGCATAGGAGGCGTTGATATTCGGGAACTCACGCAAGGCAAGAGCCGCAGCCTTGACGATGAGATCATTCACCGTCACTTTTTGCTCATCGGGAAGAGAGGCATTGATCTCTTTGCGCAGCGCTAAGGCGGCTTCCATGTCCACATCGGACGTAACGTAGAAATGGGGGACCGTGGTCTTGCTTTCGGTCATACGCCTGCCGATTGCCTGCCGCAGCCTGGTCGTCTCCACAACCTCGACATCATCCCCTTCGGGTATATCGTAACTCTTCGCGGGAACACTTACCTCGGGTGCTGCGGGTCGTGGGCTCGTCAGGTAGGCTTCAACGTCTGCTTTGCGAATGCGGCCGTGCGGGCCGCTTCCCGGCACCTGCGCAATGTCAATATTGTTCTCCTCGGCCACTCGCCGGGCCACCGGCGTCGCCTTGACACCGGCAGGGTAGTCGGATGACACTGCGGGTGCGGCCTGTGCCGAACCGTTACTCCCCGGAGCGGGCGCCGAGGTGGCTTCCGCGGCAGCAGGCGGCGATTCATCCTCAGCCTCCGCCGGTGCTTCACTGCTCAGCATTTCAGAATAGTCTTCACCCTCTTCACCCACAATCGCCAGGTTAGCGCCGATGGGCACAATCGCCCCGGCCTTTTCGAGCACATGAAGCAGAGTGCCCTCCACCTGGCTTTCAAGCTCCAGCGTGGCCTTATCTGACTCAATCTCGGCAATCACTTCACCTCGCTTGATCGGATCGCCAATCGACTTGAGCCACTGGTTCAAAACGCCTTCGCGCATGTCAAAGCCAAGTTTGGGCATAACAACATAATCGGCCATTAGAGCACCTCCTTGACCGCCTCGATAACCCGGTCAACATTGATCAGAGCTGACTGCTCCAGCTCTCGCGAATAGGGAAGCGGTACCTCATACTGCGCCACGCGCTTGATGGGGGCGTCCATATAGTCGAAAGCTTCTTCCTGCAGTCGCGCCGCCACCTCCGCTCCAATACCATACGAGCGATGTCCTTCTTCCACGACAACCGCCTTAAAAGTCTTGCGGAAAGACTCAAGGGCAGGCCCCATATCCAGCGGGCGTAGTGAGCGCAAATCGACCACTTCCGCCTCAATACCCTGTTTGGCCAGTTCCTCGGCAGCCTGCATGGCCACATACATGCCTTGCGCATAGGCGATTAAGGTCACATCGTCCCCTTCGCGCTTGACGTCAGATACCCCGATCGGCACCGTGTAATCTTCTTCCGGCACCTCGCCGCGCAGTTGATATAGCGTATGATGCTCGATAAAAAATACCGGATCGTCGATGCGTATAGCTTCCTTCAACAGCCCTTTGGCATCATAAGGCGTGCTGGGAGAGACGACCTTGAGCCCGGGGAAATGGGCAAATATCACATCTGGTGTATGGCTGTGCGTCGCCCCAAGCTGGCGACCGCCGCCGCCGGGCGCGCGGAAAACGACCGGCGCCTTGATCTGGCCGCCAAACATGTAATGCACTTTTGCCGCATGGTTGACGATGGCGTCTAATGCCAGAAAGGCGAAATTAATAGTCATAAACTCGGCAACGGGCCGCAGGCCGTTCATCGCCGCGCCCGTCGCCGCGCCGCCTATCACCATTTCAGAAATCGGTGTATCCCTGACTCGTTTGGGTCCAAACTTATCATAAAAGCCGCGCGTTACGGCATAAGTTCCGCCCCATACGCCGACTTCTTCGCCCATGATAAATACATTTTCATCGCGCTCCATCTCCTCCATCAGCGCGTCGGAAATAGCCTGTCGCATTGTAATAAAAGCCATTTCTACTGCTCCTCCACGTAGATATTGTCGAAAAGCGAATCCAAGGCGGGCAGCGGCGATTCCTCTGCAAAGCGTACCGCTTCTTCGACTTCTTTTTCTACTTCATCATCAATAGTGTCCAGTTCTGAATCGGTAATGTCGAATTCCTGTTTCATATAACGTTCCAGGATGCCGATTGGATCATCCTCGCGCCATTTCTCAACCTCATCTTTTGTGCGATAGCGCAGCGGATCGCCCATGCTGTGTCCCTCGAAACGATAGGTGAGCATTTCCAGGAACTGCGGACCTTCGCCATCGCGAATCGACTTCAAGGCTTTCAGACTCGCTTCATAGACCTCGATGACATTCATCCCGTCGACCTGCACGCCTTCCATGCCATAAGCAGGAGCGCGATCGAGCATCGAAACGGCCGAAGTCGATCGATTAACCGCGGTTCCCATGCCGTACTGGTTATTTTCCACAATAAAAACAACGGGGAGCTGCCACACGCCGGCGAGGTTGAGCGATTCGTGAAAGTAGCCGATATTGGAAGAACCATCGCCCAGATAGGCCAGAACCGCGTTGTCCGTCCCTTTGTACTGCTCCGCCAGGGCGATGCCGGTAGCAAGCGGAAGATGCCCGCCGACAACGGCGTAGCCGCCCCAATAATTGCGATCGACGTCGGCAAGATGCATCGATCCACCACGGCCTTTGCTGACGCCGGTCTCTTTGCCCAGAAGCTCAGCCATAATGGCTCCCGTGTCTAAACCGGCAACAATTGCATGCGCATGGTCGCGATATGCTGTTATCGCATGGTCGCCATCCTGCATCGCGGCCATTGAGCCGACGGCAACTGCTTCCTGCCCGATATAGAGGTGCAGAAAACCGCCTATTTTGCCAAGCTGGTAGAGCTCCGCGCTTCGTTGCTCAAAACGACGAATCAGCACCATCTCGCGGTACCAACCCAGCAACGTTTCTTTATCCATTTGTAACTCCTTAACAAAAAAAGCAGGCGATTCTCAGGTTCGCTTCGCCACGACCTTAGCAAACCGGTAGAGCCTGGCTACGGCCGTACTCTGCTTACTCATACTCACCGGAAAAGCGCTGCGGCTCACCTGATCGCCGTTAATGATAGTAATTTATCGTCAATATTCCTGATTGGGATAGCTACCCGCTGTTTGTCGAACTCTAGAAAACGACCACTGGCGGGATGGATTACTACTATTGAAAGCATCTTGAAACAAGAATTGCTGACATCTTTTAGTTTAGCAAATAAGAGCCGTCATGACGAACCAGCTCTCATGGCTTATTCTGAATCAGAGTTCCTTCTTTATCAACTATGAGGTGCCACTGTCTTGTGTCCACTCCGGCATGCTTGAAAGCGGCCGCCGCGGCCGCGGCGATGGCTTCATGACCTTCTTCGGCGAAGGCGATCAAGCTGGGTCCGGCGCCGCTCAGCGCCACCCCGGCGGCACCTGCCGCTCTGGCCGCTTGCATCGCCTCGGCCATGCCTGTTACAAGTGGGATGCGGTAGGGTTGGTGCAGGCGATCATGCATGGCCACGTCAAGGCGATCGTAAGCGGCCGTTTGCAGCGCGTGTATCAGCATGCCAACTCTGCTGTTATTGAATATCGCATCAGCCAACGGTACCTCTTTCGGAAGCACCGCTCGCGCATCCTCGGTCAAAAGCACGACATCCGGCAGCACAACAACCAAGGCTAAACTGGCAATATCGAGGCGGTCGACACTGAGTCCTTCCTCGCCCTGCACACCAAGGACCAGACCGCCGTAAACCGCCGGCGCGACGTTGTCCGGATGTCCTTCGAGATCGGTCGCCAATTGCAGGACCTCTTCCCGAGAAAGAGGCGAGCCGGCAAGTTCGTTGGCGCCGAACAACCCGGCCAACACGGCGGACGAACTACTGCCCAACCCGCTGGCGATCGGAATCTCATTCTTCTGATGGATATGCAGACCTGCTGGTTCACCGCCAACGCGGCGAAATAGTTGGGTCATTGACTGGTACACGAGATTAGTTTCGTCCCGCGGAATAAGGCCTGCATCTTCACCTTCGGCCGAAATTTCAACACCTGGTTCTCTTTTTTCCGTAATGGTGACGTGATGCCTGAGACTCAAGGCGATGCCCAGGCAGTCGAAACCGGGACCGAGATTTGCCGATGTTGCGGGAACTGAAATGGTTACTTGACGCATAACGGGCGGGATTTTACGCTACAATTGCCAGTTATACGATTATTTTTGGACAATCCATGCTTGATGAGCCTTTAAACGCACTGCCCACGCCCGGAAAACAATCACTGGCCCTGCGCGTAAAACCCAATGCCGAAGCAAAATTACGCGCCGGCCATCCATGGCTGTATGACAATGCCATCACGCGCATCAGCCGTGAGGGTCTTCCTGGTGACACGGCTGTGGTATTCGATCGCAAGGGGCGCTTCCTGGCTGCCGGCCTCTATGATCCCGCTTCTCCAATTCGTGTCCGGCTTCTGGTTCATCGCCAGGCCGAGCAGATCGGGCCGCAGTTGTTCGCACGACGCCTCAGTGATGCGCACGCAGTACGCGCCCCCCTTCTGCAATCGGAAACGAACGGGTACCGTCTCATCCATGGTGCAAATGATGGCCTGCCCGGCGCCGTCATCGATCGTTATGACGATACCTATGTTCTCAAACTCTATTCTACAGCCTGGGTACCCCGTCTTCGGGCTTTACTGGACGAACTCGTCAGCCTGGTCTCTCCTCATCGAATTGTTTTGCGTTTGAGCAGGCAGCTTCAGAAACGGCCGCAAGAACTATATGGCCTGACTGATGGGCTGGTTCTGCTTGGTAACCAGCTGAAGGGAGCGGTCACTTTTTTGGAAAATGGACTTCTATTCGAAGCCGATGTGCTGCACGGGCAAAAGACAGGTTTCTTCCTGGACCAGCGAGAGAACCGGCAGCGCGTGGGTGATCTCGCAGCCGGGAAAACGGTGTTGAATGCTTTTTCTTACAGTGGTGGTTTTTCGCTCTACGCGGCGCGAGGCGGGGCGTTGGCCGTGATCGATGTAGACCAAAGTGTCGAAGCACTTACCGCTGCCCGGCGTCATTTTGCATTAAACAGCGGGCTTCCTCAGGTTGCAGCGGCGAGACACAAAGTGCTGCAGGGAGATGTCTTTGCCGTGCTGCCCGAACTGGCCGCCGAGGGCCGGCAGTTTGACGTGGTCATTCTCGATCCGCCCGCTTTCGCCAGGCGAAAAAGTGAGGTTGAGCGGGCGCTGAGTGCCTACGGCCATCTGGCGCGTCTCGGTCTGGCTGTTTTGAAACCTGGGGGCACGCTGGTCGCTTCCTCCTGCTCCAGCCGGATCACGGCGGAAATGTTCTACGACTTGGTTAATCAGGCGGCACGTGGGGCAGGACGGCCGCTCCAAGAGATGGAACGAACCGCACACGGGTTGGATCACCCGATCACGTTCAGAGAAGGCGCCTATTTAAAGACATTGTTTGCCAGGGCGCCGTGAATGCTAACAAGAAATCAATCGGCAGCGGCTTCTGTTGATACGGCCGCTAAAATGGGTTCCGCTTCGCCGCTCGGCGAAATGATGTGTGTTCCCTCGACGATCACTTTGCCGCCTTCGTAAGCCAGCACCTGCTTAAAGGCCGTGATGCCAACTTCCAGCATGCCCAAATCAGGCTCCCGCGTGGTCAGGCGCTGCAGGGCAAGGTTGGGCTTGGTGATCAAGCGGATGAAGGCATTATCCTGGTGGGCGGCCGAAAAGCGCAGGAACTCATAAGAAATCCCGGCGATAACGGGAAGCAGCACCAGGCGAGAAAGGATGCGTACCCCGATGTTCATGGGCGGCAAAAAACTGTATAAGATGATCGAGATTACCACCACGGTCAGCAAGAAAGCCGTACCGCAGCGGGGATGTTCGAGCGGGAATCGGGCTACTGATTCCGGCGTCAGCTCCGCGCCTGCTTCGTAGGCGTTAATCGTTTTGTGCTCCGCGCCATGGTAGCCGTAGAGCCGCTTGACATCCGGCAGAAAACCGATTGCCCAGATGTAGCCAACCACGAATGCCAGGCGGATGAGACCTTCGAAGAGATGTCCCCAAAATGTTGCCTCGAAGCCAAGCCAACTTTCAAGCAGGCCGGCAAGAAAGGCAGGGAGGACGAAAAAGAGCAGCACCATCATGCTTAATGAGAGGGCTATCATCGTCCACTTCACAGGACCTTCAAAAACCTCGCCCGCCTCTTCGTTTGCTTCGTTGTCTTCTTCGATAGCCACTTCGGCCGAAAAGAGCAGGGACTTGATGCCCAGGCCAAGTGCATCCCAGAGCAGCGTAAGACCGCGCACAAACGGAATTCTGGCCATGCGTCCACCGTAGATACGTGAGTCGAGCGGCTCCGTATGGACGACGATGTCGCCCACGGGATTGCGTACGGCGACCGAGAGCGCTTTTGAACCGCGCATCATCACGCCTTCGATAACCGCCTGGCCACCATAGTTAATATTTGTATTGAGTGTAAGTTTATCGTCTGAAGACGGCATTTGTTGAGACATTGAGCGGATTGTACAGAGCGGCAATATGCACGTCAAGCACTGCTAATCCCTTCGGCAGCTCTTCGCACTTTCTCACGGTTGTTGTTCAGAGACTTTGATGATCGTCAGTCCGGCCTCCCGTTGCAGTGCAAACAGAAAGTCATCAAATTCAGCAAACTTAAAAACGTTACGGCTCGGACTGCGTGTGGGCCTGCCCATAACCATCATTTCGGCTTTTGTTTCAATGGCGTAGCGAGTTAACTCGTTGCGGATATTGCCTTCACGTAAAACGTAGTCAACGCGTTCCACGCCACGTCGTTGGGCGCGGTCGACCAGGATCAACATTGTAAATGTCCCCATTTCGTTCAGTTCATTATAGACCACGCTCAGAGGCCCAATAGTGGCATACTCGAGGAATTCAGCATCTAGAACGTGAAGAAAAGTCAGTCTGGCTTCATACTCCAAGGCCAGATCGACGGCCAGAGTCACTGTTTCTCTGCTTTCCGGTCCTCCACGGACTGCGCAGATGATATGCCTGGGCACCCTCTCACTCATGGCGTTCTCCCGATCTGTCTGCACGGCACGGAACATGGTCGAGGGTAAACCGTTACATAGAACCGTGCCGCGGTAGAAATATTCCTGAAACATCGATTGGAGAACATACGGGCCCCCTGCGCTGGTTTAGTTTCCATGGATGACAAAACGATAGATGAGCCAGACTGTCGCCAGACCAACCGTGATCAGCAAGGCAAAGATGCCTTTCCTAAAAAAGTAGCCGTAGGAAATTGGATACCCTGCACGATCGGCGATACCGCCCGTCACCAGGTTGGCAGAGGCTCCGATCAGGGAACCGTTTCCGCCCATTGCCGATCCAACAGAAAGGCAGAAGAATAATACCTTACTGTTTGCGCCGGGAATGGTCACGGTTAAGAATGCCACGACCGGCAGCATGGCCGCTGTGAATGGAATATTAGCAATGACGGTAGATAAGAGAGCGCTCAACCAGATCACGGCGATCATGGCCAGAACGAGGTTGTCGCCCACCAGACGGCCGATGGCTTCGGCAATAAAGCTGATCAAGCCCACTTCCTGAATAGCTCCAACGACGATAAATAGAGCAATAAAGAAGACCAGCGTCGTCCAGTCGACCGCTTCGATCATCTCTTCAATGTCGGGCCGTATCCAGATCAACAGCGCAGTAGCGCCGATGATCGCTGTCACTGCCGGAAGAAGGTGGATATGCTCTCCAAAGACGAACATGACCAGCATGGCGGCCCCAACCCAGCCCGCTTTGCGAAGATGGTCCGGCTCTGTGATTTGTGCCCGTTCGGCCAATCTCTCCTCCAGCACGCCTGAGAGACCGTGGCTGCTGCCGCTGGCAAGATCGCTGCGGAACACCCACAAACAGTAGATGATCAATCCCACGAGCGCCAAAACAACACCGGGAGTCAAGTTGATCAGAAAATCAGTGAAAGTGATATGGGCGTACGAACCAATCAGGATATTAGTAGGTGTGCCGATTAGCGTGCTGATACCGACCACATTTGAGGCAAAGAGTTCGGGGATGAGCAGCGCCAGTGGATTAACAGCCAGAGCAAGCGCTATCTGAACGCTGATAGGTGTCATTAGCAGCATCGTGGTCACATTGTCCAGGAATGCGGAAGCGATGCCGGTGATGAGCATCAGGATTATTACGAGGAGCCAGATCCGGCCGCCGGAGGCGTGATATGCGGCATAGGCCATCCACTGGAAGATACCAGTCCGCTCAACGACGGCGATGACCATCATCATGCCCATAATCAGAAAGATTACGTTCCAATCGACATACGTAAGTGCTCCCGGAAAGTAGAAGATGAACAGGCCTTCGCTGATCGGTTCGCCGATGTAGCTCACACCGAGCACGATGGCCATGCCGAGCAGAGCCGCCAGGGTATTGTGGATGGTGCCCGTGGCAATCAGAACCAGGATGCCGGCAAAAGTGAGGGTGGCAATCCAGAAGGCTGCGGTGATCTTGCGTGTAAGAACCACTTCGGGGATCTCAACAGGTTGGCCCGCCCGCAGCGTTTGAATCGCATCCGCTTCTAATTCGATCTCAATCTCATCGAAATGGGGTCTGCCGATTTGTACGAACAGGCGGTCGGGAATCGGGGCCTCCAGGTTCATTGCATAACGGCCGTCCGGTTGGGTGACATCTTCAGCAAGGTGCGCGTCGCCTGTCTCGTTTGTTAACATGACCAGCGCATCCCGCACCGGTACATTTTGTTTATCAAACACGGTGCCGGTTACAAGATAAATAGAGTCAGACGGACCGGAACTATCTGCTTCCTGAGCAGCAACTGGACGGCCGGCAAACGAATACAAAAGAGCCAAAATTGCCAGGATTGCACCGGTCAGGTTGGCGACTATGCGGCGGTTCATGCCTACCCGCCTTCGACCATGACAACCTCGGTTCCGGACTCTGCTTTGACGAGGTCCGAGAAGATTTTGAGCCTGGCGTGGGTAAAAACGTTTGCCTCGTCATCCTCAAGCTGCGGCCTCCCGAGGACAAGATAGTCGGCAGACAGTTCCTTGCAGAGGTTGATAATCTCTTGACCGACGCTGCCGTGACGCACCACTCCCTCGGCCGCCGCGCCCTGATCGGCCGCTCGCCTCTGAGCGGCCAGCAGGATGAACTCACCCATCTGTTCCATCTCATGCCTGATGGTGTGAGTTCGCGAACTGGGTGTGTGCGTGAGGAAGTCGAGATTGACGATATACAGAAAATAGAGCGACAGGCCTGTTTTCAGAGCGAGGGAAATGGCTCCGTCGATGGTCGGTTGGCTGTGCGGTCCGCCGCGGATCGCACAGATGATTCCACTCATGGTTACCTCACTCCAAACGGAGAAAGATATATCCTGATCAACAACTCTATTATACATGAGCCAGACAGCGCGCGCTATGGAGGCGCCAGGCAGTGCCAAAGCTCTGCTGAGCAGTACATGGTTTGTTGCCTCCTATCAGAAAAGATACAATAATCAGCACGAAACATGGCTAAAGACGCCGGCGGGGGGCGGTGGCGAAATGGCAGACGCAGCGGACTTAAAATCCGCCGGGGTAATTCCCGTGTGGGTTCGACTCCCACCCGCCCTATTTGAAATTGGAAAACGCCCGCTCCAGATGAGACGGGCGTTTTCTCTTGCTGAGACTGGACTATTTGCGAGCGATGAATAAGACCTGGGCGAAATGGCTTCTGGCGATTTTGAACAAAGCCGGCTACGAGGAAGGAGACTGCCTGATTGTTGCTGTTTCCGGCGGTCCCGATTCACTGGCCCTCTTGCATAGGCTGCGCGACCTCCTTGGCCCGGCCGCCTTACACGTCGCTCACCTTGATCACGGCATACGGCCATCCTCGGCCCAAGAAGCGCAATATGTCTCCCAGTTGGCTCGTTCCTGGGGTATTCCTTTTACCGACAAACGAGTTAATGTGCCCGAATTAGCCGATCATAAGGGATGGTCTCTGGAAGAGGCGGCCAGGAATGCGCGTTATGACTTCTTGGCCAGGGTGGCGCAGAAAAATGGGGTGAATATGGTGACCGTCGGGCACAATGCTGACGACCAGGCGGAAACTATCCTCCTGCACCTCCTGCGCGGCAGCGGCCTGAGCGGTTTGCGCGGCATGCAGCCCCTCGGTCCCTTTCCAGGCGTTCCGGGCCTGAAATTGCTGCGGCCGTTCCTTAATCAAAGCCGGGCCGATATCGAAGCGTACTGCCGGGAACATGGCTTGCAGCCGCTGGAAGATGAAAGCAACAGGGACCCGGCCTATCTGCGCAACCGCATTCGCCACCAGCTGCTTCCGCAATTGAAAGCCTATAACCCGCGGATAAAAGAGCAGCTCCTACAGCTCGCGGCCATTGCCACGGCCGAAGATGACCTGGTAAGCGCGCTGCTTGACGCATCTTGGCCGGAATTGGTCTCAGCGAGGGAGCCGGAGTGGATGTCACTTGACCGCGATCGCTTTCGTGTTCTGCCAACGGCGATGCAGCGCCGGGCCATTCGCCGCACGGTCGAATTGCTTTATCCCGATGTTTCCGACCTTTCATTTAAGACCGTCGAGCAGGCTTTGGATCTGGCAAATAGACAGGAATCGGGTACGGAAACAAAGCTGCCGGGCGAGCTGACGCTGCTGGTTGATTATCACAGCCTGCTCTTCGCCCGGGACACGGCCGATATTCCAACGGATCTGCCACAAATGCCGCCACATCTGCCCGCGGGAGAAGCGCTGCCGCTGCCTGTGCCCGGACAGGTCGAGCTGGCCAACGGTTGGTTTCTCTCCGCGCGGTCGATTGAGGCGCAGTCTGGAAAGGATTATGTGCAGGCGGACCCATGGACGGCCGTTATCGAATTGCCGCGGTCAGAAAGTCTCTTTGTGCGCTCGCGAAGGCCGGGCGAGCGCATGCAGCCAATGGGCATGGACGGCCGAACTTCAAGCCTGCAGGATATCATGGTCAATCGTAAAATTGCCTCGCGCCTGCGCGAAAATTGGCCGCTGCTGGTTACTGGCGAACACGTGGTCTGGTTACCCGGTCATATTATTGATCATCGCGCACGAATTACGTACAACCCGCGCCGGCTGGTACGCTTGACTTGTAGACGAACGGATGATAAATCTTGATTGAAGCTCTAATTGAAGCATTACAGCTAATTTTTAGCGGAGACTTGGGATTTTGGGAAATTGTTCTGCTCACGCTGTTTGTTAGCGGTACATCGCTCGTGATTGCCGGTCTGATCGGCGTGCCGCTGGGCGCCTGGTTAGGCCTACGTTCATTTCGCGGCGAAGGGTTTCTTAACAGCCTCATTTATACCGGTATGGGTTTCCCACCCGTTGTCATTGGCCTGATCGTTTTCTTGCTCCTTTCGCGGCAGGGTCCCTTGGGCGGTCTCGACTGGCTTTTTACGCCTCAGGCGATGATTGTGGCTCAAACGATCCTGGCCGTCCCGCTGGTGATTGGCGTGACCATGTCTTCCGTGCGCGGCATCTCGCCAACCCTGCGCATGCAGCTTCGTTCGCTGGGCGCGACCGACTCGCAGGTGATGCGCACGATGCTCTCCGAAGCGCGATTCGGCGTCATCGTTGGGCTGGTCGCCGGGCTGGGCGCGGCAATCAGCGAAGTAGGCGCGGTTATGATGGTCGGTGGCAATATCGAGGGTAAGACGCGTGTGATGACGACGGCCATTATGCTGGAAACAAGGCAGGGAAACTTCCAGTTTGCACTGGCCCTGGGCATCATGCTCATGTCTATGGCTTTCCTGATTAATCTCGTGGCCGTGCGCCTGCAGTCAGAAAAATGATGGGTATGTCTCGCAAAGAGTGCGGCTGGTAGTAGCATGCAGTCGGAAGTTCAAAATAATCAGGGTGAGATGCCTGAAGAAAGCCTCTATCGCCTGGAAAATCTGAAGAAAATCTACAAGGAACGCAAGGTCCTTGATGTTCCGCGGCTTACCGTCAAGCAGGGGGAGATATTGGCCCTTGTTGGACCGAGTGGGGCGGGGAAAAGTACGTTGCTGCGCATACTGGGTTTTTTGGAAAAGCCTACCAGCGGGCAGCTATATTTCCACAATCGTCTCTGCGGCAGCGAATGGCCGCAAATGGCGCAGCGGCGGAAGGTAACGATGCTGTTTCAAGACCCGCACCTGCTGCGGCGCACGGTATACGACAATGTGGCATACGGCCTTAAGATTCGTGGGAACAACGATAGCGGCGATCGCGTCCAAGATATCATCGAACAACTGGGTCTGAGCGAGCTGACTGCCGCGCAGGCGCGGACCCTCTCAGGCGGCGAGGCGCAGCGCGTGGCCCTGGCGCGCTCGCTGGTGATCGAGCCGGAGATCCTCTTGCTGGATGAACCAACGTCTAATCTCGATCCCTACAACATCAGCCTCATCGAGAAGATGATTAGCCGCGTCAACCGCGAACAGCAGATGACAATCGTCATCGTCACGCACAATGTTTTTCAGGCCAAACGCCTCGCTGACCGCGTGGGACTGCTGATGGACAGCAAACTGGTCGAAGTAACCAGAACAGCCGAGTTCTTCGACAACCCCAGCCAACCGCAAACGGCCGCATTTGTCAGGGGAGACATTGTGTACTGAAGGGTGGCGGGATGCGAGTTACAAGATGCAAGATGAGTCCTGGTGCCACCTCTTTCTCTATCTCCCTTCGAAAGCTCCTTCGTAAGCGCGATTTTAGAGTTGCCGCCAGCGGTTGACGTACCTGATCGGGCTAAGTATACTTGCTACTTGCTTCAGTTCTTGTCGGCTGGGGCACATTAACAAGAACGTTATCGGGGCGTAGCTCAGTCTGGTAGAGCGCTCGGTTTGGGTCCGAGAGGTCGTCGGTTCAAATCCGGCCGCCCCGACTTCGATGCAGAATTAACGCGGCGATGGTGTAGTGGTAACACAATAGCCTTCCAAGTGATTGCCCTGCACAATCGGCCGCCAATTAGTACCCTTGACAACATAACCATTCGGGCCTGTAGCTCAATGGCAGAGCAAGCGGC
>JBJYWZ010000301.1:0-2796 GCA_046259725.1 Promineifilaceae bacterium (SeqCode) | reverse complement strand
CCTGCGCTGAGCCCTGTCGCAGCGACCACGCCGGTTCGCCGAGAACGACCAGATCGCAGCCGCCGCTCTCCTGCCCTACGCACTCCAGGTCATCCTTCCCTTCCAGCGTCTGGTAGCACACTTCCAGGCCCAGCAAGTTCTGCAGGTTGCGCGCATAAGCCCGTACCTCCTCGCCTGCGCTGCTGTCCGGAGCGTAGACGAGCATGCCCGTGCTCGCCGGGCCCGCGCTGATCGCTGCTGCATGTACCGCGCTTTGAATGATAGATTCTGTCATTATCTCTCCCGCTTTGCGGAAGCGCTGCCAGGCCGTGAATACCGCTCACGGCTCTCTCTAATCCGCTATATCCCTACAATACAGCGTGAGCCTGACAGAAATCGTGATAAGGTTGTGACAAACAGGTGATAAGCTTGCTTATCACACGCGATAAGCTGGCGAATCACGCGTGCTGCAGCGTGCGAAATGTAGAATCCGCAATCCCTATTCCTTATCCTTCCTTCGCTACCAGCCCATACCCCCGCCCGGCCACATTCTCGATATAAGCCACCGGGTCCGAGTCGGCCTCGATCTTGCGCCGCAGCCGGCGCACCAGCTGGCGCAGCATATCCCGGTCCCCGCCCTCGGGCCCCCAGACCTGAGCGATGATTGCTTCATGGGTAAGGATGTGCCCCGTATTCATCATCAGGTAGCGCAGCAGCCGGTTCTCCAACGGCGTCAATTGGGCGATAACCTCATCGTCCACCAGCATTTCTCGCCGGTTGCTGTCCAGCGCCAGCCGTCCGGCGCGGTACACGGCCGTCGCCTGTCCTTTTCCCGCGCGGCGCAAAACCGATTGGATCCGCGCCACAAGCTGCCGTGGGCTGAAAGGCTTCAAGACATAGTCGTCCGCGCCCAATTCCAGGCCGCGAACGATATCATCTTCCTCATTGCGCACGGTAAGCATGATGATCGGCGTATCATCCTCCGCGCGAATCTGGCGGCACACCGTGAACCCGTCGACCTTCGGCAGGTTCAGATCCAGGACAATGATATCCGGCGCCTTCTCGCGCCACTGCTGCAAAGCCGCCTGGCCATCGTAGGCCAGGATAACGTCAAACTCTTCGCGCCGCAGGGTAAAGGCGATCAAATCCGCCAATACGCGATCGTCTTCTACAACCAGTGCCAGCATACGCTTTCCTGCTCCTATAAAGAAAAAAAGACCTCAGCTTCCACCATACGCCGCTCATTGGCTCGCCGCCGGCAGCGTAAACGAGAAAACGGCGCCCCCTCCCGGCCGGTTCTCAACGCCGACCTGCCCGCCGTGTGCCTCGACAATCGCCTTGACCACCGACAGACCCAGTCCGGCTCCATGGCGCGATTTACTATCGGCCGCATCGTAATAAACAAACTGGTAGAACATCTCGTCCTGCCGGTCCGCGGGCACCCCCGGTCCCTGGTCGGCGACGCTGATACGCACCCAGTCTTCCTTGACGGCCGCACCGACCGTTATCTTCGTCTCATCCGGGCTGTATTTGATCGCATTAACCAGCAAATTGACCAGCACCTGGATAATTCGCCGCGAGTCCGCCTGGACCAGCGGGAATGTGGCCGGCATTTCCACGATCAACTGCTGCCGGTGTTTTTCCAGCAGCGGCTGCGTCATATGCGTCGCCTCCGCCACAATCTCGCCCAGATCGGATGGGTGCGGGTAAACACGGAAGCGGCCCGTCTCCAGGCTGGCGCTTTCCAGCAAATTGTCGATCAGCGTCTGCAGGCTGATAATGCCTAAATAGAGCGAGGTCAGCAGTTCCTGCAGCTCGCTGGGACTCAAATCCGGGGCCTGGTCCAGCAGCAGCTCCGTTGAGGCCGCCAGCGCCGAAAGGGGCGTGCGAAACTCGTGCGTGATATTGGCCAGGAACCCTCCCAGGAGGCGGTGCGTCAATTCAGCCTCGCTGATGTCGCGCAGCACCAGCACCAGGCCGCTTTTCTCGCTGTCCGGCGGCGAGAGCAGCGCGCTGGTGATACCCAGCGTCCGCCGGCTTCCGTCTGCCAACTGTAACTGCACCTTGCTGCGCTGGCCGGGTCGTAAGCCTGGCGGCGGGATATGCTGGCTGAAGCTGCCTTCCTGTTCGTAAACCTGGAACAGCTCGTCGCAGGTGTGATCGATCGCCTCGCTCTGGCTGCGGCCGGTCAAACGTTCTGCGCCGGGGCTGAAAAAGGTGATACGGCCGTCCTTATCCAGCGCCACGATCCCTTCGCTGATCGCCTCCAGCAGGTGATCAGTCCACGCCCGCTCCTGCTGCAAATCATTCAGCGTGCGCTGCAAATCGAGGCGCGCGCTTTCCAACGCCTGGGAAACAAGCCGCACTTCTCGAACGCTCGAGGGCACGGACAGCGATGTCGCCAGGTCACCCTGGCTGATCGCCGTGGCCGCCCCCGTCAGCTGGGTCAGCGGGTGCCCGATATGGCGCGCCAGGGCCACGCCCAGGATAGAGCCGGCCAGTGCCACGAGAATAATGCTGCCCACCACGGACCACGTCAGCCGCCGTTCGGCCGTCACCACGTCCGTTACATCCAGGGCCAGTTCGGCGAAAAGATCCGGAGCGGGCAAAGCGATCTGCGTGGCGTAGTAAGGACGGCCGTCTAACTCAATCGCGCTGGATACGCCCGCCGTTTCCGCGGCGGGCTTATCAGGCGGCTGGCGTGTAACCTCGGGCCGGGCGGCCGCGCTGCCGTCCAGACTGCTCGCCGCCAGCTCGCCGTTGACCAGCAGCGTGTGCTCCAGGCCGGTCTGCGCGCTCATCTGCCTGGCGAACTCG
>JBJYWZ010000300.1:0-1613 GCA_046259725.1 Promineifilaceae bacterium (SeqCode) | reverse complement strand
CGGTCGAATCAGAACAGGAGACGGAAGTCCCCAATCATCTGCGCGACGGCAACAGGGATTCCGAAGGCTTTGGGCACGGCGAGGGATATCTTTATCCTCATGCTTACCGCGACCACTGGGTCGCGCAGCAATATTTGCCGGATTCACTGCAAGGTAAAGTGTTCTACCAGCCAGGAGAACTGGGCTACGAACGGCAGATCAAAGAGGACGTGGATCGGCGACGGGAAGCGCAGCTTGCGGCAATGGTCGAAGGGGATCTTGACTCACCGCTTGAGGTTTTGACCACCAGCCCGGCAAACCGGTCGCAGGACGCGTGGCTGCAGCGTGTGATCACCAATACGGGCCGTGGACTGCAGCACCTGCGCGAACGGGTTTTCGATGAGGCTGGCCCCAGGCGACATCACGTCATCCTGGATTTGAATGCCGGCAGCGGTTTGCTGACCTGGGAGGCGGTGCGCCGCACGCCGGAAGGAGGCGTGTGGGCGCTGGTGCAGGATGCGACCAGCGGGTCTGCGCTGCGGCAGATGGCCGAACGGCTGCCGGAAGTGGAACGGCCGCATATCTTGATCGGCGAGATCAACGAGCTGGACTATTTGCTTGACCTGCGCGGCGAAAGCGACCTGCGCTTCGACCGCGTGATCGGCCGTAATCTTTTTACGACTAGCGCCAAGGCGGCCGCTGATGCGGCGCGTACGATTGGCGATCGCCTGCTTCCCGGCGGCAGGTTTGTTTTTGCGCAGGTCCTTCCACGACGTACCCAACGCCTGTACGAGCTGGTTGACTGGACGGGAAAGAGGAAACTGGGCGGGAAGGTCGCGGCATTGGAAGAAGCGATCTACTCCGATGCGGACGATCCGCTGGTCAATTGGGATGAAAGTGATCTGAAGCAAGTGCTGGAAGGAGACGGCCGTTTTAAGGTTCAGGTGATAATAGACAAACAGGTGGAACAGCGGCGCATCAGCGCCGCACAGGTGGACCGCTGGTTGAGTCTGGAACAGCAGTCAGGCGCACGGCCCGGTTATCTGGCAAGGCTGCGAGAAGGCGGGCTTACCGACAATGAACTGCTGAAGGTGGCCGCTCTCTACCGGCGGACGCTGCTCGATCAGGAAGTTGCCTGGCAGTCGGGCACCGCTTATTTTATTGGGCAGGAGGAAAGCGCATGATGGTGTGAGAAGACGGTCAAAAAAGCTTCCTTTTCACGCTTTGAACCCGACAGCCTGCTGGGCCTGGCCGGCGCAAGAATCGCCGCTTTAGTCAAACATCAGAGCAAACTGATATCGGCTTGACACAAATTGCTCGGCGGCTATAATAAATATTCGCGGCTAGAATGCCGCTTATTTTTTGCGTCAGCTAAGATTAATTACCGAACTAGATGCCCGGCCGGCAGCAAAACTTGATATGCGCAGCGGGTGTTCGATAAGACGAAGAGGATAATATAATGGGTGCTGTTCCGAAACGTAGAATATCCAGGTCCCGCCGTGGCCGGCGGCGCGCGCATCAAGCCCTGAGCGCAATTCACCTCGTGAGTTGCCCGGAGTGCGGCGAGCTGCGTCGACCGCATCGTATGTGTCCCAACTGTGGTACATACAAGGGACGCAAGATACTCCCCGGCT
>JBJYWZ010000299.1:0-1554 GCA_046259725.1 Promineifilaceae bacterium (SeqCode) | reverse complement strand
ACGGGCATTTCCGGTCCGGCAGCCCACCGAAGCAGGAGCCTTAGTGTGCCGGTAGAGGCGAGATTGCCGAGACAGAGACCGATCGGACCGATCACGTTTCCGGGCAGGCCGACGGTCAGGCAGACCGCGGCGGCCGAAAACACGACCGCCATGAACCCGGCTTGGCCGGCGATGACCACAACTGGCCGTCGCGCCAGGGAGGCCAGTCCTTCACCCTGTGATCGAACCGCTACGCAGAGGGGATAAAAGACCAGCATCACGGCCGTAATCCGAACCAGTGGGAGATCTGTCGGAACGAGGTTTTGGAGCCGGACATAGTAGAGTTCCGCCAGCCCAGGCAATATAAAAACCAGCGGAAGCAGCCCGAGAATGCTGCCGGCGACCAGCGAGAACCGCAGCGTCCGTCGGTCTACGCGATGCGGCGGCGCAAAGGCAAGGACGACTTCCTGCAAGCGTGTGGAACCGTAAGCAACCGGCGTTGCCAGTCCGAGGGCCAAGTAATAGGCCGGCAGCATCCTCTCCGGGTCGGCCGCGCGCGCAATGAAGGCTCCCAGGACAATTGCCGCCAATGAAAGCAGGTATCCACTGAAAGACAGCGGTAGATTGAAGAGAAAAAGCTCCATTTTACCGGGTGATCTGGATACGGCTGTTTCGAAACGCTTCAGGAAAGGTGCTGCCAAACGCCACGAGACCAAGACTTCGAGAGCCACGGGCAGCGACAGACAGACAATCGCCCAAATGGGGCCGACCAAACCCGCCATGCAAAACAGGGGCGACAACAGAGCCGTCAGCAGGATGCGCATCAGAGTGGCCAGACTGGCCCGGCCGGTGGCCCGTGCGTTGTACATAACGACCTGGTAGCAGATCCTCCAAAAGAAGAGCAGCTGCAGTGGAATGCTGAACTGAAGAGTGAGAGTTGCCGGCGCCTCGATGCTCGGCGGCAGTCCGATAATTTTGCCGAAAAGCAAATGGGCCGTATATGGCAGGCAAAGCAGGGCCTGAACAGTGATGACAAACAGAGCAATCTGGAGGACCACCACTTGAAAGACCCGGTAACTTTCGCGGCTGCGAACAAAAACCATCCCCGTGGTAATGAGACCGAAACCCAGGGTCCCCAGCATGAACATAATGGTGTTGGACTGGGCCAGGCCGGCCAAGTTGAGGGGTCCGCCGGGACCGCGTGAAGCGACCATAGCAACCAGAGGGTACGTGAATCCCTGCGAAGCCGACTGAAGCGCCAGCGGAACAAAAAAGCGGGTCATGGTCCCGGTGGATAGCGGAGATTGATTGTCCATCTCAGACACCAGTCGAAGTGGGAGCCCGGGCTGAATGCACAGAACGCGTCTCAATAATCGGCGTCGGCCCGTACGTCATCAGTGGTGCCCGCTCGGTCAACGGTGATTCGCAGAAGGCCTGAATTGGCCGGCAGATGAACGCTGTGGTGTTATCGACCGGGAACGATTATGCGTGATTGCTCTTTTCCGGTGGGGGTAATGATTTGTGATTGCTCTTTTTGCCGCATCTTCTGCACCTCATCCGCCAGTTTCTCAACCG
>JBJYWZ010000298.1:0-3473 GCA_046259725.1 Promineifilaceae bacterium (SeqCode) | reverse complement strand
TATATTGATAACGAAAAACCAACTATTACAGTCGTCTGATAAATATTAGGTCTATCTGCTTTATCATTGCAAATACTTTCTTCTATCCTAAACGTTCTGCCAATTCCATTTTAGCCACGTTCACTCGGCGATAGCCCGAATTTTTACGTTAGTTTACGGGACAGGACGGACTGCACCTCCGGCCTGGCCAAAAACGTCTCCCGCAGTTCCCCGGCATGTTCTACGATATAACCAATTATCTTTCGGGCTTCTTCGCGCAGTTCTTCCGCCGCATCTATTCTGCCGCTGGCTTCTTCAACGTCTGCCAACGAGGCCAGAATTTGCCACAGCACAGCCCGCTCTTCTTGCACCTCGGCCGCTGCTCTTGCTTCAAGCAGTTCAGCCCGCGCCTTCTCATACTGACCCAAGGCTAGAGCAGCCCGCCCGCGCAGCCAAAACTCGTCGGCAAGATAGAAGAGAAACCCGGCCTCCCGATAAGGCTTTACCCGTTCCTCCAATCCGTCAAAGAGATCTGCCGGTTTGTTCAAGGCCAGGTTGAGTTCCCCATAGCCAAGAGCGATGTCAATGATATTGCTTGACCAAGCGGCGTCTATTGGCAGACCCGCCAGCAGATCATCAAGAATGGCGCGGCCCTCATCCAGCTTGCCGCGAGCTACCTTTGTCCGGGCAATCTCGACAAAGTAGTGGCTGATGAAATTGGGAGGAACACCTTCGCGATCGGCATAAAGCTGGTCAGCCCACCGTTCAGCTTCTTCCAGCACACCCATCGCCATTGCAGCCCTGATGCGTCCGTACTGATGTCCATGCCTTTCGTTATGAAATCCGACTGCGTCAGCATATGCCTTGTACTGCTCCAAGCTGTCCAGTGCCTGCTCGAATCGACCCTGCCGGGCATAGACGTCGGCCAGCCAAAGCATTGGCTCAACCTCATCAATACGGCTGCCAATGGACTTGCCAAGTACGCTCAATTTTGGCGCGTCAATCAACATTCTCTCATGATCTCCTGCAAAAGAATGCATGATCAGCATGAATCGCGATGCTTCGGCCAGACGGGGCAAATTTCCCAGTTCACGCCAAATAGCCTGGGCTTCCATCAAGATCGCACGAGCCTCGTCAATCCGTCTTTGAGAGCCAAACGGCCAGCATAGATTGTTTAGCACGAGACCCATCAACTCTTTTAGATCCAGTTCGCGAGCCAGCGCTAATGCTTGCTCGCCATAGGCAACCACCTTCTTGCTGTCTCCGGCGCTGTATAATTCAGCCACTTGCAGCCCCCAAAGCGCTCTTGCTTCGGCTTCTCTGTCTCCCAGTTCTCGGGCCAGCACCAGCGCAGCTTGGGCCAGATCTTTGGACTTTAACGGATTAAACACGCCCGTATAGTGGCCGTGAAGGTTGCTTTGGCTAATCAGCGCGGATAGTTCCAATGTTTTGCTCCCGCGCTTCTCGGCCGTTTCCCGCATCTCCTCATAATTGGTCTGGGCCGCCGCGTCATCTTGACTCAATTCGAGCGTTTGACCTCGCTGCCGGTACATGACGCCAAGCAACTCCTCGTCTACGACTTCGTCCATGGCCTGCATCCGTTGGGCCACTTCGTGGGCAGCATTAAAGTGGGCCAGGGCTTCCTGCACGGCATACGCAGCAAAAGCCTCGCTGCCCGCAGCCACCGAATAGCGAAAAGCAGGCTCGTCCAGCAGCGCCGCCCGGGCATGAAAGGCGGACTCAGCGGCCGGGGCTGAGCTCGCTTCCAGGGCTAAAAGCGCCCGGCGATGGAAGACCCGCCGCCGCGCCTCGTGACTCTCCTTGTAAACAACTTCCCGGATGTAGTCATGGGCCAGCGTGTAAGGCCGCCGATCAGATGGTATTTCGGCCAACAGGCGCCCGGCGAGCAGTGCCTCCAGAGCTTCGAGGGCGTTTATCTCTGGCAAGTCAGCGACCTGGCACAAACGCTCAAAAGTACAAGGCCGGCCTAACACGGCCGCGGCTAGCAGCAGTGAGACTGCTTCCTTTGACTGCTGTCCCAACCTGGCTTGTATGACCTCACGCACCCCCGGTGGCAGAGGGACCTGAGTCACGGAACGGACATGATCCAGCGCTGCCGCGAAATCGTAAATCGGTTTATCCTCACCCCTCACGGGTAGGAGACCTTGCTCGACCAGCATGCGCAGCAAGGCTTCGATGAAGAAAGGCAGACCGCGCGTCTCAGCCCATAGCCAGGCAGCGAAGTCTGAGACTGTAGAATCCGTCGTCGATTCACCCTCATTCTGTTCTGCCAGACGGTTAATAAGCTGTTCAACTGCAGCACCGTTCAGGCTGTCCAAAAGGATGCGCTCAATAGGCGCAACCCGCCCCAGGCTGGTCAGCCACTCACGCAGGGCGTTATCAGCCGCATAAGCCTCTTGGCGAATCATTACCATCAGGAGGATAGGCACATCCATTTCCACCCAGCGCCGCCCCAGAAAATGGACCAGATCCAGGGTGTCGGCATCAGCCCACTGCATATCATCCAGCGCCAATACGGCTGTTGGGTTCGCAGCTAGAGCCTTTCCCAGCAGCGCTAACGCCTCAAACAAGCGGGCGCGAACAAACTGAGGGTCACCTGTCAAAGGTGGCGGAAGGTCGGGATAACGTGCCCGCAGTTCCGGCATTAACTGGCTCAATTCGGCCAGCCAGACGTCCTCAAGCAAGTCCTCCGGCGCGTTCACTCTCTCGAGGCTTGAGCGTAAAGCCTCAACGACCGGCTGATAGGCCAGCCGTCCGCCAGTCTCAAAAGCCCGGCCCTGCCAGACATCGGCCTCAGGGGATTCCAACATGACCCATTCTTGGAAGGCGCTGACCAGGCGAGTTTTACCCGATCCGGCAGCGCCGATAACGGCCAATACCTGGGTCTTGTTTTGGCTTGCTTTCCCAAAAGCAGCCGCAAGCTGGCTGTATTCATCAGACCGGCCTACCAAAGGCAGTACTAGGTGCTGCCCTACGGTTCCGGTAAGGCCAGAACTATCACCAGTCGATGACCTGGAACGTTCCTCACCCAGGCGCCCCCGGGTGATATTGTCCGCCAGCACGGCCGATTCTCTACTCGGCTCCAGACCTAACTCTTGTTCGAGTGTCGCCTGCAGCATCTCAAAGGTTTGTAGGGCAGCCGGTCGTTGGCCACTTAAGGCTTGGGCGGCCATCAGGCGCCGGTAGGCCTGTTCATTGAGAGGAGCGCGGGCAACCCAGCGGGCGGCCGTCTCCATCGCCTCGGTAATGTTGTGTGTGGCCAGCAGGTGCTGCGACAGGCGGTCATAAATTATTTCCAGTTGGCGCTGGCAGGCTTCTCTCTGGATGGCAGCCCAGGTATCAAACCCCGGGGCGCCTGTCAAGGAAAAGCCCTCAAGGAATTCGCCTCGATCGATGGTCAGGATGGGGCTGAGATCGTCGGGGGATGTTTCCGGATTGGCTGCAGAAGTGAGCCAATCCAGATCAAGGTCAAT
>JBJYWZ010000297.1:0-1775 GCA_046259725.1 Promineifilaceae bacterium (SeqCode) | reverse complement strand
CGTCGTCATACTCGTCAGCCTTCCAGAGCATGGAGTCGGTGACGATGTCGCCCATATTGGACTCGTTGTTGTAGTCGCGCACCAGGTCAATCGTCGTATAGCCGACCGGTTCCTCGACGATGGGCGCGACGACCTCGGCCCAATAGGCCACGCGCGCGGCGACGACCATGTCGCAGTTTTCAAGGATCCAACCGGCGCCGTCGATGAGGTCGGCGGCGGCTTCTTCACTGATCTTCTTGCCGCTCTGGGCTTTCACGTGATTAATGAAGGCGTTGAGATTGTTCTCGGCCGCGCGCCCATTGCCGCGTTCGGCCGCTTTCTCGGCGGCATTCAGCTTCCTGAGCAGGCTCCTGTATACGCCGCGGTTACTGATGTCGCCCGAGTCATAGTAGGCATCCACACTGGCCATCATCTCTTCGAGCGACGGGCCGTTTCCCGAAATGGTGTGCAGTTGATAGTCATCAATGACCAGCGACTTACTGCTCTTGTCAATGGAGACATCGACCTGGCCCAGCCAACGGCCGTAATAGCCGGCGGCGACAATGGCCGTATCGCCGACCCAGACCGGCTCAAATAACGCCTGGTGCTGGTGTCCGCCAATCATCAGGGGGACCGGCTTGCCGGCATCGATCAGTTCCTGGGCAACGGTGACCAGGCCCTTGTACGGCCCGCTGTCCTCGGTGCCCATGTGCACGACGACGATCAAGGCGTCGGACTTGGCCAATACTTCGTCGTAGTAGTGCAGGATGGTTTCGGTCAGGTCCTTGAAGACGAGCCCTTCGGTGGTGCCGACGAGGGTCACTTCAGGGGTCTCCTCACCGGCGAGTCCCAGGACACCGATTTTGGCCTTATTTCTGCCGCTGCCGACCTCCAGGATCTGGTAAGGCTCGGCATATTCAGGCAAATCCCACTCCGTGCCTTCGAGAACGACGTTGGCCCCGAGCCAGTTGTATTCCGACTGCTCGACGCGCTCCATGAGTATTTCCTGGCCTTTGTCGAACTCGTGATTGCCGAAAACGGCCAGCTCATAGCCCATCAGGTTAAAGACGTCGACGGTGCTGACGCCCATCAGAAGCTGGGAGATGGCCGGCGCGGCGAAGAACTCATCCCCTGCGTCAAGCAGGAGAACGTTTTCTTCACCAACCTCGTCGCGAATCTGATTGGCCCTGCCGGCGATATAGGCCGCGCCGCCGCGGTAGCTGCTGTCGGTTTCTAAACGGCCGTGGAAGTCATTGGTGTGCAGCAGCGTGGCCTGTACGACCTGGTTTTTCCCTGACGCGGCGACCGGCACGACCAGGGATAGCAGGAGAACCAGTACCAGTAATGTAAATGTTCGTTTTGACATTTTTTCCTCTTCTTTACTTACTGCTCAATGCGGGTTGGAAGCGTGGAAGCGGCCTGAAGCGCTCCGGACGGGGCGGCAGCATAGGGCCGCTTCTGCTTTGTGGAAAAAGTGGAAATATCAGGTTGATTTACCTCCTTTTGTGCCACACAGCGCCAATGGGAATCTCCCGGCGCGCCGTACGGCCGTCACGATTTAGAACAGGGCACCTGGCTGAACCATGCGGGGGGATGAAAACTGGGGCACCCCACCTTCGCCGCAGGTGAGCCTCCTCCAGATTGGACTTTGTTGTGGGATAGATTGTACGAGCACCGCCCCGCTCAACAGACATCTCTCGGCACCGCCGCATAACGGATAGAGACCGATAAAAGAATAGTAAAGGGGATCGTGAAATAATTCACTGACTCCTCCTAAAGCTTAGCGACGGATAAGC
>JBJYWZ010000296.1:0-9851 GCA_046259725.1 Promineifilaceae bacterium (SeqCode) | reverse complement strand
TGGCCGCGCTATAATGATGGAAAGGGACAAGAAGAACAATTCGGCTGCACGAGGCAGGCCAAGGGTACTAAATCGTGCCAACGACTATCACGTCGAATTGTCAAATGAGATTATAAAATGAATTTTAATTGTAAGTCAAGATTGTGATTGATTGCACAATTACCAGCAGGCAAACCAAAAGGAGGCGATATGCTGCGCGGCGAACTAGTGGATGTTCGATTATTTCGTGAGAATGATCTGGATGAATTGGTCAGATTATGGCAGGATGTACACGCGCGGGGCGACTACTATCCATTGGGTCTGACCTCCGAGGTGGTCAGAAGGCGCGAATTCTTCGAGACAGGCTACTGGCAGGATGGGCTCGGGCGTATGGCCATTGTCGATAAAGAGGGCCGTCTTCAGGGCCAATTGCTCAGCTTCAGGCCATCGACCTATTTATCAGCAATTGAGCTGGCCTATATTATTCTAAGTCCTGAGAGCCGGGGAAAGGGCTATATGACAGAAGCCGTCCGCCTGTTGACGGCCTATCTCTTTGACCTGCACAACGTCAATCGTATCCAGCTTACCGTGATGGAAGGGAATGAAGGGTCAAGGCGCGTGGCGCAGAAATGCGGCTTTAAAAGCGAAGGTGTTTTACGGCAGGCGTTTTTTCAGAAGGGACGCTTCATAGATATCGAGTTGTTTTCGCTGCTGAGAGACGAACAACGCTCTTAGGAGATCGTGGCTAAGGCGTTTTGTCTTCGGCGCTCGGCGGGCTAATCGATCTCGTATGCGCGGACGATGAGCAGCGGCCGGTCGACGCGCTGCAAGACCCCGGCGGCGACGCTGCCATAGTAGACGCCTTTAATGCCGCTCGAACCGTGGCTGGCCATGGCGATGAGGTCGGCATTTTCCTCTTCGGCCGTGTTGATGATTGTCGCCGCGATCGGACCGTATTCAACGCGGAAACGACCCTCGATACCGTAGCCGGTGATCTGTTTGCAGATGCCGCGCAGGTAGTCCTCAGCTTCTTCTGCCAGCGCCTGAAGCTGCTCGTCGCTCAGATGGGGGATGGCTTCGAATTGATCTTCAGCCTTGGTCAGGAACGACGAAATATGAGGAATCTCAAACACGCGTAAGAAGACTATTGCCGATCCGTAATGAGTGGCCATTTCCTTTACGTGCGGCAGAATCGCTTCCGCTCTCTCTGAACCATCAAGGGGAACAAGTATCGTTTTGTACATAGTTCGTCTAGCTGTCCGGTAATAAAACCTGATAAAGTAATCTGTGAGCAGCTTCCGCGCCTCGAACTTGAAGGCTGCGCCATAGGCTTATGCGGCTGCGGTTGAGTAGTTATTTGTAGAGAATTATAAGCCAGGTGCGCGGGCAGGCAAGCGCCGCCAAACTAGATCAGGCGACCGGGATCAGTGCTGGCCAATACGCATGTAGCCGCGGCGTACGCTGCGCGCATCCTCGACCGTGATAAATACTTCCGGATCGATTTCTTCAGCGATTCCTATAACGTCCGGAGCGTCTTTGCGCTGTACGATGGCCAGGATCATGCCCACCGTGCCCCCTTTGCCATGCCCCCAGCCGACGGTGGCTCCATAGCCGCTTTTGTGTATCTGTTCGACGATGGCCTGCGCTTTGTAGCGGGAGATGATGCGCACATTGACGTATCCCGTGGCTGTATATTCATCAATCCACATGCCAACCAGCGTGCCGGCCACGAAGCCAAAGCTATAGGCGAGTACATTCCAGACGTTAGAGAGGTCATTCACGACATAACCGATGGCGAAAATGTAGAGCAGCACCTCGATGAAGCCGGAAACGGCCGTTAGCAGCCGCTGGCCGCGCATCATGAAAAGCACGCGCACGGTGCTGGCGGACATACCGATAATGCGAATGACAAAAATGATGAGGGCGCCGGTGAGGGCCTCGCTGGTGAGGGGCGTAAAATCTAGTTCAAGCATACGTTAGAAATTAAAATCCCAGGGACCCGGTCATTCAGGTCCCTGGGAAAAGAGTAAGTCAGGGCAATCTTAACTTGTGCTGTACGCAGCAGTCAAGTTCTATAATCTAACGAAACGTCAGATAATGGCCGTTCACCCAACCCGTTACGCCTCCTGGTATTTGAATCTGTACCCAGCCATTGGAATCGCGGGAGACGACGTAAACACCGGTTCCTCCCTGAACGACTGCGATGGCGCGGTACTGCACGCCGGGACCGCTGCGAACATTGAGCGACGACGTATTGACCATTGCATCATACTGCGGGGCAGGCTGTTCAGGTCTGGCCGGTTGATTTGGCTGGCCGGTTCCAGGCGTAGTGGGGTTCGTGATAAAGGGCAGGCTTGTGAAGGGAAAATCGGTATACAGATAGTAACCATTGACCCAGCCGGATAAGCCGTCCGTCCTGATGAGAACCCATCTGCCGCTCGTATCGCGTCCGAGCATGGCTACCTTTGTGTTCTGGCGCAGCACACCTACCACTGAGTAGTCCACGCCTGGGCCCGAGCGAGCGTTCAAGTAGGGCGCTTTGACTTCGGCCGTCGGATAGATGACGCCTGGATTTGACGGCTGCATCGGCTGCATCGGCGGCATCGGTTGCATGGGCGGCATCGGCTGCATGGGCGGCATCGGCTGCATCGGCGGTTGTTGTGGCGGCGTTGTCGGCTGGCCGTCAAGCGCTACCCATGTGAAACCGGCGACAGCGTTACCGCCTTTCTCAAAATAGTCAACCGTCATCTGGTGCGGACCGGCGCTCAGTTTGACGTCGACTTCATCGGTGCGCACTTTGCCCTCATTCCAGTCATCGATGATGATGCGCCCGTCGATCCAGACGCGCATCCCGTCATCCATCGTGGCTTTAAAGCGATAGGTGCCTGCGGCAAACTGGTAGGTGCGTTCCCAGCGCGCGGAGAAGTTATCGACGTTGATCGACACATCCGGCGAAAGGCCGTGCCAGTCAAAATCAATAGCCTGATCACAACGTTGAAGCGTGGGCCTTCCCTCCAGATTTGTATTGTTCCAGTAGCTGCCCCACCAGCCGCATGATGAATTATCCGCATGTGCGGCGGGGGCCACCATGAACAGGGCCAGAACGGCGATTACCAGGCCCGCCACCAGCGGAACAAGATATCGCGATGTCTTCATTTTGCGTAACAGCATGTCAGTACCTCCTTACTGCTTTCACATCGAGCATGTATGCGCACAAATTACCTCTGGATTTATTATGTCGAGATAATCAGCTTACATAATATACTCTATTATGGGCAGATGTGTAAAGTATTTGAATCAAATTGGGCGAGTTTTACCCAAACTTCACGCGTGATTTGGCAACTTCAGGCGCTAACTGGAAGAAATTTTCGTTTTTGAGTTCTAGAAGCGCGGATTGTAGGAATCTGGTTCTCTATCGTGGCGACCTGCGAGGACGGCAGAGAGCCGTTATTCAGGCCAGGACACGTACGTCGCCGACCCGGCGAGTTACCTTGATATCATCGAGATGTTCCAGAAGTGCAATCGCATATTTGCGGCTGGTTTGCAGGAGGTCTCTCGCCTGAGCAGCGTTGATTTCTCCATTGGCCTGCAAAAAGGACGTGATCTTGCCCGCAAACTCTTCGTACTGGCCGCTCTCATAGACGACGTCGGCGTTGAGCTGGCGCAGCCGGCCGAGATCGATCAGGGCATAATACAGCGCATCGCCCAGGGCGTGCTGAGCTTCTTTCACCGATGGCGTGTTGGCGTCCGATCGTTTCATCTGGTCCAGGAATCTGGCAATTTGCTGCTGCTGGTCGGGGGAGAAGAGGAGTTCGTGATCAGCCGTGCGCAGCAGGCCGCCTTCAATAACGATGATATTCTGGTCGGTACACCAGGCCATCAGCGTGTTGAACATTTGCGGCGACAGGCCGAGACGGCTGCGCAGCTCTTCGCGCGGCATACCCAGCCGCAGCGGGTTCTTCTCATGGTAGGTCTGTAATATCTGCTGTGCTTTTTGCCGCAAATCGCGCCAGCCGCTCTCGGTGATTAGCTGCCCGCCAATTTCACGTACTTGTCCCTCTTCGATCAAGTCGGCCAGCGCCGCACCGGCCGAATCCTGGTCGATGCCGGAGATACTTATCAGTTCTCCAGCCGGCATGGGCTGCCTGCGCCTGAGAGCCATCAGGAGAATCTCATCCGGCGTGCCGCCGGCCAATGTTTGCAATCTTTCGGCGACGTCGGGCCGGAAGCGACGGTGGCGCCGGCCAGGATGGGGATCGAGAATTTTGCCGCCGCCCAGGGTAGCAGGTGGGGAGGGTCGGCGCAAGATGAAGCGATCGCCGCGCGCGGCGGCAGCCGGTTCGCTGAGCGCGAGCTGCAGCCATCCTTCCTGCCCGGGTGGAATATCCTTCTGGCCGATGACGCGAGTCCGCGCCAATACTTCGGCCGACCCGAGGAATAATTTTACCTGCGCGTTGTGTTTCAGCGGTTCTCCTGCGTCTGCGAGATGGCGGTATGCCACGTCAATCAGGATCGTGTCGCTGATAGTGCCCGGTCTGGCGATCACCTGACCGCGCTGCAAGTCATCGCGATCAACGCCAGTGAGATTGATTGCCACGCGGCTTCCAGGGTAGGCCGTATCTAGTTTGCGTTTATGCGTTTGCAGGCCGCGTACCCGCGCTCTTTTATTGCCGGGAATGATTTCAACCTGATCGCCGAGGGACAGGCTCCCTCCGTCCAGCGTCCCCGTGACGACGGTGCCAAAGCCTGAGAGGGTAAATACACGATCGACGGCCAGTCGTGGACGGCCGTTATCGGGATGCCTGCCTTTGTCCCCAAGTTTTTGCTCCAGGGCAGCTTTGAGCTCAGCCAGGCCCTCACCTGTGTAAGCTGAGACCGGCAGAATCGGCGCATCTTGCAGCGCCGTGCCTGAAACCGCATCGCTCACATCCAGCGTGACCAGCTCCAGCCAGTCGGGATCGTCAATAAGGTCAGTCTTGGTGAGGACAATAATGCCGTCTTCGACTTGCAGGAGGTCGAGAATCGCCAGGTGCTCCGTCGTCTGGGGCATAACGCCCTCGTCGGCGGCAATGACGAGCAGGGCCAGGTCAATGCTGCCGACGCCTGCCAGCATGTTCTCGATAAAGTCACGATGGCCGGGTACATCAACGATGCCGATTTCCTGATCGCCGATTGTCAGCCAGGCGAAACCAAGGTCAATCGTCATCTCACGCGCTTTTTCCTCGGCGAGGCGATCCGGATCAATGCCGGTCAGGGCTTTCACAAGCGTCGATTTACCGTGGTCAACGTGTCCGGCGGTGCCAATGACGTGAAGCGCGCGTTCCATAAGCTGCTGTGCTTATTCTTATTCCTCGCGAACCGGCATAACGGTGGGCTGGCGTCGTCGATTCGGATTTTGGGCTTTGGCTTTTTCGATTTCTTCCAGCCAGATGCGCGGTAAGGTTTTGATCGCGTCAGCCTGGGCCGCCTGTATGCGCCAGATGGTGTCTTTGTCGTCTTCTATTACGAGGAGCTGCTCTTCCAGTTCATGGATGCGCTCGTCAACCTGCCTGTCGGCGCGCTGCGCCGCTTCCCAGCGCTGTTGAATATCCAGCTCGGCACTCTTCCACTTCTGTTCATCTTGCAGCAGGAATCCATCCCAGCGGGACTGAATCCGGTTCAGTTCAATGCGCAGGCGTTCGGATGCTTCCTGCAGTCTCTGTTCGGTCTGTTTTTGCCATCCTGGCAGCCGCTCGACTGCTTCGCCCGCTTCTTTGTAGCGCTCGGAATAGTTCACCCATTCGCGGGCGTATTTGTCCATCGTGTCTTTGTGCTCATCGAGGATATAGCGCCACTGTTCGAGCTGCTTGTTCCGTTCATGCTCGCCGATCTGGATCTGTTCTGACCATTTCTTGATGATCTCGCGTTGTTCCAGTTGGGCCTCAATGACATCCTGGCGCGTGGACTCAGACTTGGCCAGGGTATTGGCCAGTACGTCGATACGGGCGCTGATAGGGTCCCAGCGCTTACTGATCTCCAGGAGTTGGGTCTGTATGTCGGCGATATCGCGCGTGTTTTGCTTTTCTTTTTCTTCGACAAATGCCAGGGCCCGTTCCCATTCCGAAATCTGGTTGCGCAAGGGGTCGATGCCGCTCTGGATAACGGCGATGAGCTTGGCCAGGCGCGACTCTTCGGCAATCCTGAGCTCCATGTCGCGCTGCAAACGGCCGATTGCCGGGAGTTCTTTGCGCGTGTCGGCGATCTCGCGCGCCAGACTTTCATGCTCGATGCGGCGCAGGCGGTCGCTCTCCTGCTCGGCCAGAACGCGCCGCTTGTCGTATTGTTCGAGCTGCTCAAACAGCTCTTCACGAATTATCGTAATCCGCTGGTCGATCTCCGGCAGGCGGTTGAGTTTCTGATTCAATGTGGCAGTCTGCTTTTCCAGATCCTCGATGCGTTCATCGCGGCGCGCGACCTCGGCCACCTGTCGTTCAAGCTTCTGTTCCAGTTCGCTGATACGCCGCGCCGCTTTGCGCCTCTGCTCGTCTATCCATTCCAGCCTTTTCAGCAGTTCTCCGGTTTCGATCTGCTGCGCGGTTTGGGTATTTTCTGCCATTCTGATCTCCTTCGCCGTCCGGTTCTGCACATTCTGCGTCACGTCTTCATGAACCTGTGCAGCCCAGCCAGAAACAATGCTGGACAGGCGAGGGCATTATAGCGATTTAGCAGGTATGATGCGAGTACTCCAACGTTTGCTGAATGAAGCGTAATCGTCTGTAGGCCGCTGCTGACAAAAGGATCAACAACCTTTACAATCCGGCCATGCGAATTGGAATCGACTGCCGCCTGCCTACCTATCGGATGGGAGGCATCAGCCAATATGTATTGTATCTGCTGCCTGCACTGGCTGAATTGGATAAAGAGAATGAGTACATCCTCTTCCAAAGCCGCAAGGAGACGAGAGATTTTGTTCCCGAAACGGCCGTGTTGTGGCGCCGGCGTGATTTATGGACGCCGCCGCACAATCGTTTTGAGCGCTGGTCTTTGCCCCTTGAACTCGCGCCGCACGGCCTGGATGTCTTTCACAGCCCGGACTTCATTCCACCGTCCAGCGGCGCGAAACGGCGCGTTATTACGGTTCACGACCTGACATTTCTTTACTATCCAGAACTGCTAACCGACGAAAGCCGGCGATATTATAACGAGCAGATCCGCTGGGCGGCGGAGACGGCCGATGCCATCGCGGTCGACAGCTTTGCCACCCGGCGGGACGTGATCGAGCTGCTTTCCGTGCCGCCGAAAAAGGTAAAGGCCATTCATCTGGCGGCCAATCCACTGTACACTCAGGATGTGTCGCAGGATAAAGTGACGGCAGCACTGCGCCGGCACAATCTGGCTCCGGGCTTCCTGTTGTCGGTGGGCACGCTGGAACCGCGGAAGAACCTGCCGTTCCTGTTTCAGGTGTATGCGCGGCTGAGGCGGGACCTGCATTTTAGCGAGCCGCTGGTGCTCGTTGGGAAGAAGGGATGGCTTTACGAAGAGATATACCAGGCGATCGCCGGGCTGGATTTGGAGCCGTACATCCTGCATATCGATTCCGTGACGGATGAAGAGCTGCGCGCGCTCTATCACGCGGCGGCGGCCCTGGTTACGCCCTCGCTTTACGAGGGGTTCGGGCTGCCGGCGCTGGAGGCGCAGCACTGCGGCTGCCCGGCCGTTGTCAGCGACCGCGGTTCGCTGCCGGAGATCGTGGGCGAGAAGGGGCTTGTTGTCCCGCTGGAGGACGAGGCCCGCTGGGTAGAAACGCTGGCGGAAATCAGCGCCGATGAGACGCTGCGGCAGGAGGCGATCAGAAACGGCCGCCGGCAGGCAGCGGGATTTCAATGGGCAAAAACGGCCGAACAGACGCTGTCGCTCTACCTGGGTAACAATTAGGCCGCCCGAGATGGATCTTCTGATACTCACACCCCAACTTCCATACCCTGCGTACCAGGGAACAACGCTGCGCAATTTCAATATCCTCAATGGGCTTGCGGGCAGCCACCAACTTGACCTGCTCAGTTTCGACGAGAGGCAGTATCCGGCAGGTATCCCCGAGCCTTTACATGCGCTGTGCCGCACTGTTGAAAGCGTCCCCGTACGCAGCAGGGGGACCGGCAAACGGCTGTGGCAAATGGTCTCGACACTGCAGCCGGATATGGCCCTGCGTCTGCGCAGCGAGCAGTATGCCGCGGCGTTGGAGGAGCGCCTGCGTAAGCAAGACTATCGGGTCGTGCAGATCGAGGGCATTGAGTTGGCCTGGACGATTCCCATTATCAGGCGGTCAGCGCCGGAGACTTCCATTGTCTATGATGCTCATAACGCGGAGACGCTGCTGCAGGCGCGTTCAGGCGCCGTTGATAGAGCCTCGGTCGAGCGCTGGCCGGCGGCAATTTATTCCAGGCTCCAGAGCGGGCGGCTGGCAAAGTATGAAGCATGGGCGTGCCGCTCGGCGGACGGCGTTGTGGCCGTCAGCGAGAAGGATCGCCAGGCGCTGGTGGATCTCTCAGGCGTTAAGCTGGACAAAATTCGCGTGATTCCGAACAGCATTGATACGGTGTCATATGATTTATCGGCCATGGCGATTGAAGACAGGCTGCGCTATGACATTGTGTTTAGCGGGAAAATGGATTACCGGCCGAATGTGGACGCTGTGTTGTGGTTCGCCGACGCTGTATGGCCGCTGATCAAGAAGGAAATGCCCAAAGCGACCTGGGCGATTGTAGGACAGAAACCACACGGCCGGTTGGAGCGACTGAAATCACTGCCAGACGTGACTGTTACAGGGTGGGTACCAGATGTAAAACCTTACCTGGCTGGCGCCGGTGTGTTCGTCATGCCATTTCGTGTAGGCAGTGGGACACGACTTAAGTTACTTGAAGCACTGGCGGCTGGATGCGCAATCGTGAGTACAGGAGTGGGGGCCGAGGGGTTTCCCGTCGTCGATGGAGAGCATCTGCTCATTGGCGAAACGGCCGAAACTTTTGCCGCCAACAGCGTCATGCTGCTGCGTGACCCGCAGAAGCGTGCCTATCTTGGAGAACATGGAAAACAGTTTGCCCAGAACTACGACTACCGGTTGATTGTGTCCCAGTTTCAAGACGTCTACAAGGATCTCGGCGCTTCATAGCTTCTATCGAGCGTCCAGGGAGTCCAAGATGGCCAAACAAAAAGAGCCGCTGAATCTTACATCCGGCGGCTCTTCGTTTTAAGATGATTCGCAGCGATTACCCTGTCAGCGACCCTGCGGGCGTGCTTGTGGGCTCTGGTTGTATGTCAGGCCAGATGTACTTCTCGAGTGACAGTTCTTCCAGGTCAAACTCGTCATTATAGCCATCATAGGCATCGGGCGTCGGCGTGGGTGTTATGTTCTCGTCAGGCCAGGCGACTTCCAGCGCATGACACTGGCCACGTGTAAGCCACCCGTATGAAGTTCCCGGAGAGGGATTGACGATATCCATATTAATTCTTGGCCCGTCATCCGGTACGTAGAAGACCTCGATGTAGACGTCCTCGAAAGAAATGTCGATGCCGTAAATCCAGCCGCTGTCCTGCCAGCCCTCTTCAGCGTACCATGTATAGAGCAGCCTGCCGCCCACCTCGCGGACCTCATAGACACCTTCTCGCGCCTCGTCACCGCCCATTTCGAAGTTAATACGGAAACAGGCCGGCAGACGCGGCTTCTTTGTTGGGGTGGCCGTTGCCGTCGGAGGTGTGGTCGCCGTCGGCGGAACGCTTGTGCTCGTCGGTTCGGGAACGCCTGGTGTGCTCGTCGGGCCACCCGGTGTTACAGTTTCAGTCGGTATGGGTGTCTCGGTCGGCGGCAGCGGCGTCCCGGTAGGGGTTTCGGTCGG
>JBJYWZ010000295.1:0-2004 GCA_046259725.1 Promineifilaceae bacterium (SeqCode) | reverse complement strand
TGTCGGCGAGGTACATGCTCAGCGGATCGGCCGTGCGCTCGCCTATTTTGAAGGCGGTTGTAGGGCTGGTCGGGCAGGCAATGACATCAACATCCTCGAACGCGTTTAGAAAATCCTGCTTGATTAATGTGCGTACGCGGGAAGCACGGCCGTAATATTCGTCATAATATCCGGCGCTCAGGGCATAGGTGCCAAGCATGATGCGCCGTTTGACTTCGGGACCAAATAAGGCGCGGGTGTTCTTTGTGGAGTCAATCACATCTTCCCCCAGAACACGCGGGCCGTAGCGAATGCCGTCATAGCGGGCGAGATTGGCGCTGGCCTCCGCAGGGGCCAACAAGTAGTAGACAGGCAGGGCGTAGCGGGTGTGCGGCAGGCTGATTTCGCGTATTTCCGCACCCAGACCTTCGAGTACAGCGATGGCGCTGCGGACGGCCGATTCAACCGCCGGTTCAATGCCTTCAATGAAATATTCTTTGGGCACGCCGATACGCAGCCCATTTACATTCCCGGTGAGGGCGGCCCTATAGTCGGGGACGAGAACATCCAAGGAGGTGCTGTCGCGCCGGTCGTAGCCGGCAATGACCTGCAGCATGGATGCGCAGTCCGTGACGGTCCGGCCAAAGGTGCCTACCTGGTCGAGACTGGAGGCGAAGGCGATGGCTCCCCAGCGGGAGACCCGTCCGTAGGTCGGCCGTATGCCGACAACGCCGCAAAAAGAGGCCGGCTGGCGTACGCTGCCGCCCGTATCGGTGCCCAGCGCGCCCATTGCCAGCCCGGCGGAGACGGCGGCGGCGCTGCCACCGCTGCTCCCGCCCGGCACTCTTGTGCTGTCCCAGGGATTGCGCGTGACGCCGTAGGCGGAATTCTCGGTTGAGGAGCCCATGGCGAATTCATCTGTGTTGGTCTTGCCCAACAATACCGCTCCCGCCTGTTTCAGGCGCTCGGTGACGTAAGCGTCATAAGGCGGGATGAATCCTTTCAGAATTTTGCTCCCGGCGGTCGAGGGAACATCCCTGGTAATTATGATGTCCTTAATGGCCACGGGAATGCCAAGGAGCGGCGTATCATCACCAGAGACGATACGGCGATCGGCTGTCGCCGCCTGGGCCAATGCCTGATCCTGGGAGACGGTCAGATAGGCGTGCAGCCGGTCGTCAAGGGAACGGATTCGTTCTAGATAGGCGCGGGTCAGTTCTTCGCTGCTGACCTGGCGCCGGCGCAGAGCGTTTCGCGCGTTTTCTATTGTCAGTTTGCCTAAATCAGGTAAGGAATTCATGATGCCTGCAAAAAGCGTAAGGCACGCCAATTATGCTCTATATGGAGTAGGAACTGCCTCCGGCTCCCGAACTGCGGCCGGATTTAGTTATCCAGTACCGATTGGATATAGAACTGATCTTGCTGGTGCTGCGCAGCGTTGCGGAGGACATCTTCGAGCGGCAGGGATGGTTCGGCCGTATCACTGCGGTAGACATTGCTGCGCGTCACGGCGTGGGCGGTTGGCTCGACGCCATCCAGATCGAGTTCGTCCAACATTTCCGCGTAATCGAGAACGGCCGAGAGCTGTTCCTGGTACTCCACCAGCTCCTTTTCAGTGAGGGCCAGGCGGGCCAGATGAGCTATTTTTTCTACTTCCTGACGCGTGAGCGACATAGGGTCTCCTTGCCAGCGGGCCGGCTTACATGTCGGTTACTTTTTCTTCGTGCTCGTCTTCAGCTAAAAGGGCGTCAAATTCAGCTTCGGTCCAGAAATTTTCCGGCTCGGTGAGCAGATCAATATACAGGACGCCGTTAAGATGGTCGATTTCGTGCTGAAATATGCGTGCTGTCCAACCCTTCAATTTAAGTTTCTGGGGCTTGCCATGCCTGTCCAGTGCCTGCACGCGAATTTCCTCGTGCCGTTCAACTTCGCCCACATAGCCGGGGATGGACAGACAACCTTCTATCCCGTCCACCATTTTGCGCGAGCGCCTGGTGATCTCGGGATTGATGATCGTGTACAGCT
>JBJYWZ010000294.1:0-2326 GCA_046259725.1 Promineifilaceae bacterium (SeqCode) | reverse complement strand
ACCCGCGCGCTTTCGCTAAATTTGACGAGGGCCCTTAACACGGCTTCGTCGCTCGCCGGGCGCACCCATGTCTCCGCCGGCGGCCGCGTGGGCAAATTAAGATGCACCTCGTCCGGCCGGATGCGCCTGAGCAAAGCGGCGATCTCGTCGAGCGCCTCGTCACTATCATTCAACCCTTGAACCAGCATTACCTCGATCCACAACTTGCCTGTGTATTCACGCCGGAAGGCGATCAAGCCATTCACCAGGCGCTCAAACATCGTTTCCGGGTGCGGGCGATTGATCCGGCGGTATAACTGTGCCGAACCCGCATCGAGAGACGGCAGCACGGCATCGGCCTTTTTCAGCGCCGCACGCACCTGCGGGAGATAGAGCAATGAACCGTTGGTGATAACGGCAACGGGCAGATCGCTCAGATCTTTTACAGCGGCGATCAATTTACCCAGCCCTCTGTGCAGCGTCGGCTCGCCCGATCCCACAAAGGTCAACCAATCAATCTCGCCCGCTTCGTGGCGAGACAGTGCTTCCTCCAACTGGCGCAATATGGCATCCGATGGGATATACTCGCGCCGCTCGTTGGTTAACGGCCGTGTACGGCCGAGCTGACAGTAAACGCAGTTCCAGTTGCAGGTCTTAAGCGGAATCGTGTCGATTCCCAGCGACTGGCCCAATCTGCGCGAGGGAACTGGACCGAAAACGTACTTCATTTGAAAACAATGGCGCGAACAACTGCCGCGGTGACAGAGTTGTGTCTCGCCTCTTTCACATCTATGCCGGAGCCGCCAGCTTCGCCCGAGGCGACTTTCCGCCAACGCTCGATGTAACCAGGACCATGATCAGTGTTGTGAAGACGGCAGAAGAGAGGCACCACATGCATACTGCTTGAATGGCGAATATTTCCAGTATCGTCAGATAGATTGAGAACAGCGTGCCAAAAACTGCCAGCATGATAAGGCCAAGAAAACACCAGGAAGCTGCATGCACAGATAGATACCGTTGGCCAAGCCACAGGGCAATAACTGCCAGGTAGCTCAATACTCCTAAAACGGCGATGGGTATGCCAAACAGCCTGGCGTAGGAGCTGCTTTGCACAATATTACACTCGCCGATGGGGCCGCAGACGGCCGTCACCTGGTTTACTTCCACGTAGGCAAGATAGGAAGCAACGCCCAGGCCCAACAGCGCCAGCAGCAGCACCAGCCAGTGGGACGGCGCAGGGGCGATCTGCAAACCGCCCTGCCGCCAATAAGCCACGATCTGGCGCACTGCATAAGCCAGGGCCGCGATCATGCCGATCAATACTCCCCAGGCCAGGGCAAATCCAACCGGGTCCGCAGGCGGCTCCTGCGCAGCGAACTCGCTTGTCTCTTTGCTCGCTTCTTCCAGATTGCTCGTCACTTCGCCAGTTGATGAGGCCTCATCAAACAATGAGGTTTCGCCACTTGGTGAGGTGTTAACGGCCGTTGCGGCATGCGAGCTCCCGGCTGAAGGGGGCAGATTGGGGACGATCAGCGCCAGGTCGGGGATATCCGGCCAGCCAATGCCCCCGGATGCGAGGCCCTCCTTGACGATCTCCGGAAACTGATCCGGGATTTCCTGGCCGCCAACCAGGACCGTATTGCGCACGATCATGGTCGGCACGCCCAGGCGGGTGTCAGGAATCGCGAAGTGCTCAACCGCACGGCTGTATAACGCCTGTCCGGCCTCGTTGCTCGTGTCAATGCCCAGAATCTGCAGCTGCTCTCCATACTCATCCTGCATGGGAAGCAGCAGTTGATTGATCACCTGGTGGCAGTGCGGGCAGGTAGGCGAATAAAAGAGGACGGCCTGTACAATGGGGGCTGGCTCTTCTAACGTTTGCGCCGCCGCATTACCCGCGGCGACGAAAGAGAGCAGAAAAAGAACCGGTATCAATAAGCGTTTCAACATATCAGAATCAGCCATCCGCGTTCAGCTATCAGCCATCAACTGACAGCTGATGGCTGACGGCTGATGACTGTCTAAAAGACAAGGGAAAGGCCGGCTCCTTGTGCGTCCAACAAGAAAGATGGCGCATTCAAGATTTCGACTCCCTCGCGGACATCCTCACCTTTGATGTCCTTGTTCTCCAATGCTAACTCACATAGTATAACACGGCCGCCTTCAGAAAGGATATCGTCATAGAGCTGAACCGGATCGGGCAGGCCTTTTAGCTTCATCTCCCTGATCTTTTCCAACTCACCCTTCACCAGGGCGTTCGCGCCGCCGGGGCAGAAGAACAATATGACTTCGTCGCCCAGACTGGCGCCGGAAGCGCCCATGATCAGCGTCGGCATGACATGCGGGG
>JBJYWZ010000293.1:1419-3864 GCA_046259725.1 Promineifilaceae bacterium (SeqCode) | reverse complement strand
GCATTGGCGACCATACGGCCGAAATCAGCGGCTGCAAACCAGTGCCAGGGAGTCTTGATATCCCCGACGAGCGTAGCACGGCCGTCGCGTACAAAGCGCGGCAGCTGCTCCATTGGCCAGGTCGGGCGGAATATAGTGTAGGGAACGCCACATTGGCTTACGGCCGATTCCGCCGCCAACTTCTGCGCTGTCATCGGGAACCAGCTGTTCTCATCGCGCACTGTCGAGCCTGAGACATAAGTGACATGTTCAAGACCAAGCTCCGGCGCCAGAGCAGCCACGTTTTCGGCGCTGATCTGGTCGGCGGGACCACCGACGCTGATGTGTACACCGTAACAACCAGCGAGCGCCTGCTCAAGATCGCCCAGATCTGTCACATCTCCCGCGAACAGCTCATAAGCTGCGCCAAACTGTGCCTGCGCTTTCTGCAGATCGCGGGCCATGACGCGCACCTTGAAGCCGTCTTCGCGCAGCTGCCGCGTCACTGAATCACCCAACATGCCCGTACCGCCGATCACCAAAATTTGCTTATCCATGCTTTGCTCCTTTATCTTGTATTTTTTCCAATGCCGTGAATTAGAAACACGATAGCGATTCTCCGTGTAAGTCTGCTCATTGTTCCTCCTTAGCCCTTACCGTCCTCGTCGACTTTGTCGGGCACCTGTTTCACTTCCACCAGCGTCAATCCCAGATCGCGAATACGCATCAGCACGCCGTGCAGGGCCGCCTGGTCTAAAAGGGGGCCGTAGAGAATTGTTTCGCAGGCTGTCACGTGGCGAATTTCCATACCAAAGGATTCAGCCAAAGAATCATCCAGTTGATTCTTGATACGAATTTCATACCAGGTCGGCCCGTCCATCTCTATCTTTTTACACCCTCGACTGTCAGGATAGATCGACGGCCGTATTTTGTAATCACTCAAAAGTGTAATCCGGGGATCGTACGAGGTATTCCACCTTTTGTAGGTCCAACGCAGGTGGAGGATACTGCAGATTTTGCTATGATAGGTGCCGCGTCAATAAATGGGAGGAAAAATCATGACCACATTAACAACACGTTCGGCCGCGACAATAGCCGCGAATGTGGCAACCGTCTTGTTTGCCATCGCGATTATCCTGCAGCTTCTACTTGCGGCCGGGGTCCTGCCGATTAGCATGGCATGGGGCGGAACGCAAACTGAACTGACCTCGACACTAAGGCTGGCGAGCATTGCCGCCGCGATAATTCTTGGCGCATTTGCTTATGTAATTCGTCGACGTGCGGGACTTATCGGTGATTCTCCGCCATCACGCGCGATTAAGATCATGTCCTGGGTGATAACGGCCTTCATGGCGCTGAACACGCTGGGCAATCTCACTTCTCAGAGTACAGCCGAAAAAGCTGTTTTTACGCCTATCACCCTGCTGCTGGTAATATGCTGCTTTGTGGTATCAATTTCAAAAACGGAATAATCCGCACAGGCAGCTAAAGCAGGCCCAGCTCGCGGGCGCGAGCGACAGCCTGTGTACGGCCGTTGACGCCCAACTTACCGTAAATATGGCTGCTGTGCTTTTTGACGGTGTTCAGCGTCACAACAAGCGCTGCCGCTATCTCTCTATTGCTTTTCCCGGCAGCAATGAGCCGGAGCACTTCCAGTTCGCGCTCACTCAGCGGTTCCACAAGCCCAATCTGCGAAACGGCCGTATCTGGAAAAAGGCCTAAGAGTTGATCGGTAAACGGCTGCGGGCTGCGACCTGAATCTCTCAAGGCCCGCAGCAGCTTGGCCACTTTTGGCCCAGGTTCCAGGAAAGTGAGCCTCGCCTCTTCCGCGGCTGCCAGATTCACGGCTGTTTCCAGGCTCGCCAGGGCCTGCTCTCGCTCGCCAAGCTCCTCCAGGGCCAGGGCTGAAAGCACCTGCACCTCTGCAACGCGCGCCAGTCGTAATGCGTTCGGTTGCCCGGCGCTTTGCACCACAGATTCACGCAGTGCCAGTACCCGCGTCCACTCACCCTCAACCAGAAAAATCCAGGCCTGCAGGACATCCATCACCTCGGCCATAACCACCGGCAATCGCGGCGGAACCGCGGCGGTCTGCGATCGAAGTACGCGCTGCGCCATGGCAAGATCCCCTTGCCCTAACCAGAAGCGCACGGTGTAAGCTGCAAGCTGCAGCTTCTGCAAGGGCAGCAGCGCAAACGCTGCCGCCCGCTCCAAGGCAGCGCCCGATCCTGCGACATCTCCAGCGGCCGCCCGCAAGCGAGCCATCGTGCAATAGGCATCAAGATGCTTATAGCCGATACCACCCTGTCCACTGATTGCCAGCCCCTGTTCCAGGCCTCGCGCTGCCGCCTCCAATTCGCAGCGCTCCACCTGCACGGCCGCCAGGGCGATGTATCCCATGCCGGCGATAGGCGACGCAATGGCGTTCAGTTCTGCGGACCAGGCCTGCTCCGGAGACCAGGCCTG
>JBJYWZ010000293.1:0-1319 GCA_046259725.1 Promineifilaceae bacterium (SeqCode) | reverse complement strand
GACCAGGCCTGGTTCAGGGACCAGGGATGGTCTTTTACCAGAGTGATGATCTGCTTACTCGCTGACGCAGATTCGCGCAGGCGTCCCTGGTGAAAGCGCGCCTCGGCAATCATGGAAAGGGCATGGGCGGCCAGAAAGAGATTGTCTCCTGATAGTGCCAGCCGGTGTACTTCCTGACTGACCCTCACGAACTGTTTCGTATCGCCAGCCAGTCCATATGCCGCCCCGACAGCATTGAGCGCACGCGCGCGAAATACGACGGATTGCAAATCTGCATCGTCTGCTGGTAAATATGCCAGGGCCTCGTCTACTTCGGCCATCACCTGCACAATATCCTCTTCCATCAACGCGCAGTTAGCGAGCATCGTCGCCAGCTCGCCGCGTATGGAATTATCTACTGCCAGATGAGGATTCTGCTGCAGCGAGCGGCGGGTCTCCAACAAAATCTCTTTACTCGCGGAGATTTTGCCGGATAAAAACAGTGACCATGCCTGATCAAGGCACAAACGCGGCCGCTGCGCCAGGATATCCGCCGGAAGCATCTCGATCCAGCGCAGCAGCGTATTAAGCCTGCCCTGCCGCATCATGAGACGCGCGTGTTTTTCAACCAGTGCTGCCGCCCAGCTCATGTCAGCGCAGCGCAATGCATGGTAGATTGCTTCATCTGGAAATCCGTTCGCCTCATACCACTCCGCAGCGCGGCGCTGCAAAGTCTCTATTTCAAGCGCAGAATGGTCCCGTTCCAAGCGATTGGCCAGCAAATCGGCAAAGAGGTGGTGTGTTCGGTACCAGTAAAGGCCCGCACTTTGACCGAGGTGGCCCCCAGTAAGTTGAGGATCATCCAGAGGAATTAGAAACAGGTTCTGACGGTACATTTCCTGCAGAAGTTTGTCGCTCTCCCTATTGCCGGTTACGGCTGCGCACAGCGGGGCACACAGACGGCGCAGCACGGAGGTTTGCTGCAGGAAACGCCGGGTATGCCGGGGCTGCTGCCTGAGAACTTCATCCACAAGGTAGGTCATGATGTAATGATGGCTGCCGGCGAATGAATCGATGAACGCCCGGCGATCGACGCCCTGCTGGCCCAGAGCAATCGCCACCAGCTGCAATCCGGCAACCCACCCTTCCGTACGTCTTTCCAGGATCGCCACGTCATTGGCGGTCAGTTCCAGGGCCAATATGTCATTTAACAGGCGCGACGTTTCCGGAATATCAAAACGCAGATCGACCTGGCGCACCTCAGCCATCTGACGCCGCGCTCGCCATCGTGCAATCGGCAGTGGTGGATCGGCGCGAGTGAGCAATATCACCTGGTGCCC
>JBJYWZ010000292.1:0-1530 GCA_046259725.1 Promineifilaceae bacterium (SeqCode) | reverse complement strand
ATCTCGTCTGATTCTGAAGGGAGATGAAACAAGACGATGCTCGCAAGCTGGATCACACGACGCTGGAAGAGATGCGCATTCGCGCGGTGCGCAGCGTACAGGCTGGCGAAAGCCCCGAGGTTGTCGCACGATCCATGCGGATCAACCGCCGGACGATATATGGCTGGCTGGCGCAGTATCGGCGAGGTGGCTGGGGAGCGCTGAAAGCCAAGCCGCTTTTGGGCAGGCCGCCCAAACTGGATGCGCGCGCCTTGCAATGGATTTACAACACCATCACGCAGAAGAACCCGTTGCAACTGAAGTTCGCCTTCGCGCTGTGGACGCGCGTCATGGTGGCGAAGCTGATCAAGGATAGGTTTGGGGTCGTGGTGAGCGCCAATTCGGTTGGTCGACTGCTGGCGCAACTTGGCATCACTTGCCAGAAGCCCTTGCACCGTGCGCAGGAGCGCGACGAGGCTCTGGTCAAGCAATGGCTCAGGAAGGACTACCCGAAGATCAAAGCCCTGGCGCAGCGAGAAAAGGCCGAGATCTTCTTTGGCGACGCCGCTCACATGCGCTCCGATCATCATGCCGGGCGCACGTGGGGTAAGAGGGGCGAAACCCCCATCGTCGAAACCACGGGTGCGCGCCATCGCATGAGCCTGATCTCGGCGATTACCGCGCGCGGCCATATGCGGTTCATGATCAAAGACAAGGGCGGGGTGACTGCAGCGGTCTTCATCGAGTTCCTCAAGCGCCTGATGGCCGGCGCCAAGCGCGCGATTTTCTTGATCGTCGATCGCGGCCCCGCCCACATTGCCAAAAAGACCAGAGCTTTTGTCGACAGCCAACACGGCAGACTGCGGCTGTTTTTTCTGCCGCCCTATTCGCCCGACCGCAATCCAGACGAACTGGTGTGGAAACACCTCAAGGCCGACACTGTTGGCCGCATGACAATTACCGACAAGGCGGATTTTAAAGCCAAGGTCAGCGCATCCATGCGCCAACTGCAAAACGACCCAGAAAAAATCCGGTCCTTCTATCAAAAACCATCGCTCAAATATGCCGCCTGATAGTGCATTTACTTATGGACTGATTAATAGATGGGTGATCAAAGCGGGTTGATCAGCCACCGCTGGCACTTGGAACGACATCACGCCTTCGCTCCACGCGGCCGTGGCTGCCCGTTCAAGTGTCTGCTGCAGTAAATCGTTGGCGGCGGCGTCGGCAAGGGCAAGTCGTCCGTGCGCGCGTGCAACGAACTGCGTATCGAGCGCTTCGAGCAGGTTGTTGGCAGCGAGAACCACCCCGTTTCTACCGAACGCGGCAGCTGGTAGTCCGACCGCATTCAACGCCTGTAGCATAGCTCGCGCCCGTTCGAGCCCGAGGCGCGCCGAAATCAGCGCCGCGCGGGCGAGATGCGGTCGAAATTTATTAAGCCGCTCGATCGCTTCGGGTTCGACTGGCGGCTCACCGTAAGCTCGCTCGATATCAAATACGAGCAAGTCCCCAGTGGGCACATAGATCATACTCCCGGTCGAGTACCAGAAA
>JBJYWZ010000291.1:0-3384 GCA_046259725.1 Promineifilaceae bacterium (SeqCode) | reverse complement strand
GCGCCGCGCACGCACGGCCCAGGCCAACATCATCCCCACGACGACAGGCGCCGCCAAGGCCGTTGGCCTGGTGCTGCCAGAATTGGATGGAAAGATCAACGGTATGGCCTTCCGCGTCCCGGTTGTTACCGGTTCCGTCGTTGATCTGAATGCCATCGTTTCCAGAGATGTCACGGTAGAAGAGGTCAATGAAGCGCTGAAAGCCGCCGCCGATGCGGACACACCACTTGGCGCCATACTCGAGTACACCGAGGAACCGCTGGTATCTTCCGACTTCATCGGCTCAACCGCATCCTCGACGATGGACCTGCTGTCCACGATGGTTATGGGCGGCAACATGGTCAAGCTCGTCACCTGGTATGACAATGAATGGGGCTACTCCAGCCGCCTGGCTGATCTGGCCGCATTTGTCGCCAGCAAGCTGTAATCACTTTTTGTAAACGTTCGCCATAGGCCGCGCCACGATGTGGCGCGGCCTATGTTTTCATAGATGGAATTGCACGAACTCGAAGAACGTATGCATGCCTTTGTCCGCAGCAAAGGCTGGTATGAGAAGGATTCAAAAAAGCCACAGATTCCGCGCAATCTTGCCGCGTCGCTGGTCATCGAAGCGGCGGAGGTGCTGGAACATTTTCAGTGGCGCGCGGAAACGGTCGATAAGGATGCCCTGGCCAGCGAACTTGCCGACGTGGCGCTTTATCTGCTGCAGTTGTCCAGCATCAGCGACATCGACCTGGAACAGGCCATCCTCGACAAACTGCGCGAGAACCAGACCCGGGAATGGCCGGCGCCATGAAGGTCTTGGCCGTCAGCGACCGGGTCCTCGACCATCTGTACTGCACCAAGCTGCGTGAAAAGTACCCCGATATCAAGTTAATCATCGGCTGCGGCGATCTTCCCTACTATTACCTGGACTTCCTGATTTCATCGCTGGACGTACCGCTTGCTTACGTATTAGGCAACCACGACGGCGGCCCGCAGTATACGGCCGACAAACGGCAGCTGACGAGCGTTGACGGCGGTACCTATCTCCACGGCCAGGTTGTGAACATCAACGGTTTGCTGCTGGCTGGTTTGGACGGCTCGATGCGCTACCGCCCCCGAGCGCCTTATATGTACACGGAAGCGGAAATGCGCGGGCAGATCGCGCGCCTGATCCCCAGCCTGTTGTGGAACAGGCAGAAATACGGCCGTTATCTGGACGTGCTCGTCACCCATTCACCCCCGTTCGGCATTCACGACCGCGCTGACCTCCCGCACACCGGTTTCAAAGTGTTCCTGCAGTTCATGCGCGTCTTCAAGCCGCGCTTCCTGCTGCACGGCCACATTCATCTCTACCGCCGCGATACCGTTCGCCACACCAAGGTAGGCGAAACCGAAGTCATCAACGTTTACCCTTACCGGATTTTAGACATTCCCGTAATAGGCTCCTAGCAGCGAGAAAAATACCTCAACAGCTCCACTGCCGCCCGGCCAGCGTGTGACAATTGATAAGGACACTCAAAGACGCCAGACGGCTTATCGTGCTGACTTCAGTCTGCCCGGCGAGCGATAAGTCGCTCACGACGACTTTCCTTCTTGTATCTCGACTTTCCAGTCAGAATTCAAGAAGGCTTGACGGTTAAATATGCAGGTCGTACACTCTTATGAACGCGTCCAACGGTGTGTGACGTTAAGTGATGTCAAACTATCCTTGTGAAAGAAAATGACCACCGCCGCTGCTGAAGAGCTGACCAGACAGATAACCATAAAGAATACGCTTGTCCCGGCCGGACATTACCTGACACACCCGATCAGGCAGATCCGCGAATACGATCGCGAAGACCTGCGGCCGGACGTGTTCGCCGGCATCACCATCGCCGTCATCCTGCTTCCCCAGGCAATCGCCTTTTCCCTGATCGCCGAACTGCCGCCGCAGATGGGGCTCTACGCGGCCGTCATTGGCGGCCTCGCCGGCGCTCTCTGGGGCTCGTCGGACCAGATGCACACCGGCCCTGCCAACGCGATTTCCCTGCTGGTTTTTTCATCCCTGGCGGGCATCGCCGTGGTCGGGTCTTCAGAATACATTGTGGCCGCCACGATGCTGGCCTTGCTTGTCGGTCTCTTCCAGCTTCTCCTTGGCCTGGCCCGCCTGGGAGTACTCGTAAACTTTGTGTCGCACTCGGTCATCGTCGGCTTTGCCACCGGTGCGGCTGCCTTAATCGCCGTGCGGCAGATAAAACCCCTCCTGGGCCTGCAGTATCCATCTGACTCTGTCCTCACTGTGCTCACGGGCGCGGCGACGCATATCAGTGAGATCGATCCGCCAACTGCCGCGATCGGCATCGGTACGATTATTTTCCTGGTGGTCATGCAGCGCATCAGCGACAAGATCCCCGCGGCGCTGCTGGCCATGATCCTCTCTTCGCTCATCGTCTATGCTCTCGGCGATTCTGCCAGAGATGTGGAAGTCGTCGGGCTGATTCCCGCGGGGCTGCCTCCGTTGTCGATGCCTGTGCTCAATTGGGATTTGATCAGCAGTCTCTCGTCCGGCGTCCTGGCGATCGGCGCCATCGGCCTGGTCGAATCGATGGCCATCGGTAAATCGCTGGCAGCGCAAACGAGGCAGCGGCTGGACAGCAACCAGGAGTTTGTCGGTCAGGGCATGGCCAATCTGCTCACCGGCCTGTTCAGCGGCTATCCGGTCGCGGGTTCATTTTCCCGTTCGGCCGTCAACCTGCGCGCCGGCGCTCGCTCTCCTTTGGCAGCTGTCTTTTCGGCGATATTTGTGCTTCTGGCGATGCAGTTCCTGGGTCCGTTCGCCGCTTATCTTCCCATGTCGGCGCTGGCCGGCGTGCTCATGGTCACCGCCTACCGTATGATCGACCAGGAAGAAATCAAGCGCATCCTGCGCGGCGGGCGCGGCGATGCCGTCATCATGGTCGTGACGCTGCTGGGCACGCTCTTCCTGCAGTTGGAAACGGCCGTTTTGCTGGGCATCGGCCTCTCCTTCGCCCGCTACCTCATGCGCACCAGCACCCCGCAGATCCGCTCCGTCGTTCCCGATGAGAACTACCGCCACTTCCTTTACAGTCCGGACAAACCTGAATGCCCGCAGCTGGGAATTGTGGAAATATTAGGCGACCTCTACTTCGGCGCCGTCAACCATGTTGAGGATTTTGTCCTCGATCATTCAGCCAAGTACCCGGAACAGATTTTTCTGCTGCTGCGTATGGGCAGTGTAAACAATATGGATTTCAGCGGCATTTACATGCTGGAGAATATCGTGCGCTATTATCGCGAGCGCGGCGGCGACGTATTTTTAGTTGGGGTCAATCCCGGCGTGTGGCAGCGCATGGAAGATACCGACTTTGTTGACTATATTGGCCCCGACAATTTCCTGGA
>JBJYWZ010000290.1:0-2573 GCA_046259725.1 Promineifilaceae bacterium (SeqCode) | reverse complement strand
CCTGGGCACGCTGGTCACCGCCGGGGCCATCGGCTACGCCGTGCAGCGTGAAGGAAAGCGCTGGTGGCTGTCCCTGCTCTCGGGGCTGGCCTTCCTGGCCTCGAATTACGTCTACCATGTCGGCCCGCTGTTCAGGCAGCATATGACAATGGTTATGTTCGAAACGCTGGCCGTTGTGCTGATGACGGTGACCATCGATCTGGAAGAAAAAGACGGCCGAAAACGGCCGTGGCATATCGCCGCCGTCATGCTCCTGCTGCTGGCTGCCGGCTATACAAAACAGCTTGCCTATGCCACGGTGGCCGCCGTCTTCATTTTCTTTTTCCTGCGCCAGACGTGGCGCGCTGTGAAGTGGGCTATCCCCTTCGCCGTCGTCACCGCGCTCATCTTCGTTTGGATCGACTTCTCAACTGATGGCAGCTGGCTGTTGAACACCGTGACGGCCAACATCAATCCCTTCGTCCCCGGCCAGGCCCAGGGGCTCTACCGCCAGTGGTTCCACCTGCACATTGTGCTGGCGGCGGTGGCCGCCGTTTACGCCGTTTACCAGCTCTATTTCGAACGTCTCTCCCTGGTCAGCATCTGGTTTGTTGTGGCCGTGATTAACAGCGTCACGGCGGGCAAATGGGGCGCGGGCGAATCCTATTTTGCCACGGCCATCGCCGCGAGCTGCATCCTGACCGGCCTGGCCTTTAACCGCCTGTTGAACTGGGCGGAACTGCGCGGCTGGGCGTGGCGGGCCGGGGCGCTGGCCGTGATCGGCCTGTTGTTTCTCTTTCAGGCCAACCGCTTCTTCCACATGCCGACGCACACGCCGGCGCTGGCGGCCCTGGCCGAACTGCTCGGGCGGCCGTCTTCGGTGGCCATCGCACCGCAAACTTCCTGCTCGGCGCCGCGCGACGCGGAGGACATACCCTACGTGGATGACGCGGGAGTCTCCCTGCTTGGCCGCCCGCCAACGGCGGAGGACAGCGAGGCCGGCAGGCGTATCGCCGCCTTGATTGCGGAGGGGGAAACGGCCGCCTTTGGCGAGGATGCGGGCTTTAACCTATACTTAGGGCGCGACGTGATCACCAATCCCACGCAGTTTTTAAACCTGTATAATAATGATGCTGTGGATCTGACGGAGATGCTGGAAATGTTGGACCGGCAGGCGTTTGACACGGTTGTGCTGCGCGCCCAGTTCTATCCACCGCCTGTACTAGAAATGATTGGCCAGCGTTACCAGACAGACGAGCTTGTGCAAATGAACGGCTTCGTCTACTGTGTCATGCGGCCGCGAGAAATAAGCGAATGAATGCAGAAGAAAAAGACCCGAAAACAGTAAAAGATAACAACAAAATCGAAGAGATCGATGACGAAGAAGAAGACGACGATCTGGACGAACTGGAGCAGTTCGACTTCCTCGAGGCTGAATTTACCATGGCCATCGTCAGGATGCCCTCCCCGACGCTGGCCGACGGCCTTTCTATGAGCGGCCATGGACGGCCGGATTATTCGCTGTTCCTGCAGCAGCATCTCAGCTACACGGCCGTGCTGCGATCGCTGGGCTTAAAAATCGTCAAGCTTCCGTCCCTGGCCGAATTTCCCGACGCCCATTTTGTGGAAGACGTGGCCGTGGTCACGCCGGAGGTCGCCGTGATCACGCGCCCCGGCGCGCCGCAGCGCCTCGGTGAAATCGAGTATATCCGCGAAGTCCTGGCCGAATACCGCCCGCTGGCCGAAATCAGCGAGCCGGGCACGCTGGATGGCGGGGACGTGATGCGCATCGATCAGAGCGTGTACATCGGGCAGTCGGAGCGCACCAATGAAGAAGGCGCGCGGCAGCTCGCCGAGATCCTGGGCGCTTATGGCTACGAGACACACATCGTTCCCCTGGCGGAAGGCCTGCACCTGAAGAGCTCGGTCAATTTTATCGGCCGTGATACCCTGCTGGTCACCGAAGCCTGGGCCAATCACCCGCTATTTGTAGAGTTCAACAAGGTTGTCGTGCCGCCGAATGAAACCTATGCGGCGAACACGCTGCTGGTTAACGGCCGTCTGCTGACGCCAATGGGATTCCCGGAAACGCACGCCCTGCTGCGCGAAGCAGGTTTTGAGCTGCTGGAAATCGCCGCCAGTGAAATACAAAAAGTTGACGGCGGCATGAGCTGTATGTCGCTGCGCCTGTAGCCGCTTCCGATTGTGTCGCCAGAGTCGCCCACCTATCGCATTGATGTGCCGGCCTTTTCCGGCCCGCTGGACCTGCTCTTGCAGCTCATTGAGCGCCAGGAACTGGACATCACGGCCATTTCCCTGGCGCGCGTCACCGAGCAGTACCTGCAGCAGATCGAGGCCTTAAAAAAGGACCGATTCGAAGAGTTGATCGATTTTCTGGTCATTGGCGCGCGGCTGGTGCTCATTAAGAGCCGCGCCCTGCTGCCGCAGGAGTCCGCCAAGGGGGAGGACGGCGAAGAGGAAGAAGACCCGGCTGAAGCGCTGCTGCGCCAGCTGCGCCGCTACCGCCAGTTCAAACAGGCCGCTGCCTGGTTGGGCGAAAGAGAGAAGCAGGGGCTGCGCAGCTACCTGCGCGT
>JBJYWZ010000289.1:0-3908 GCA_046259725.1 Promineifilaceae bacterium (SeqCode) | reverse complement strand
GCCTCGCGGCGCATGGCCAGGGCGTCGGTGAAGAGGACGACGCTGCCGATCAGCGCCCAGGCAAGCGCCACGTAGTTGATCAGTACCCGGTCCTGCCACGGTGTAAAGAGCAGGATCAGGCCCAGGACAATCTCGAAGATTCCCAGCAGCACGCCGCTGCGCGTGCGGCGGAATATCGGCCGTTTATGCACCGGAATACGGCCGTCCATATGCAGCAAGCCGGTCAATATAGCGACAGCACCGATGAAGACAAAAAGCAGTTCGGGGCCTACCACGTTATCGACGAAGCGCCGAGATACCAGCACAAGTCCGCCGACGAGACCCAGAATACCGACCGCAACAGGCAGCGCTTTTGATTTCTCTTGTGCAAATCCCCAACGTATGCTGAGCAGCGATCCGGCGATCCAGAAACCGCCCATGAAGTTGCCCAGCATGGCCAGCGACTTATCAGGCCAGAACAGCAGGGCAACGCCAAGTATCAAAGCAAAAAAACTGCGCCCGAGCGTGATCCAGAATGCCATTTATCCACCTGATCGAATCATTTTCTTGCTACGTGGTCGCGCCAGTGGCCGATAAATAAAAGACGGGTGGCCCGCTTGCTTGACCGGAACACCCGCCCTTGGCGAAAACGGCCGTATGCTATTCGTCGTCCGCTTCTTCGTCCTCTTCTTCCAGCTCTTCGGCCAGTGCGTCCAGCGTATCGGCGGCGCCCAATTCGGCCGCGCCGGCGGCAACCTCGCCTATACCTTCAGCCGCGAGGTCCTTAGAGGCTTCGCGCATGCCTTCCGCGGCGGCTGCCTGAACGAGTCCGGCGGCCGTCAACTCTGCACCTGCCTCGGCAAGCGCGTCGCTGTTGAGGGCCATGGCGTCAGAGACGGCCAGGCGAGCGAGTCCTTCGGCCATTTCATTAGCGCCTAAATCACCGACATTCTTGCCGGTAGCGCCGATGGCAGCAGCCAATGCGCGCGCCGCGGACGACTGGTAGATCGAGCCCACAGCCAGGTCATGTAGTTCAAAGCTCTTGTCGTCCAGGAAAGCCGCCAGAATCGGCATTTCCAACGAAGACACGATCGTGGCCACGGCCGCGAGCTGGCCGGAAATCGCCGCCAGGCTCATGGCATCGCTCAAATCTTCTTCGCCCAGCGCGCCCATGAGGGCGCTGTGCACTTCCAGATCGTCGGAAGCAGCAAGCATGGCCGCCCCCTGACCGAAATCGGCAACGCCGGCCTCGCCTATCGCATCGCTCAAGGTGGCCGCGCGCGCGGCGACGATGCCGGCGTCAATGCCGCGTGTGATATCGCTGGCGGCGGCGGCGGCCATCATCTGGCTGGCGTCCCCCAGGTTCTCGGCCATGGCAATATCCACCAGGCCTTCTTCCACATTGTTCAACCCGGCAACGGCCGTTTCCATTTCCGCCTCGATAAGATCCATTTCCATTTCTTCGTTTTCGTCTGCCATTATTACCTCCAAACAGAACTAGTTAGATTGATAAAACGCGGGTCAATTGTAACTGATAAGGCATTGAAACTGAACCAACCCGCTTGATTCAAGCGTCAACTGACGTGTCGATGCTCCGTCTCCTGACCTCAATCAACTCCTCCGCGTGCTCGTCGATGAGTTCAATTTCCCGTTGCGATATCTTGACCCTGCTGGTCGACCAGGCTCGCAGGCCGATGAAGAGTGAGAGCGCCGCAATGGGAAAGGCAATGCCGATGCCATAATTCATCAATTCATCCGCGTCTAGCGTGAAAACTACCCCCATAAACTGAACTGCCAGAACGACAACGGTAACGCCAATCAGGTTCGTTTCCAGCTCCTCTGTGCTGTCAATGCGCAGCCAGTGAGGAAACTCTATATTGTCGATAAAGAGCTGGTAGAAGCCGACGGCCGTAATGAACAAAACGGTCCCGATTAGGAAGCGATGGACATATTCGACTATCTCTACTTCAACCGGCAGCGCCTCGCCATGTGCTGGGGCTGCTCCCTGAAAGCTGTGCATAAAGCCTTCGATGACAGTACGAATCAGACCAATTCCGCCAAAAATGAATAAGGTAGCGGAGGCCAATAGGAGACCGATGATGGGGATAATAATCAGATATCGGGACCAACCAATCACACGGGGCATATGTCTTTGCTCCTTTCACGACGAACCAGTTAGACCAGTGGCTATTGTAACGCTGCAAACGCATAATGTCACCAGCTCACCGCTCACTGCTCACTATCAACTGCAACACGTCCATCCTCAATCGCCCGCAGCAGCGCAGCATGATCCTTTTCCGTCTGGTCGGCATACGTTTCCGCGAATTGGGCGACAGCCTGATCAAATACCTTGCCCTTACCTAGATAGCCAGAGATCGCCGAGGGATCGCCGGTGCGCGCGTGGGCGCGCGCCAGGGAAGCGGCGCAAATCGTCACATAGGCGCCGAAACCGGATTCATCCAGCTCCGCCACATCGATCGATCCCTTCATATCTTTCAGCTGCCGCCAGTAATATTCGTTCCCGCTGATCGGCGCGCGGTTCCAGCCCAGAAAAGGATCACTCACGGCCTGGATCAATCGCTGGCCAATGACGACCCGTTCCGCCTGATGTTCCAAGTCACGTTTTGGCAAATAGGCTTCCAGCACGGATGGACCCGTCTCTTTCAACTGCAGTATCAGTCCCTCGTCGCCTGCGCCGCTTTGCAGCAGAAAGATGAAGCAGCGCGTGCCCACGCTGCCTACTCCGCCGACACGCAGGGCGGCATCTGTTACGTGGAAATTATCCATGATCAGGCGGCGATCATCGGGCAGCGACTCCAGATACTGCCGCCAGGCGCCGCTTATCGCCGCGACAGTCTGCGCATCAAGCTCCATGTCCCCACCCATCCGTTCCAGCTCGGAACTGAGGTCGATTTCGCGGAAAGGCACCAGGAGCGGAGGTTCATATCTGATGCGCCGGCGACTGTCAACGAGTTCAGTCAGCTTCTCCAGGGTCTGCTTCTGAGTGCGCGACATCGCTTTCCTGACGATTTTACGGATTTCTTTCTTCGACTTCGAGGATGCTTTCTCGTCAAATAACTCTTCGATATCGCCCGCCGCGACATGCAGATACCACAGGTCAAGCGCGGGCATCTTGGCAAGACGGCGCATCGCCCGGCGATAAACGTTTGCAGCCAGGGCGGCGAGATCGCGGTTGGTTGCGGCATCAAAACCATTCTCGCGTCCGGCCACGACCACGCTGGCCGCCAGCCGCTTGATATCCCATTCCCAGGGCCCGAAGTAGCACTCGTCGAAGTCATTAATATCGAAAACTAGTTTGCGCTCCGGCGAGGCGAAAAAGCCAAAGTTCGCTAGATGTGCGTCGCCGCAAAGGGCGACATATTGGCCGCTGTCCGGCGTGGATGCCAGATCGTTGGCCATGACCACGGCCGATCCGCGCAGGAACGCAAAGGGAGCCTCCGCCATACGGCCGTATTTGATGGGCAGCAATCGCTGCAGGCGTCCCTCATCCTGCGCCTGCAGCAGATCCAGCGGATCCGGGCGATCCGCCGCCGGCTGCCACGCCCCGTGGCTGCCGCGTGGCACATACTTGCGCTGCATTTTGCCGATCGCACGCCGGATATTGCGCGGGCGCTGCAGCTGCTCGTGCAAAGGTTGATTTTGCGCCATACACATTTACCTCACCGTCCACTCAAGGTCCATTATATAACATACGGTTTGCCTGCTGCGAACGGCCGTTTCCTGTGGATCCAGGTGGACACATCCGGCCAGATAATCTACCATTCCCGCAGCGGATACGTGCCCGCTCAACGTGCAGGCACAACACCGTAACCTAGAACAACCAAACTCGCTTCCGGAGGGTATCATGGCATTCAATCTACGTAATCGCAATTTTGTCAAACTGCTGGACTTCACAGCGGCGGAGATCA
>JBJYWZ010000288.1:0-3496 GCA_046259725.1 Promineifilaceae bacterium (SeqCode) | reverse complement strand
CCGCCCGAGGATATCATCCTCGACCCCAATATCTTCGCCATCGCCACGGGCATCGAAGAGCATAATGAATACGGTAAGGCCTTTCTCGAAGCTGCGCGCTGGATCAAGGAAAATTTGCCGTACGCGCTGGTCAGCGGCGGCCTCAGCAATATCTCCTTCTCCTTCCGCGGCAACAATACGGTGCGCGAAGCCATCCACGCCGCCTTTCTCTACCATGCCATTCAAGCCGGGCTCGACATGGCCATCGTCAATGCCGGGCAGCTTGAGGTCTATGAAGAAGTAGAGCCCAGGCTGCTGGAGCTGGTGGAAGATGTGCTCTTTAACCGCCGGCCGGATGCCACGGATCGTCTCGTGACCTACGCCGAAACGGTGCGTGATACGCACAAAGGACAGACCGTCGATCTCAGCTGGCGCGAAGCGCCGGTGGAGGAGCGCCTGCGCCACGCCCTGGTTAAAGGCATCGGCGACTATGTGATCGAAGATGTAGAAGAGGCGCGCCTGCAGTATGATCAGGCACTACGGATCATCGAAGGCCCCTTGATGGACGGCATGAATGTCGTTGGCGATCTCTTCGGCGCGGGCAAGATGTTCCTGCCGCAGGTGGTGAAGAGCGCGCGTGTGATGAAAAAGGCCGTGGCCCACCTGGTTCCCTATATCGAGCAGGAGCAGGCGGCGCTGGGCGAGGTGAGCAGCAACGGCAAGATCCTCATGGCCACTGTGAAAGGGGACGTACATGACATCGGCAAGAACATCGTCGGCGTCGTCTTGGGCTGTAACAATTACGATGTGATCGACCTGGGCGTCATGGTTCCCGCGGAGAAAATCCTTAAGACGGCGCGCGAAGAAGGCGTGGACATCATCGGCCTCAGCGGCCTGATCACACCGTCGCTGGAGGAGATGCGTCACGTGGCTGGCGAAATGGAACGCCAGGGCTTTTACCTGCCGCTGCTGATCGGCGGGGCGACCACTTCAAAGATTCATACGGCCGTTAAGATCGATCCCGAATACAACCGCGGACCGGTCATCCACGTGGTTGATGCCTCTCGCGCCGTCGGCGTGGCCTCTCAGTTGCTGAATCCGTCGCAGGTAGAGGATTTCGCCGCCTCTATCGAAGAAGAATACGCCGCGATCCGCGCCAAACATGCGGGCCGCAAAGCGCGCAAGCGCCTGCGCCCCCTGGACGAAGCGCGCGCCGCCGGTTTCCAGACGGACTGGGAGACCTATACCCCGCCGCTGCCCACCTTCACCGGCGTGAGACTGTTTGAGGACATCGACCTGGCCGCGCTGCGCCCATACATCGACTGGACCCCTTTCTTTGCTACCTGGGAACTTTCCGGAAAGTATCCGGACATCCTCAGTGACCCGCTGGTTGGGGAGTCGGCCCGCCAGCTTTGCGAAGACGCCGGGCTGATGCTGGATAAAATCATTCGCGACGGATCGCTGCAGGCGAAAGCCGTCATCGGCTTCTTCCCCGCACGGCGCGAAGGAGACGACGTGATCATCGAAAACGGTCAGGCGGAACTGGAAACGTTGAACTTCCTGCGCCAGCAGATGGAAAAGCCGCCGGGACGGCCGAACTACTCCCTGGCCGACTTCATCGCGCCGGCCGGCAGCGGCGGGCAGGACACCATCGGCCTGTTTGCCGTCACAGCCGGGCTGGGCCTGGAAGCGTTGGTGGAGCAGTTTGAAGCGCAGCATGACGACTATCAGGCGATCCTGGCCAAAGCCCTGGCCGATCGTCTGGCCGAAGCATTGGCCGAGTACATGCACAAGCGCGTGCGCGAAGAATATTGGGCCTATGCCCAGCCGGCGCCGTTAGACAATGACGCGCTGATCCGCGAGGATTATCAGGGTATTCGCCCCGCTCCCGGCTATCCCGCCTGCCCCGACCATACGGAAAAAGGGAAGCTGTTCCGGCTGCTCGACGCTGAGAATGCGGCGGGTATTTCATTGACGGAAACCTTTGCCATGTGGCCTGCGGCGTCGGTGAGCGGCTACTACTTCTCCCACCCGCAGTCGACCTACTTCGGCATCGGCCGCATCGACCGCGATCAGCTGGAAGATTATGCCCGGCGCAAAGGCATCGATGTGAAGACAGCCGAACGCTGGCTGGCGCCCTATCTGGCATATAAATAGTGCGGAATGAGGAATAAATTGATTGCGGATTGCTGCTCTGGGTTCTGCCTGGCGCAAAATTTGGACTTCACAACAAGAATAAACCGCTGTCTCTCCACGCTATCTCTATCTTTCATCCTGCATCCTGCACCCTGTCCCCTGCACCATGAAACTCGGCATCCTATCCGACACGCACAATGACATACCTAATTTGCTCAAGGCGCTGCGGATATTCAACAATGAAGGAATCCAACAGTTGTTGCACTGCGGCGATATGGCGGATATGCTCACGGCGAAGCAGATGGCGGGCTTCGATGTGATCTATGTAAACGGCAATTCCGATAGATCGGCCGCGGCAGTCAGCCACGTGGTCTGGACGCTCAATCCGCGTAATGAAATACCGGGCGACGTATACGAAGGCGAGCTTGGCGGCGTAAAAATAGCCGCCGCACACGGCCACCAACCGTCGAAGCTCAAAAGGCTCATTGACTCGCGACGTTTTCGATATGTATTTCATGGCCACACGCACCGCCAGCGGGATGAGCGGATCGGCAAAACACGGGTCATCAATCCCGGCGCACTGGGCGGCGCGCGTTACGAGCCGCGTTCGCTGTGCATTGTAGATTTAGATGAAGATCAGGTGCGGTTTATCACGGTTTCAAACTACTAATCGCCAGGAAGTGTCATGCATTTTCTAGTTACCGGCGGGGCCGGATTCTTGGGTTCAGCGCTGGCCAATCGCCTGCGAGAAGAAGGGCATCGCGTCTCCGTACTCGACGATCTCAGCAGCGGGGATCGCGATCGCCTGCATCCTGACATCGTTTTTACCCAGGGAGATATCGACAATATTCCCCTGCTCTGGTCGCTGCTGCAAGATGTGGACTGTGTGTATCATCTGGCTGCACGTGTTTCCGTAGCCCAATCCATCCTGCATCCGAGAGATTATAACCGCGTCAACGTGGGCGGGTCCGTCAGCCTGATGGAGGCGATGCGCGACACCGGCGTGCGCCGCGTCGTATTTACCTCATCGGGCGCCGTTTACGGCAGCCAGGAGAATTTGCCGGTACGCGAGATTGACGCGCCGCACCCCGACTCACCCTATGCGGTGAGTAAATGGTCGGCCGAACAATACGTGCATACTATCGGCCAGTTGTGGGGGCTGGAGACGGTGGCGCTGCGTATCTTCAATACCTACGGCCCAAACCAGCGCCTGCCAATGTCTCATGCGCCCGTGATCCCGCGCTTCATACAGCAGGTCCTGACCGGGGGGTCGATCGTGCTCTTCGGCAGCGGCAAGCAGACGCGCGATTTTGTTTATATCGATGACGTGCTCGAGGCCCTGGTGCGCAGCGCAACGGCCGAAGCGGTCAATCGCGGCATT
>JBJYWZ010000287.1:0-2529 GCA_046259725.1 Promineifilaceae bacterium (SeqCode) | reverse complement strand
GAGAAAGCCGCCTTATGTACCGGCGCCAGCGCCTGGACCACGACGCCCGTGGAGCGGGTGGGCCTACCCGAACTGCTCGTTTCGGACGGCCCGCATGGCGTCCGCCGCGTGGCCGATGTAACGTCCATGAACCTGGAAAGTGAGCCGGCCACCTGCTTCCCGACGGCGTCCGCCCTGGCCGCAAGCTGGGATGCGGAGCTGCTGCAAGAAATGGGCCAGGCGCTGGCCGAAGAGGCGATTGCCCTGGGCGTGGGCGTCCTGCTCGGCCCGGGCACTAATATGAAGCGCACGCCGCTCTGCGGGCGTAACTTCGAATACTTCTCCGAAGACCCCTATCTGGCCGGCGAACTGGCTGCCGCTCTGATCGCGGGCATTCAGAGCAAGGGCGTGGGCACCTCGCTGAAGCATTTTGCCGCCAACAACCAGGAATTTGAGCGCTTTTCCATCAGCGCCGAGGTTGATGAACGCACGCTGCGCGAGATCTATTTAACAGCGTTTGAAACGGCCGTTAAAAAAGCGAAGCCCTGGACCGTCATGTGCGCCTACAACCGCGTCAACGGCACTTTCGCCTCTGAACACCGCGAGCTGTTGACTGACATTCTTAAGAAAGAATGGGGCTTTGAGGGCTTTGTTGTCTCCGACTGGGGCGCCGTGCATGATCGTGTGGCCGGGATAAAAGCCGGATTGGATTTGGAAATGCCCGGCCCCAGGCAGAGACGTGTGGACGCTGTCATCGAGGCGGTGCGCAGCGGTGAGCTGGATGAGGCACTGCTCGATGAATCCGTGCGCCGTATCGCGACCATTGCCTGCCGCGCGGCCGAAACGCCCAAGAAGCGCCTTGGCGAGCCCGGCGCCGGTTTTGATGCGGCCGCCCACCATGCCCTGGCGCGCAAGGTCGCCGCCGAAAGCATGGTGCTGCTCAAGAACAACGGACTGCTGCCTCTGCAAAGTATGGACGCAGGAGGTCCGGGCCGCATCGTCGTGATTGGCCGGGCGGCGCGGGAAGCGCACTTCCAGGGCGGCGGCAGCTCGCATATCAATCCGACCGGGGTGGATGTGCCTTTTGATGAGCTGCAGAAACTGGCCGGGGACGCGGAACTGAGCTTTGCGGAGGGCTATGGCGAGGGCGACAGCTATGATGAGGCGCTCATTGATGAAGCCGTCATCGCTGCCCGGGCGGCCGATGTCGCCCTACTGTACATGGCCCTGCCCACCATCAAGGAATCTGAAGGTTATGACCGGCCGGACATGGACCTGACGGCGCAGCAGGTGGCGCTGATTCAGGCGGTCACGGCCGTGCAGCCCAATAGCGTGGTCATCCTCAACAACGGCGCCCCTGTCGTCATGGGTGATTGGATCGAGGGCGCGTCTGCCGTGCTGGAGGCGTGGATGATGGGCCAGGCCGGCGGTGGCGCCATTGCCGATGTCTTGTTCGGCCGCGTCAATCCATCCGCCAAGCTGGCCGAAACATTCCCGCTGCGCCTGTCGGACACGCCGGCTTATCTCAATTTCCCCGGCGAAAACGGCGTCGTGCGCTACGGGGAAGGGTTGTTTATCGGCTACCGTTATTACGAAAAGCGCGAGGTGCCGGTGCAGTTCCCCTTTGGCTATGGCTTGAGCTATACCACCTTTGCGTATAGCGATCCCCGCGTTTCGGCGGAATCATTCGACGATGTTGCCGGCGTGACTGTTTCCGTGGATGTAACTAATACCGGGCAGGTAGCCGGAAAGGAGATCGTGCAGGTCTACGTACACGATCACCAATCACGGCTGGTACGGCCGTATAAAGAGCTGAAAGGATTTGCCAAGGTATCCCTGCAGCCGGGCGAGACCAAGACGGTCTCCATCCCGCTCGATTTCCGTGCTTTCGCTTACTATGATCCCGCTTACAAGCAATGGATTACCGAAGATGGAGAGTTCGACATTCTGGTTGGCGCCTCCTCAGCCGACATTCGCGGCCGCGCCACGGTAACGCTTCAATCCACACTGCGGCTGCCGATGATTCTGCACGCCGAATCCAGCGTGCGCTCCTGGCTCAACGATCCGCTAGGGCGGCCGGTTTTTTTGCCCTTTTTTGAGGAAGCGCTGAATATGGCCGGGGTGGAGGGAGCGGACATGGAATCAATTCCCGTCGACTTCCTTAATTTTCTAATGGATTTACCGTTCCGCAGCTTCCTCGATTTTCAGGAAGATACCCTGTCTCAGCCTGCGGATGAGATCATCAACTCGCTGCTGGAAAAGGTGCATGGGAAGCAGGAGTAAGGCCTATGGAAACCATCTCTGTCAACATGCCTGCACTGCCAAATATACCCTGGGAAGAACGGCCGTCTGGAGCTGACGACGTACTCTGGCGCTCGGCGCGCAATCCGATCATCCCCCACGATCTGATTCCCAGCAGCAACAGCATCTTTAACAGCGCCGTCGTGCCTTTTGAAGGAGAATTCGCCGGCGTCTTCCGCTGCGACAGCAAAACCCGGCGCATGCAGCTGCACAGCGGTCGTTCGGCCGACGGCGTCAACTGGACCATCG
>JBJYWZ010000286.1:0-2546 GCA_046259725.1 Promineifilaceae bacterium (SeqCode) | reverse complement strand
GTTCCATTTGTGTGCAGGTATATGAAGACGTGAACGGCGACGGATCGCGCGCTGATGTGGGCGAAAATCCGCTCGCCGATCAGGCGATTACGCTGCGCCGCGCCGGCAGCACCATCTCGACCTACGTAACGGACGGCAGTGGCGACCTGCACTGTTTCGAAAGCCTGGAATCTGATACATACCAGGTGCAGATCTACCCGACGGCCGGTTACGCGGTTGTAGGCGATGATCGCTGGGCCGTGGCCATGGCTGAAGGCGTGATGATCCCCATTTCCTTCGGCTTGCATAACAGCGGCAATGCCGTCGCCGACGCCGGAAGCGCCGATGGTACGACCAACGCCAAGGTCGCTGCCCCTACGGAAGCAGAAACGGGCGGTTTGGCCAACAATGTAGGGCTGGTCATCCTGGGGATTGCCGTCGTCCTGATACTGGTGGCCGGGACAGGAGTCTATTTGCTCCGCCGCGGTTAAACTGCCAGGTTCAGGGAACCTGTTGATTCAATAGAGCGTCTTGTAAAAGGCGCTCTTTTTCGTTGTGTTTGCGTTCACTTAACGTAACCGAGGCGCAAGGCGAGCGAGAGCACATTCGATTAAACTAATTTCTGTGAAAGCCAGAGGGGAATAAGATAATCAGGTTTGCAGCCACGATCTGGCGGGTCAGGCTGCATGTATGACATGTATGAACAGAATTTCGCGGCCGGATTGGTCCGCTTTCGGAACCTACTGCTATGGATGAATACAGATATCAACAACCGGTGAGCCATCAGCCGGCTGCGGTGCCGCCGCAGCGCCGCGGCTGCGGTGGCTGTTTTAGCTGGGCCCTGATCGGCGCTGTGCTGCTCATGATATTGCTGGCTGTCGCCGCGCTGGCAGGCGCGGGCGCACTTGTCTACGCGGATTGGTCGCGCGAGATCGAAGCCGAGACGGCGACGCTGGACAACGCCAGGGACCGCGACACGTTTGAGACATCGCAGATTCTGGATCGCGACGGCAATTTGCTGTGGGAGATCTTCGGCGAGGGGAAACGCACTAAGGTTTCTCTGTCGGATATACCCGAGCCCCTGGTTCAGGCCACGATCGCCGTGGAGGATGATACCTTTTACACCAATAACGGACTGGATGCGCCGTCATTGATGGCCGCTCTGGTCGCCAACTTGCGCAACCCGGATACGCGCCCCGTCGGCGGCAGCACGATCACGCAGCAGGTTGTGCGCCACGTCGCCTTTGATTATGAGGAACGTACGGCCGTTTCCTACGAACGCAAGATAAAGGAAGTTTTTCTGGCCTACATCATGAACCGTAACTTCAGTAAAGATGAAGTGCTTGAAATGTATCTGAACGAGATCTACTATGGCAACCTGGCTTACGGCATCGAGGCGGCGGCGAACACCTACTTCGGCAAGCCGGCATCGGAATTGACGCTCGGCGAAGCCTCTCTATTGGCCGGGCTGCCGCAGAGCCCCGTGGAATTGGATCCCCTGACCAACCTGGACCGCGCCAAAAGCCGCCAATGGCTCGTTCTGAACCTGATGGTCAGCGAAGGCTTCATCAGCCAGACTGAGGCGGAGCAGGCCTATCTGGAGCCACTCAATTTTGTGGCTCAGGAAGTCAGCCTGATCGCCCCTCATTTCTCGGTTTACGTTAGGCAGCAGTTGGAAGAAATGTTTGGCGCCGACGTTGTGGCCAATGGTGGGCTGCGCGTGACGACGACGCTGGATATGGATTACCAGCGACTGGCCGAGCAGCTCGCGCGCCAACACGTGGCGGCTATCGGAGCGGAGCATAATCTGACCAATGCCTCCATGGTAGCCATGAACCCGCAGACGGGCGAGATCCTGGCTATGTTAGGCAGCGTGGATTACGACGATGAAACAATAGATGGGCATGTCAATGTTGCTTTATCGCAGCAGCAGCCGGGAAGCTCGATCAAGCCGCTGACCTATGCGGCAGCAATGTCTCCCGATGACGAAGGACAGGTTTCCTGGTCCCCTGCCGATATCCTATGGGACGTCGAAGCGGAGTATCCACAGGCAGATGGCCAGACCTATTCGCCCGTCAACTATGACGGCCGTTTCCATGGTCCCGTACGCCTGCGCGACGCCCTGGCCAACAGCTACAATATTCCCGCCGTGCTGCTGCTGCAGGATATCGGCGTGCCGCGCTTCTTGGAATTCGCGCGGACGATGGGCATCGAGAGCTGGCAGAGCGACTCCAGCCAGTATGGCCTTTCCCTGACTTTGGGCGGCGGGGAAGTAACGCCCCTGGAGCTGACCGGTGCATATGCCGTCTTTGCTAATGGCGGCTACCGGATACCGCCCGCATCCATCCTGCGCGTGGAAAGCAGCGCTGGCGAGGTGCTTTACGAACATAGTGCCGCCGAGAAGGATCGCGTTTTGGATGAGCGTGTCGCCTATCTTATCAGCGACATCCTGGACGATGACGCCGCGCGCGTTCCGGCCATGGGCCAGGAGAACCCGCTGGCGCTGCCCTTCCCCGCGGCGGCAAAAACGGGCACGACGAATGATTTTCGCGATAACTGGACCGTTG
>JBJYWZ010000285.1:0-2446 GCA_046259725.1 Promineifilaceae bacterium (SeqCode) | reverse complement strand
GTCGAATTGTAACGCTCAATACGGCCGTTTGGAAACAGTTCCAGCAGGGTTTCCAGGTTGCCCGTGTCGGCCGGATTTAGAAAATATATTTGGGGCCGCGGTAGGGTCACATGGTCATATAATGTCTGTGGATCATTCACAGCATTATTCCAACGAACATGACCGGCATTGATGCCGATGTTACGCGTATCTACCCAGTGGGGAAATGGGATGTGATAAGCCTGATTCACATTCCCGCCTTCTTCTTCGAATGCCTGCAAGACAGCGCCCATTTCCGTCGCGTTCCAGATTGATCGTCTATATTGCTGATCATAGTCCACGAAGTACCACGTATAATTATCAAAAACGGCCAGGAGGATCAGCGACGTAACCACCAGCGCTGCCAGCGGCTCCCCAACCCGGAACGAGCTGGATCGCAGGCGCAGCAAGATCGTGGTCAGGGGAATGGCAGCCATAATCATCACGAAGGGAATCGCGCCGCCGGTGCGCACGACGCTTGGGTTTTCGTGCGGGTAGGCGAGGCTGAGTATGCTGGGCAGTAGAAGGAAGAACAGGCAAACTAGCATAACGGCCGAACGCACATCTCCATGGGCCAGCAGGCGCCAGACGATATAGGCCAGGCCAAGAATCAAAAGTCCGCCGCTGGCGATACCCAGAACCGGTTCGTTGGGAATGGTATTCACAGATACTACATCCCCCTTGTAGTTAAACATCAGCAGCGCATTCTTAAGGTTTTCCAGGAACTGGGCCGCTGATTTCGCCAGTGTTGGGGCTGTGTCCCCTTGAGCGCGGCTCAGCGAGCGGATCCATACGCCCTGCGGATCCTCTACCGTGTAGCGTATCAACGGAAGCAGCAGCAATGTCGCCAGGCAAAAGGCCAGAAGACCGTTCATCCAGAATGCCCTTGTCCATCCGTCCGCTCCCTCTACAGACTTGCCGGTTTTTTTCCTGATTCCATCCAAAAGTAGTTTTAGTCCCACCAGCACTGCGCACAATAAGGGTGCGATGCGCACCGCGGTATAGGTGTGCAGGCCGATGCCAAGAAAAAGCCCGCTTAGCAGCCAGTCGTTGCGCCGGTTGTTCTTCATGGCGCGCAGAATAAAGAAAATCAGCGGCGTCACAAAAGCGGCCGTAAACGGAAAACGCAGGCCCACACGCGTGATAGCGACATGCCAATGAGAGATAGCAAAGAGAAATGTCGCCAGCAGACCGGTGATGTTCCCGTACAGAAAACGGCCTAAAAGGAATGTAAAAGGAACGGCGAATAAGCCAAAAATCGCCGTTCCGATCTTCAGCGAGAGGTGGCTGTTTGGCAATCCGCTCAGGCGAATGATGCCCGCTGTCAGGTAGAATTGGAACATCTCCCGGCCCGTATTGCGCGTGAAGAATATGGGCCGATTACCGTCAAGGACATCCTGCACGTCCAGGATTTTTTCGGCGTGATCGCTGGTCATTTCTACCGGAACGTCCGGCAGGCGGTAGAAACGAAAGAAGGTGGCCAACAGCAAAATGGCACTCAGCAGCAGCAAAACGCGTTTATCCTGCCCATGCCACCAAGCCTTTAACGCTTCGGAGAATTCAGCAGCGCCACCTGCGGGAACGCGAATAAAGCTGATCAGAAACAGGGTGATGGACGCGAGCCAGGTCCAGAAGCCTTTGTCCAGGGTGTTGCCGGAGAAACGGCCGTAGCTAAAAACGGCCAGTACCAACGAATTGATGGCCAGCACGGCGCGCCACCCTCTTTCACTGACAATTGGCCGCCAGTCTACGTCAAGCGGTTCAATTGGCTCAGGTGCGAGGGCTGCCTGCGGCCAGTGAATCAGGGATAAAAGGTAAGCATTGACTGCTGTGATGAAGAGGATAGCGGCAATGAGCGGGCTGTAATCCGTTTTCAACAGCAGCCACTGGCCGCCCAAAGCCAGGCCCAGCGCCGTCAAGGGCAGCAGGACGGACCGCAACACGGAAATCAATGGCCCCTGCTTCTCTAAGACGTTTTCCTGGACCTCTAAGCCCATTGTGCTTGCCCTGACTGGACCGGATCAATTCAGCAGCGCGTATTCCATGCTGTCAACCAATGCTAACCAGCTGGCATCGATGATGTTCGTGCTTGCGCCGACAGTGCTCCAGCGGCGGCTGCCGCTCTTGGTGTCGATTAATACGCGCGTCGTGGCTGCCGTTGCATTCTCACTATCCAGGATTCGCACCTTGTAGTCAACCAGACTGACACCGCTTAACTGCGGGTAGACATCGATCAGCGCTTTTCGCAGGGCGGCGTCCAGTGCGTTGACCGGACCGTTCCCTTCGGCGACTGTATGCATGATCTTTGGACCAACACGCACTTTCACCGTCGCCTCGGCGTTAAGCCCGCGCGTCCGGCGCTGCTGGACCATGACCATAAAATCAATCAGTTCGAAGGGCGGCACATAGGCCGGATGCGTGCGCCTTA
>JBJYWZ010000284.1:4572-7866 GCA_046259725.1 Promineifilaceae bacterium (SeqCode) | reverse complement strand
GTCTTGCCGCAGCCGCTCTCGCCGACCAGGCCCAACACCTCGCCTTCGCGCAGCGCGAAGCTGACATCAACCACGGCGTGCGCCGGCGGGCTCTCCTTCATCAGGAAGTCCGTGGAAATGCCCTCCACGCGCATAACGACCGGCGCCTTGAGCAGCTCCCTGTGATGGAAAAACTGCTCCATGTTACTGTCTGACATCCCGCATTTCCCACTCCAAATTTCGCATTCCGAATTCCTCAATCCCCCGGCACGGCTTCCGGCTCCTCAACGGCCGTTGGTTGGGGTTTGTTGAGCAGGGCGACCATCTTGTTGCCCACGGAAAGATGGTGCGTCTCCAGGCGCGGATTAAAGACCTGTTCCAGGCCCTGGCCCAGCAGGGTAAAGGCCAGCACCAGCCAGACGATGCCCAGGCCGGGCGTGACCAGGGCCCACCACGCCCTGGCGCTCATCGCGCCGCGAGTAAAGGCGAAATTCAACATCTGTCCCCAGCTGATCTTCGTCGGATCGGAGAGGCCCAGGAACCCCAGCGCGCTCTCATTGAGGATGGCCAGCGAAATGACCAGCACCGTGTTGACCACCATCAGGGGTAGGACCATGGGGAAGATATGGTGGCGGATGATGTGCGGGTTGCCCGCGCCGATGGCCCGCGCGCGCTGTACATATTTGCGCTGCTTGACTGACAGCGTCTGCGAACGGACCAGGCGCGCCGATCCCGTCCAGCCGAGCAGGCCGATGACCAGGATGATGTTCCACAGGCTGGGCTCGGTCAGGGCCACCAGCAGGATAATCAGCGGGAATTCGGGAATGACGAGCATGATGTCTGTGAAACGCATCAGCACATTCTCCGCGCGCCCGCCGAAAAAGCCGGCGGAGATGCCGATCATGCCGCCGATGGCGATGGAGATCAGCGAGGCGAAGAAGCCGACGGTCAGCGAGACGCGCGCGCCGTACATGAAGCTGGAGAGCACATCCTTGCCTGCGTCATCGGTGCCCAGCGGATGTTCGAGGCTCGGCGGGGCATAGATATCGTCGATGGTTACGCGCGTCACTTTGTAAGGGTCGTAAGGGGCCAGCACGGGCGCAAAGACAGCCATCAACGTCACCAGAACGGTCATGATCAGGCCGGCCATGCCTATCTTACTGCGCGAAAGATTGCGCAATAGACTGCCGGTTTCGTAGCCTTCCATGGTTAGCTCAGGCTTCCTGGATGCGCGGGTCTAGGACCGAGTAAAGCAGGTCCGCAGCCAGGTTGGCGAAGATAACGCTGATGGCGATCAGCAGAAAGGCGCCCTGCAGCACAGGATAGTCGCGGCGGCCGACAGCCGTGAAGATCGCTCCGCCCAATCCCGGCCAGGAAAAAACCGACTCGATCTGGATCGCCCCGCTGACCGTGAATCCCAGGTTCAGGGCGATGATCGTCACCATCGGCAGCATCGCGTTTTTCAAGGCGTGGTCCTTGAAGATCTGGAAAGTGCTCAATCCCTTGGCCTTGGCTGTCAGGATGTAATCCTCAGAAAGTACTTCCAGCAGCGTGCTGCGCATGATCAACATGTATTCGCCCAGGAAGACGATGGTGAAGGTCAGTGTGGGCAAAATGAGGTGGTTGCCCAGGTCCAGCCAGCGCTGCAAGGAACTGGTGTAGACAAGTCCGGGCGTGATACGGCCGCCGATAGGCAGCCCCCAGTAGCTTGTGCCGACGAACAGCAGCATGATGCCCAGCCAGAATGTCGGCAAACTCCAGGCCAGAAGGCTGAAAAGCGTCGCGCTGTAATCAAGCGCTGTGCCCGCCTTCCAGGCGGCGAGCACGCCCAGGCTGATGCCCAGGATGATGGCCAGTATCTGTCCCAAACCAATCAGCAGAAGTGTATTGGCCAGCATCTCGCCCAGCATGTCGTATACCGGGCGGTTGGTGTGGTAGCTGATGCCCAGCTCGCCGTGAAGGAGGTTCCTGACATAGATAAAAAACTGCGTTTCCATCGGGTTGACCGCGCAGTCGCCCAGGACGAGCGGGTTCAGCGTTTCAAAACAGTTGATGACCTGTTTGTCCAGCCCGAACTTGACGCGGATCGCCTCCACCGCCTCCTGGGTCAGGCGCGGGTCTTTCAGCCCCGCGCGCGCCGGGTCGCCCGGCAGGACGCGGAATAGGAAAAAGTTCAGCGTGATCACGAACAGTATCGTGAGAATGGCCCAGGTAAACTTGCGGGCGATGTAGCGTGAGCGTTTCATGGGTAGCTGTCAGTTTTCAGCTATCAGCTATCGGCTATCAGCTATCAGCGGCCAGCAACCAGCTGACCGCTGACGGCTGATGGCTGACAGCTTATTCCACCGGTTCGATCACCGTCAGCGAAGTCGGGTCTTCGAGGGCGATCTTACCGGCGTCGGTTATCCAACCCCTGAAGCGGTCGGTGCGGTAGGCCTGCACCGCCTGATCGTAATAAGGGATGATGTAGGGGAGATCGTGATGGGCGATCTCCTGCATCCTGTGAATGATTTCCACGCGCTTAGCCTGATCCAGCTCCGTCGCCTGCTCGGTATAAAGCTCGTCATATTCCGGATTGGAGTACCCTGACTCGCTGGTGCCGGTGGGGATTTCATCCGTGGTCATCACGCTGAGCAGGAATGCAGGGTCGGGGTCGGAGCCCCAGCCCCAGAGGATGACATCGTAGTCGAACGTCGGGCAGCAGACTGATGTCAGGGCATCGGGATCCAGCGCAGCCTGTTCCGTCTTCACGCCGATCTCACTCCAGGTGGCGCTGAGAATCTCGGCCATGCGCGGCATATTGGTGCTGTCGTTGGCCCAGTTCATACGGAAAATAAGTGGCTGGCCGTCGGGCGTTTCGCGCACGCCGTCGCCGTCAGTGTCCAGATAGCCGGCGTCATCGAGGATCTGGTTGGCCAGGTCGATGTCGTACGCGTAATCCTCGATCGCGCTGTCGTAAAAGACGCCCATGCTGTCGGGTATCAACGTCAGGCCGGGGCTGCCCAGGCCGAGCAGGACCACGTCGATAATCTGCTGTTTGTCTGTGGCGTGGGCCAGGGCCAGGCGTACCTGGCGGTCGCGCAGGGCGGGATGGCCGGAGCAGACGCCGTCGTCAGGCGGGCAGTCTTCCGGTTCTGTGACATTGAAGATGATGTCGGCCACGCTGGGTGAGAAAGGCGGGCCGTTGACGACTTGGATGTCGGGCTCGTTGCGCAGGGAGACCACGGCCGTGTTGGGCATCTCCGTGATCATGTCCACCTGGCCGGTCCGCAGCGCCTGCACCAGCGCATCCTGGCTGTCGAAGGTCTGGAAGAC
>JBJYWZ010000284.1:0-4472 GCA_046259725.1 Promineifilaceae bacterium (SeqCode) | reverse complement strand
GGCCGGCGCCTCCGCTTCTTCCACAGGCGCCGCCGCCTGGCCGCCGCAAGCCGCCAGACTCAGCGCCAGCAACAACGCCAACATAACTACCCAATACTTTTTCATCGTTCCTTCCTCCGGGTTAGTTTGATCTGCCCTTGCAGGTGGCGCAAACGCGGACATTTCCAGGGAGCGACAATGGCACACGGACGCCACCGCCAGGTACACGGCTGCGCCGGCCGCGGAAGCGGCCGGGACGCGCTTCGTGCGCATTGAATCCGGGCGGTATGAACTTAATGGCTGCTGGTGGCACTCCCAGTAGACCGGCAGAGGGTGAGATTAAATGCCGGTAGACGCGACCTGATTCGTCCAACGTATGATTGATCCAACCACAAACGACAAATCAACAATTCTATTGTGAGCGAAAATTATACGCCCTAAGCCGTCTAAATCAAGAAATTGCTGCTTTTTGCCCCTTTGAAAGAGGGGTCAGGGCAGCAGGTACCAGTCCAGGAAGCGTTCCAGGCGTTGGTAGAAATCGAGCTGTGTCGCACGCTGTAAAAAGCCATGCGCTTCACCGGCGTAGGTCTTGTATTCAAATGTCTTGCCGGCGCGGCGCAGCGCCTCCACCCATTCCTCTGAAGCCTGGGGCGGCACGACATCATCTTCCAGGCCATGGAAAATGAGCAGCGGCTTGTGCACATTTTCCACCTGGTAGATGGGTGAACCGTCGATATAGACCTGGCGATTGCGCGCCGGATGATCGAGAAATATCTGGCTGTAGAGGCGTAGATCGCGGTTGCACTGCGCCCAGGAGGAGATCAGGTTGGCATCGCCGAACTTGTCCACGCCGCAGGCAAAAAGATAGTCGGGATCGCGAGCGAGGCAGCAGGCGGCCATGTAGCCGCCGTAGCTGGCGCCGTAGATGGCCACCCTGTCTCGATCGATGCCCGGCAGCTGGCGCAAATAGCGCGCCGCGTACAGGCAGTCCTGGGTGTCGCCGCCGCCCCAATCGTTGTAATTGGCGTGCTCGAAGGTGACGCCGTAGCCGGTGCTGCCGCGGTAGTTAGGTCTGAGCCAGGTGTAGCCCTTGGCGGCGAAATAAGCGATCATGGGCTCCCACTCCAGCAGCGCCTGCAAGCTCGGCCCGCCGTGCGGGTGCACCACGGCCGCGCCGTTCGGCTTTTGCGGCCTATAAAGGAAGGCGGGGATCTCCAGGCCGTCATGGCTCTTGTAGCTGATACGTTCCGGCCGAGGAAAGTGGTTGGCTGCCAGGGCGGGCGGGTTGGAAAAGGTAAGCTGGCTGCGCTTTCCGTCCAGGTCGACCCGGTACAGATCGGGCGGCACCACGGGGTCTTCGTAATAGACGAGCAGCCAGTCGCCGCCTGGCGACCACAACGGCCGTCTGTAGACCCCTTCTTCATCGCGCAGGGTCGTCGCTTCCCCGCTCTGAGCGTCGATCAGGGCCAGGTGCAGTGCGCCGCCGCGGTTGATCGTGGCCGCCAGCCTGCTGCCATCCGGCGACCAGGCCAGGTCGTTCACATCGGCATTGAGGTGTGTGAGCTGTCGCCGCCCCTCGCCATCGGGGCGAACGAGCCAGACTTCGTTCCAGCCCGACTCCTGCGAGAGGAAGGCGATCTGCTCCCCGTTGGGCGACCAGCGGCCTTGCCAGGTGCGCAGTTTTGGCGTGCCCGTCAGCTCGCGGATCTGTCCCGTTTCTACTTCAACCACGTGAACATCCAGGCGATTGAGGTCGTCAAACGGCCGGAAAGTATAGACCACCAGACGGCCGTCCGGGGACGGTTTCGCATCCCAGCAGTCGCCATCCGTCCGGCTGACCAGTTCGCGCGGCCAGCTTCCGCCGCGCCCGGCCAGCAGCAGCTGCATGCTGTCCTCCCGTTCTACGCTGATGATCAGGTGGTTGCTGTCGGGCATCCACACGGGATTGGAAGCGGCCGTTGTGACGTCTGTTATTTTGCGAGGCAGCCCGCCGGAGGCGGGGGCGATATGGATATGGCCGTTCATATGAATGGCCAGCCATTGGCCGTCCGCGGACCAGCGGCAGCCTAAATCCGGCCACTCCAGCTCGCGGCCCGTGGTAAGGCGCCGCGGCCAGCCTCCGGACGCGGGCATGATGTAAATGTCGGAGTTCTCGTCGCGGCTCCAGGTAAACGTGATCTGCGTCCCGTCCGGGCTCAGTTCATGCCCGCCGAGCAGGGCCACGGTGGTGAACAGCGGCAGACTCCAGCCCTCTGGCGTTTTCAGATCGGGCCTGACCACCGACGGCCAGCCATTCCGCTCGTATTTCTCTTCTAATTTGATGTCAGACATAGGAACTCCTGGAAACAAGTTTGTCAGTTTATCAGTCCATCAGCTGTCAGTTAGCAAACTGTTCACTGCTCCCCGCCCACAGTCCAAAGCCGGCCTCCCGCCGTTCTTCGCGGCGGCGGTGCTGCTCGTGAATCTCTTCGACGTGGGCCACTTTTTCACGCACGGCCGTTTCCAGCCACAGTTTCCCGTTTTCGGCCGTGGCCACGCTGCCCGCGCCGTAGGCGCCTGTGCGCGTGTCATCGTCCCAGGGGGGGTTGGCCACCAGGTCGCCTCCCTCGATCCAATCCATGAAATAACTCTCCGTGCTTACAAAATCTATTTCGTCCACGACACGATCCATATGCGTCAGGTCCGGGCGCAGGGCGAGTATCATCGCCGTCTCCAACTCTCCGGCATGGCCCATGCCCCCGCGAGCCGAGCGGCGCGTGGCCTGCACTACCGGCGCGGCGATGCGGCCCGAGGTGTGCAGCCAGGTCGTGGCGCAGAAGATGCGCCGCCGTCTTTCCCCGGCGCTCTTGACCACGTTGACCAGGTAGGAGCAGTTACCGCCATGCCCGCTGATCAGGTAAAAACGATCAAAGCCACGGGCAGCCAGCGCTTCGACGATAGCCAGCCAGAAGTCTTCAAAGGCGCGGCCACCGCAGTTCAGGGTACCGGCGAAAGAAGCGCGGTGCGTGCTGGCGCCGTAGGGGAAGGCGGGCAGGCAGGTCGCCAGATCGGGGGCGGCTTCGGCCGTTCTCCGGCCGATCTCCTCGATGATCAGCGTGTCCGTGGAAAGCGGCAGATGCAGCCCGTGCTGCTCCGTGTGTCCGATCGGTATCAATACGACCTTGTCACGCTCGCTGTCCGCCGGCCGGGCAGCGGCCGGGTGGGTTGAGGTTGAATGAGGCAGGGCCAGCGCCTGTGTGCCCAGGCCCAGGTTCAATCCCTGCGGCGTCAGGGCGTAAACGCGCGAGAATCCGTCGTCGCGCAGGCTTTCCAGCAGGTTGGCCAGCAAAGTGGCCAGCAGGGCGGGCGGCGCTTCCAGGCCGCTTCCTCGCCAGCCGAAGGGTAGGGCGGGCAGCAGGCCGGCTTCGGGCGGATCCCCCAGGGCGGCGGCCAGACGCTGCAAATCATAGCCTTCACCCAGGGGAATCACCAGCGGCCAATCCCTGGGCAGCGCGGCCACTTCAGGCCAGGTCAAATCGGAAAAAGGCAGGAAAGCTGTCATTGCCCTCCGATAATGCGGAATGTGAAAAAGGGATAAAGAATGGGTCTCCGCCGCTCATTCGCCGGAACTATAGCATCTTATATCCGATTGGTACATATATTTAGCGGGGCGGACGCGAAAGCAGCCTGAAGAAAGCCGGCTACGGGTTTGGCCGGGCGATTTGCTCCGCTTCCGTGTGGCGCGCCGTGCTGACCGCGTTGATGGTCACGGCCGTTGTCACAATGGCCGCGCCGGCCAGGGCGGAGGAGGAGGGCTGTTCGCCGATGAAGATAAAAACCCAGAGGGAGAGCAGGATCGGCGCCAGGGTCTGGATGAGGATCGTCTCGATGGCGCTTAACTGCTTGACAACCAGGGAAACGATAAGAAAAGCCAGACCCAGTTGGAATGTGCCCAGGTAGAGGATGATGCCAAGCTCGCGCGCGTTGACGGGCTGGTCGCCGAGCAGGATGAAAGGTAGCCCGATCACGCCGGCGATCACGTTGCCGAGCAGAACTGTCTCCGTGGGCGAGCCATCCTTTTGCGCGCGCAGGGCGATGAGAAAGAGGGCCATGCAGACGCCGCTGAAAATCGCCAGCAGATTGCCCAGATAGCCGCTGCGCGTCAGCTCGTCGCTGAAGAAGAGCAGCATGCCCAGAGCTATGGCGATCATGGTCAGCCAGTTGGCGCGCGACGGCCGTTCCCCCAGCAGCCAGATACTGAACAGGGCCACCCACAGCGGTGATGTGAACTGCAGGAAGACCGCGTTGGCCGCCGTGGTCAACCTGGTGGCCAGGACGAAACTGGTGATGGCCAGGGCGTAGGCGACGGCGCCGCCCACCTGCGCGCGCGACCAGGTGAAGTTGGGATGGCGCAGGTAAGCCCAGACAACCAGGGCGGCGATGAAGCTGCGCGCGCCGCTCAATGCCAGCGCATCCCACTGCGACAGCTTGATGAACAGCCCGCTGGTACTGCC
>JBJYWZ010000283.1:0-3377 GCA_046259725.1 Promineifilaceae bacterium (SeqCode) | reverse complement strand
AATACCTGCCGCCGTTCGAGTTCGAAGGCGGCGAGATCGTCAAGGTAGTCTGCGACATCAGCGGCGAACCTTACGTCGATCACGAAATGCAGGTCCGCGCCTGGATGGCGTTGGATTAGGCTCACAGCCTAACAAAAAAGGTACCAGGCACTTTCAAAGTGCCTGGTACCAATCAGGATGCAGCATGCAAACGCTGCCGGCCAGTGTTCACTGGTTACTGAAAACTGTTCACAGAAAACTTTTCACTGAAAACTGATCTCAATGCAGACCGCCGCCGGTGGCGTTCTGCAGGTTCTCGAAGATCATGTCCAGGTTGAACGAGGCCGGTTTTTGCCGCGGTGGGAAATCAACCAGGCTCTGCATTTGCCTGGCGACCGCATTCTGGGCGATGTATAAGGCGAACGCCTTCTCCAGGACCCAGTCCCAATAGGTATTTGAATCGGTATCGGCGCGCTCGAAAGGATCGCGGCGCAGATTGAAAATCTTGGGCAGGCGCAGTTCGACAAAGGGTTCGGCCCAGAGCTGCATCGTGTGCGCGCGCTGCTCGGCGAAGACTATCTTCCAGTCGCCGCCGCGCACGGCGACCAGCGCGCCGTCGTCGCTGATGTAAAAGAAACTGTTGCGCGGGCATTCGTCGGTCTCTCCCAGCAGGTAGGGGAGCAGGTTCTGACCGTCGATATGCACATGATAGCTCCGGTCGCCGATGGTGGTGCCCTCCAGCAGGCGCTCCGTCACGTCAGGATCGCCGGCCGCGGCCAGCAGTGTGGGCAGCCAGTCCTGGTGCGCCGTGATGCCGTTAAGGACTTTGCCCGCTTCGAATTTGCCCGGCCAGCGCGCGAAGGAGGGCACGCGGAACGCGCCTTCCCAGTTGGAATTCTTTTCGCTGCGCCAGGGGGTGATGGCTGCGTCGGGCCAGCTGTTGTAATGCGGCCCGTTGTCGGTTGAGTAGAGCACGATCGTGTCCTCGGCGATGCCCAGCTCATCCAGCTTGTCAAGCATACGGCCGACTGCCTGATCGTGCAGCATCATGGCGTCGTTGTAGAAGCCCTGGCCGCTGATACCTTCCGCTTCCTTGGGAATATGCGTGCGGAAGTGCATGTGCGTGGAATTCCACCAGACAAAGAAGGGCTGCTCATTCTCGTAGGCGCGATCGATGAACTTGAGCGCCATATCTGTGACCTCGTCGTCGATTGTCTCCATGCGCTTGCGGGTCAGCGGCCCCGTATCCTCGATTCGGCCGTCTGCGTAAGAATGGAGCACGCCGCGCGGGCGGGGCAAGATGCTTTCCGGCAGGTGGTGGGGGTAGTCGGGATCTTCCGGCTCTTCTTCCGCGTTGAGGTGGTAGAGATTGCCGAAAAATTCGTCGAATCCGTGGTTTGTGGGCAGGAACTCATCCTTGTCGCCAAGATGATTCTTGCCGAACTGTCCGGTTGCGTAACCAAGGGGCTTGAGCAGCTCGGCGATGGTCGGGTCTTCTTCTTCGAGGCCGATTGGCACGCCCGGCGCGCCCACCTTGGTCAGGCCGGTGCGTAATGGATTCTGGCCGGTGATGAAAGCCGCGCGCCCGGCGGTACAGCTTTGCTGGCCGTAATAGTCTGTGAACTCGATGCCCTCGCGGGCAATGCGGTCGATATTAGGCGTGCGGTAGCCCATCGCGCCGCGGTTATTGTGGCTGATGTTATACCAGCCGATGTCGTCGCCCCAGAGGACGAGTATATTGGGTTTCTTATCTGCCATTGTTTCTCCTTTTGTGTTATGGCTTGTGTCATGACAAACGCAGCAAGATCGTAGCAAGCGGAAGAGGGCAAGTCAACCATATATTGATATTTCTGTGCTAAAATCAATGCCATGATAAATGACGACAAAATTAACCTGGACGGCGGCGCGGATCTGGCAGGTACGCGCTGGCTGCTGATGACTCTGGACGGAGAACCGCCGCTGGCGGGCACGACGATTACGCTTGATTTTAATGAGGGAGGGAAGGCGGGCGGCTCTTCCGGCTGCAATCGCTTCATGACAAGCTATTCCTTCGATGCGGCGAGCGGCGCGCTCTCCTTCGGCCGTTCGGCGGGCACGATGATGGCCTGCCCCCCGCCGGTCATGGCGCAGGAACAACGATTCTTGCAGGCGCTCGCTGCTACCATCTCCTGCCGTATTGAGGGGCCGGCAATGACGCTGCTTGGATCAGGTGAGGCCGTCCTGGCCGAATTCAGTTATGTGAGCCAGTCGCTGGCGGGCACGTCGTGGGTAGTCACCGGCTATAACAACGGTAAGGGGGGCGTGGTGTCCGTGATCGGCGGCACATCGCTGACGGCCGTATTTGCTGAAGACACGCTCTCCGGCAGCTCCGGCTGCAACAGCTACAGCGGTTCCTACACGGCCGCAGCCGGCGGCATCGCCTTCGGCCCGCTGGCCAGCACGCGCAAGATGTGCTTCGACAATGAGATAATGGAGCAGGAAACGCGCTTCCTGCAGGCATTGGCTTCAGCCGCCGTGTATCACATCAGCGGCGACCGGATGGAGATGCGCCGTGAAGATGGGGCGCTGGCGGTAAATCTGCGGCGCGTTTGACAGTTATCTCTGCGCTGGACTTTCACGTGAATACGTGCTACACTGAAGTACGTGGAAGATACGTGCCAAATCAGGGACAATTCATGAGATGGAAACTCAAAACATAACGCTGTCGCTGCCTAGAGACCTCTTGCTTAAGGTGAAGCTCCTTGCGGTGCGCCGCCAGACGTCTGTGTCCGGTTTACTTGCCGGCGAGTTGGAGAGACTTGTGCTGGAGGATGAGGCATATACGCGCGCCTACCAGCGCAGTGAACTGCTGATGAAAGAGGGTTTTGACCTCGGTACCTATGGGGAATTGAATGTGACGCGAGAGGAATTACATGAGCGCTGAGTCAGGGCCGCAGTTCGTAGACAGTAATGTGCTGGTCTATGCCTATGACAGCACTGCGGGCGAAAAGCGCGTGCAGGCGGGAGAACTGTTGCGAACGCTTTGGGCGGATAGAAATGGCCGTATCAGCATCCAGGTACTACAAGAATTCTATTTCACCGTTACGGGCAAGCTGCAGCGGCCCCTACCGCAGGCGGAAGCGGCCCTTATCGTCGGCGACATGGGTCATTGGCCCGTGCATTCACCGCGGGTGGCGGATGTTTTGAGCGCCATACGCCTGCAAGAACGCTACCAGATCTCTTTTTGGGATGCCATGATCGTCTGTAGCGCCCAACAGCTTGGCTGCGGCGTGCTCTGGTCGGAAGACCTGAATGCGGGGCAGCGCTATGGTGATGTCAAGGTGAGGAATCCCTTCGCCAGTGCGGCTGAATAACTGGGCGCCAGGTATTTACAGAAGTGTCTGGCACCATCTGACTTT
>JBJYWZ010000282.1:0-2738 GCA_046259725.1 Promineifilaceae bacterium (SeqCode) | reverse complement strand
AGCGGCAGCGCATCGTCATTGCCCGCGCGCTGGCCCTGAATCCACGTCTGATCGTCGCTGATGAGCCCGTTTCAGCGCTGGATGTCTCTGTGCAGGCCCAGGTCCTGAACCTCATGCTGGACCTGCAACAGAAGCTGGGCCTGACCTACCTGTTTGTGGCCCATGACTTAAGCGTTGTCAAACACATTTCCGACCGGGTAGCGGTGATGTACGTGGGAAAAATCGTTGAGATATCTCCTACGGATGATCTTTTCTACGAGCCGCTGCACCCGTATACGGAAGCGCTGATGTCGGCCGTTCCTGTGGCTGATCCGCGTGTACGCTCGGCCATGACTGAGCTGGAAGGGGATGTGCCCAGCCCCTCCAATCCTCCTTCGGGCTGTTATTTTCATCCGCGGTGTAAATACGCGATCGATATCTGCTCCCAGGAGGCGCCTGCGCTCGTGGAACTGAGGCCGGATCACTTTGTGAGCTGTCACCGCGCGCAGGAATTGGATCTGGAGGGTATCGACGGGCCACGCAAAGAGTTTGTTGAGGGGCTGCCTACAGCAGAACAGTAGCCATATCTTGAAGTTGGTTCAGGGATAAGTTATCGATGAATAGTGTCGACGTGAGAAAGGTCGTATGAATACCGTACGCTGGGGCATTATCGGTTGTGGTGACGTCACTGAAGTGAAGAGTGGGCCGGCGCTGCAAAAGGCGCGGAATTCAGAATTGGTCGCCGTGATGCGCCGCAGCGGCGTACTGGCAGAGGATTATGCCCAACGGCACGGCGTGCCGAAATGGTACGATGATGCTCGAGCCCTGATCGATGACAGTGATGTGAACGCCATTTATATCGCCACGCCGCCGTCTTCTCATAAGATGTACACTGTCCAGGCAGCCTCGGCGGGCAAGCCGGTCTATGTTGAAAAGCCGATGGCACTGAACTTTGCCCAGTGCCGGGAAATGATAAGCGCCTGTAAGACAGCAGGCGTCTCGCTCTACGTCGCATACTATCGCCGGGCGCTGCAGCGCTTTTTGAAGATCAAAGAGCTGGTTGATTCCGGCGTGATTGGCCAGGTGCGCTTTGTGAACATTACCTTCTACCAGGCGGCCCGGCCACATTACGCAGATAAAGAGAATCTGCCCTGGCGCGTGCTGCCGGAGATCGCGGGCGGTGGACTTTTTGTGGACCTCGCCGCACATCAGCTCGATTTTCTGGATTACGTGCTTGGCCCCATCGCGCAGGCGCAGGGGTTTGCCGGCAACCAGGCGGGCGAATACCCGGCGGAGGATATGGTGAGCGGCTCTTTTCTGTTTGAGTCCGGCGTACAGGGCGCGGGAAACTGGTGCTTCAATGCCTTTGAAGAGGTAGATCGCACCGAGATTGTTGGCGATGAGGGGCGTATCAGTTACTCGACATTTGACGCGGAACCCGTGCTCCTGACAACGGCCGAAGGCAGCAGCGAATTCAGGTTCGATTACCCGCAGCACATCCAGCAGCCGCTCATTCAAACCGTCGTTGATGATCTGCTTGGCCTGGGGCAGTGTCCCAGCACCGGGGAAAGCGGCGCTCGGACGAGTTGGGTGATGGAGCAGATGTTGGGACAATAATCAGTGAACAGTAAACCGTATACAGAAAATTGCGAACTGTGCCTGATAGATTTTGAGCAAGTGATATGAAGTATGTATTTTCCACGAACGAGACGAAACGATACCGCTTTCCCACGCATATCAATGACCTTGTGATGGACCGCTCGCAGGCGACAGCCAGCGAAGTGTTTTTCGTCATGATTGAGCCCGGCGGCGCGCCGCCGCTGCACCAGCATGATGACACCGAGCAGATTTTTTTTGTGCTGCAAGGGAAGGGTGAACTGGAAATCGGATCGGAGCCGGAACAGTTTCCGGTTAGCCCTGGAGACATCGTCCGTATCCCTGTGGCGACGCCGCACACGATTCATTGTGTTAGTGAAGAGACCCTGCGCTACCTGGCGATCGACTGTTTTCCGGGATCACGTCCGGGCGCGGAGCCGACCTGGGATGCCCATGTAAGAACCGTGTGCCGGGAGCAGGGCTGGCGGTATAACGAGGTGGCGGAAGGACAAAATGCGACTTGACGTGCGCTTCGTCGATCTGCTGGCCATCTACCGCGCCGAACTCCTGCAGCGAACCATACCCTTCTGGTTGGAGTACGCCATCGACCGCGAATACGGCGGCATCCTGACCTGCATCTCTGATGAAGGACAGGTGCTCAGTACGGACAAGTATATGTGGTCGCAGCTTCGTGCGATCTGGACTTTCTCCGCGCTCTACAGGCGCATAGAGGCACGGCAGGAATGGCTGGATACAGCGCGCCATATCTTCGATTTTGTCAGGCGATACGGCCGTGATGAATATGGCCGTTGGCTATTCGCCGTGGACGCTCGCGGCAACGTTCTACAGGGTGCGAGCAGCATTTACGCCGATGGTTTTGCTATTTACGGCCTGACCGAATTCGCGCGGGCAGCCGGCGACCAGGAAGCACTCGATCTGGCAGTAGAAACCTACAAGAATGTTCAGAGTCGCTTAGCCCGGCCCGGTTCGTACGAAACAGCGCCTTATGCAATTCCCGAAGGCGCGAAGGCGCATGGCGTGTCGATGATTTTTTCGCTCGTGTTCCATGAATTGGGCCTGCTGCTTGAGGATGAGACGGTTCTCGCCGCCGGCTTGCAGCAAGCGGAGGAGGTGATGATGTCCTTCCTTCGCCCGGATCAGGG
>JBJYWZ010000281.1:0-3541 GCA_046259725.1 Promineifilaceae bacterium (SeqCode) | reverse complement strand
GGCATCGCCTTCCCGGCGGGCAGCCCGCTGCGCGAGGAAATTAACCGCGCCCTGCTCGAATTGTTCGAAAACGGCACGTATGACAGGATTGCCAGCAAGTGGTTTGGCTCCGGCTCGGGCTATTGAAAAAGGAAATGCGACATGCACGATCAAGCCATCGCGATTATCATTGTGTCTCTCCCGAACAGATTACTTGTTGACACTCATTATCAGCAGCCGACGACATAAGGAAATAACACATGTTTCGACGAATCCTCGGACTCATCATATTGATCGCCACAGCAGTGGTTCTGGTCGCTCTGATCGCAACCGCCATCTTTATGGGCCCGGCCATTGATGCGCTCAGTACAGGGTTGGATAACAGCCTCTCTCTCACCGTAGACGCTCTGGAAACTGTGTCGGCGACGCTTTCCCAGACACAATCGACGTTGTCCGCAGTAAATGGCTCGATGGATACGGCCGTGGAAACTACGGCCACGTTGTCTAAAACAATTTCGGACACCGTACCGCTGCTGGACCAGGTTTCTTTTCTAGTAGCCGACCAGACGCCGCGAAATATTGAAGCGGTACAGGCATCCGTACCCAACATAGCCGCCGTAGCCGGCGTCGTGGACGATGCCCTGGTCAGGCTCAGCGATCTCGAATATAAGCAAACGATTCCCATACCCCTTAATCCTATTGAGATCAATTTCGACCTGGGCATTGATTACGAGCCGGTTGAGCCTTTTGATGAAACGATGTTGGCTTTGGGCACCAGTCTTGATGGGCTGCCGGAGTCACTGCGATCGTTGAGCGGCCAATTGGACGTGTCGGCCGCCAATCTGGAAACGCTCAGCAGCAATCTCGACACGGCCGGCGGAGATATTGACGCCATCAATGACGAGGTAGCCAAATTTATCCCATTGCTTGATGACTATGTGGCGCTGTTGAATCAGGTGATCGCCGCCATTGAACAGGCGGGCGCACAGGTCGCCGCCAATCTCGCGACCGTCAGGCTGGCAGCGACCATTCTGCCAATAGCCCTGGCCCTCACGCAGCTTGCGCCTCTGGTGGTCGGTTGGGATCTTTTAACAAGCGGGCGGGATGAAACGCAGGTCGTTGTCAAAGAAATTGCCGCGCAGCCGGGAGAAGCTGAAAGTGACCGCGTGGAAGTTGAAGAAACTGAGGAACACGTGGCTGGTGATAAAACTACAGAGTCATTCCCGGAAAACACAAATGACGCGTAAACGAGTAAGTAATAAAATGAGATATAACTGGCCGATCAAAACAAGCATATGCGGGAAAGCGCCGTGACCGGCCGCGGATCAGCAACATCAGGTCGACCATTACCCGGAGTTCGTCGAGCTCCCTTTGTAACGCTCTAGCGAGGACATCATCACATGTGGAAGAAGATTTTGACATTTGTTCTTGGCGCGCTTTTTGTGCTGCTTTTTGTCGTTTTTGTGCTCGGCCTGGTGGTCAATCGCGACCTGCTCTCGCCGGAATTATATACGCAGGCGCTGGCTGATAATGAGGTCTATGAGCGTCTTTATACTGACGTGCTCGCCGATCCGGGCGTGCAGGAGGCTTTCAAGGAAACGACCGGCATCCAGATCGATCTGCTGACCGAAGAAGCCTATGCCCAGATCGTCAGTGCACTCTATCTTATCCTGCCGCCGCAGCGCATGGAAGACGGCGTGGATGCCTTCTTCAGCAATCTGACAGCCTATCTCAAGGGCGATATCCCCGAACTGCAAGAAGATGTCAATTTCGGTTCGGCCGTCACACCGGAAGTGCTGGCCGATCGCGCGGTCAAAGCGGCGACGGCCGTGGCCATGGAGCTGGTCGATAAGACCGAGCCTATTGTCGCAAACAAGACTGAGCAGCTGGTTGAAGAGGAACTCGTCGCCTACCTGGACAATTTCAACGAGGGGCGGCTGGTCCCTATGCCCCGGCGTCTCCTACGTGCCTCCGTGTCCAGCTTTACCACGGCCGCCAATGAGCAGCTGACGACCGTGATGCTCGGTCCGGCAAACGAGACCGCCAGCCCGGAAACGCGTCTGCAGATGGAAGCGTCCCTGGCCGAAGACGATCTGCCCACGGCGATCTCCCTGGCCATCAGCGAGCGCCTGTCGCTGCTGGTCAGCCAGCGCATCGCCGCTTCCGAGGACAAACTGGCCCAATCACAGGTGCTGGCCGGCATTTCCGGTGCGGCCATGGCCCTTGGTGAAACGCGTGATTCGGTCGTGGCCGGCCTGAATACGGCGCGCGGCTATGTCGACTTCTTGCAGGCGGCGCTGCTGCCCCTGGCCATTATCCTCCTGCTGCTGCTGGGCATCATCGTCTGGCTGAACAGCGACGACCTGGGCTCTGCCCTGCGCGCCGCGGGCTGGACCCTGACCATCGCCAGCGGTCTGGTGCTCATCCTCTGGCTCATCGCCGGCTTTATTCTGCGCGCCCAGGTATCTGCGGGCTTGGCGCAGGCTGCGCTGGGACCCGCCAGCCTCGATGCCATCGTCGACGACATCGTCGGCTCGCTCATTCGCGGCGTCTGGGACTCCGTGTGGACGACGGCGCTTATCTTTTTCATTCTTGGCCTGGTATTCCTGGCCTTCGGCTACAGCCGCAGCCTGATCGGTTTCCTCGAAAACCTGCTTTCCGGCGTATGGGAGTACAAATGGTGGGTGTTGGGCGGCTTTATCCTGCTGTTCGTCCTGCTGCCTATGCTCATCGGCATTTTCCGCGGCGATGCGCGTGCGGCCAATCAGCCCTGTAATGGCCATCCCGAACTGTGCGACCGGCCGATTAACGAGGTCGCCTACGCCGCCAGTCACAATTCGATGTCCATTGCCGAGTACGGCTGGGTGTGGCCCATGCACGACGGCACGCTGACCGAGCAGTTGGACGCCGGCGTGCGCGCCCTGCTGATCGACACCCATTACATCGAAGGCCCGCAGGAGCGTGAGGCTTTTATGGAGACGCTGGATCCGAAGGGAGAGGAAGTTGTGCGCAAGGCGCAGGTAACGATTGCCGAACCGAAGCAGGAAGGTGAGTTTTTATGCCACCAGCTATGTGGTCTGGGCTGGACCCCGCTCCCGGATTCGCTGGAAGAGATACGTGTCTGGCTGGAAGAAAATCCGCGCGAAGTGATCTTTCTGATCATCCAGGATGAAATCACCCCTCAGGATACACTGGACGCGGTCGAAGCCTCGGGTCTTATCCCTTATATTTATACCCATCCCGAAGGGGGAACATGGCCGACGCTGAGGCAGTTGATCGACAGCAACCAGCGGCTGCTGGTCATGGCTGAAAATGAGGGACCGCCGCCGGAATGGTATGCCAACGCCTGGAGCGTCACCGAGGAAACGCCCTACACGTTCATCGTACCCGAGCAGTTCAGCTGTGCGCCCAACCGCGGCGATACCGGCAAACCCTTTTTCCTGTTGAATCATTGGATTCAACGCGGTTCACCCAACCGCGTCGACGGGGCGATCGTCAACGAGTACAACTTCCTGCTTGAACGCGCGCAGCAGTGCGCCGAGGAACGCGGCAAGATGCCCAA
>JBJYWZ010000280.1:0-7975 GCA_046259725.1 Promineifilaceae bacterium (SeqCode) | reverse complement strand
TTTTTGAAGTAATTTTATTAAGAAAAAGTGCGACGCGCTTTGTGGCGCGTCGCACTTTTTCTGCATTCGCTCAAATTATCCGCCGGGTACGTAACCGGTTTCGATTGAGCCATCCTGCACGCCAGCGTCAATCTCGGCCAGCTTGTCCTTAATCTCTTGCGGGATCTGGTCTTCAAAATCATGGAATGGCGCAAGGCCTACTGGGCCAACGTAGTTGCCGCCGGGCATCGAGCCATCTTTCGCCTGGGCGATAAGATCAAAGACACCGGGGGTGATCAGCTTCATCGCGCTGGACACCAGGCATGGATGCGCTTCAGGAACGGTAAGCCACTGGTCGGTGTCTACACCGATGCAGTAGGCGCCTTCCTGGCCCGCTACCTCAATCAAAGCGCCGTTACCGGTTTTGCCGCCGGCGCCAAAAATAACGTCCGCGCCCTGATCTAGAGCCTGTCTGGCTGTGCTGGCGCCCCATTCCGGATCGGTGAAGGCAACATCCATTCCGCCGGGATGGTAGGTGGAGATCAGGTTGATATCCGGGTTGATATATTTCGCGCCGCCATCAAAGCCTTCTTTGAAGGCCACAACCGGTGGCACCAGATCCGTGCCATAAACGCCGCCTACTGTGCCGGTTTGGGTCAGCATCGCCGCCAGCGCGCCGGCCAGGAAACCGGATTTATCTTCATTGAAGATGAGGCCCGACAGGTTGTCGATCGCCTCGCCCTGGAACTGGTCGATGCCGATAAAGTCTATATCCGGATACTGCTGTGCCGCTTCGGCCGTTGCCTCACCCATCGCAAAGCCGACTGTCACGATGACGTCGTAGCCATTATTGGCAAACTGGCCAATATTGGCCGCATAATCTTTGGCATCCTGCGTTTCGATGTAATCAACCTGCGCACCTAAATCGCTTTCAGCCTGCTGTACACCTTCCCACGCCGATTGGTTAAAGGACTTGTCGTCGATTTCACCAACATCGGTCACGAGGCCGACGCAAAAAACGCCTTCATCGCCACATTCACCCATGGCTTCTTCTGCCGGGGCCTCGGCGGACTCTTCTGCTGGAGCACTTGCTTCGCCGCCGCAGGCAGCGAGAACCAGGACCATGGACAGGAGAATCAGTAACAGTATTCCGATACGTTTGCTAAACATGTGGATCTCTCTCCTTTAAAAGAAATGTTTGTAAATCACGCGTATGCCGGCGGGGTTGAATATTGCAGAACACACGCTGGTGATAAGGGAATATTATTGTTGATTATACTGCTTTTCCAGGGCAGTTCAAGGAGCAGATAGTTGGAACGACCGCTCACCTCATGCCCTATCAGTGGCCGCAAGGAATGGAGCAGAGCACTATTCTCAGTAAGCTATTTGGCGTCCGTTAAAAGGCGAAAAACTACAGCTCGTCTCTCGCGAGAAGCGATGGGGCGTTTAGTGGTGTGGGCAGTTTTTCGCCGATTTCAGCGTGGTCCTCAATAAATTCCAGCGTTTTGTTCCAAACCTTGACATGGATGGGTTCGACAGGGCGCATGAGTTCGTGCCCAACCTGGGGGAAGAACTTCATTTCTTTATCGGCCGTTGCTAACGACTGGAAAAGTTTCTCCGTGTTGCCCGGGTTGACGGCCGGATCATTACCCCCCTGAAAAATCAGAACGGGTTGGTGCACGCGCGGCCAAAGACGGCGGCCGATTCCAGCCATCTTGCTCATTTCATCGAGTCCATCAACGGGAATGCGCGACGCCTCCACGAGCCATTCTTGCAGTTCGGGATCGTCCAGGTCAATGCTTGGATCATAGTCCAGCACACGGCCGAGAAATATATCGCGGTCAATCATCTTGTATTTGAGCGGGTATACCCAATCCAGGAAGTAACGCCCGATCGCGGCGACTTTAAGACGCCGGTCAGGAATTTCATAAAGCGGCGCCAGCAGAACCAACCCGTTGATCTCGGGAAACTTGATCGCCAGATGGGCGCCAAGTACTGCGCCCATTGAATGTCCAATGATAAAAACCTGCTCAAACTTTTTGTGAAGCCACTGATATGCTTCTTCTACTTCAGCGAGCCACTGCCGGTGATTGTTGCCGTGGATCATATAGGGCAAATGGCCATGCCCGGGAAGCAGCGGGCAGTGGGTCGTGATCCCCTCTTTGCTGAGAAACTCGGCCAACGGCCGTGAACTGGCCGGGCTGCCCATAAAACCATGCAGCAGCAGCACCGCGATAGTTCCCCACCCCTCGCGCGTTTCGCCCGGTATCGTATAAGCCCGCCGCCCCTCAGGGACCTCATAATCTGGTTGAAATGGCATATAAATTCTCTCGTATTACGAGATCGAAGTATAGTATGAGATGAAATGCTTGCCAATTTGCATTAAGAGCCGCAGAGCTGCAAAGTGGCGGAGTCAATTACCGTTCTGATAATGCGGCCATACCAAATCCGAAATCCTAAATCTACAATCCCCTGGTACAATAGCGTCATGACTATTGAGGTGCTATCAGCGCAGCTCGCTTCACAGATCGCGGCCGGCGAAGTTGTCGAACGGCCGTCTTCGATCGTCAAGGAACTGATCGAAAACGCATTGGACGCCGGGGCCACTACGATCAACCTGACCATTCGCGGTGGTGGTCGCGAATTGATCCAGGTTGCTGATAACGGCAGCGGCATCGGGCCGGACGAAATCGAGACAGCCTTTTTGCGGCATGCTACTTCCAAACTTAGAACGGCAGAAGATCTGGCCGCCATCAGCACGCTTGGTTTTCGCGGTGAAGCGCTGGCTGCAATTGCTGCCGTGAGCCGGATAACGATTGTCAGCCGAACCGCGACCGATCAGGCAGGCACACGCCTGCAGCTGGAGGGTGGCAAAATTTCGGGACGCGAACTTGTAGGTGCGCCTAAAGGGACGGTCATCGCTGTTGAGAACCTCTTTTACAATACACCTGCGCGGCTCAAATTTCTGAAAAGTATTACCACCGAGCGTCGCCTTATCGATGAGCACATATCGCGCTACGCGCTGGCCTATCCCGGCGTGCGTTTTCGATTGACACATGACAATCGCATTACCCTTCAAACCACGGGAAATGGCGATCTTGAAGAAGTATTGATCGAGATTCACGGCGCGGATACGGCCCGGCAGCTTCTGTCCGTGGCTGGTGAGAAGTTGGCCGGCGAGCTCTCCTCCGGTGAACGAAGCAGGATTGCCGTCAGCGGATTTGTAGGGCCCCCCGGGCTGAATTGGGCCAACCGCAGCCGCATCACCTTGTTTGTAAACGGCCGTTGGATAAGGGATTCGAGCCTTACCTATGCTGTGATCCAGGCATATCATACGCTCCTACCCACCGGTCGCTATCCCCTGGGCATTATTTTTATCAACATGCCTGTCGAAGATGTCGACGTCAATGTGCATCCGTCCAAAACTGAGGTTCGTTTCCAGCGGCCGAATGCTGTTTTTAGTGCCTTACAGCGCGCCGTTCGCGAGACCTTGATTGCCGAAAGCCCGGTTCCTTCCGTCAGCGCCTGGAGCATCGGCACGCCGGACAATACCGGTTGGCAGACTTCCCGTGGTCAAGAAGATTATGCCTCGGGCGGTCAGGGTTCTCTGGAGCTGGACTGGTCGCAGCGCGCGCAGCAAACGGAACTACCTGCTTCATCTGATGAGGAAGGGCCGTTTGCACGAAATTCTACCGAGCAAGAAATAAGCGGCGCGCGCAAACTGCCGATCATGCGCGTGGTCGGCCAGGTCGGCCAGGCATACATCATTACGGAAGGGCCCGAAGGCCTGTACCTTATCGATCAGCATGCAGCCCACGAGCGCATCCTATATGAAAAATTTATGGCCGAGTGGGAAAACCAGGCCGTCGCCTCGCAAGGATTGGTGGCCCCGGCCACAATTACGCTTTCACCGTCGCAGGTAAGTCTGGTCGAAGAAAATCTGCTGATACTACAAAGGCTTGGTTTCCAGATTGAACCATTTGGCCCCAACACATTCCAGATCCGCTCCGTACCGTCAATCGTGACTCGCATCGATCCTACCAGAGCTCTACTGGCCGTTGTCGAGGACCTTGAACAGGGGGATGCGCCGCTTCAAGGCAAAATCGAAGCGCGCATTGTACTCAGGGTCTGTAAATCAGCCGCAATAAAGGCCGGGCAGTCGCTTTCGAAGGCGGAAATGGAAGCATTGATTCAGCAGCTTGAGGCGAGCCAGAATCCCCGTACATGCCCACATGGCCGCCCAACGATGATTCACCTCTCTGCCGCCCACCTGGCGCGCGAATTTGGTCGAACTTGAGAAAAAAAGGCTTCCTGGCAATGTGCCGGGAAGCCGCTTGTTGTTTGCCCACCGCTCTACCGGGACATATAATCCGCGTGGAAGGGAAAAATGCCAACAAGTGGAAGAGGTAAGAATTAAGATGCCGAAGGTGGGAATCGAACCCACACTCCCGAGGGAACACGAGTTTGAGTCGTGCGCGTCTGCCAGTTCCGCCACTTCGGCCCGCATCATTCATCTGAAGCAGATGCGAGTATAAAACAAGGGCTTTTTTCTGTCAAAGATGGACGAGGAAGCGCTCATTAAGAAAGCGCAAAAAGGTGATGTAACCGCCTTTAATCGCCTGGTGTTGCATTATCAGGAGGCTGTCTATAATGTTGCCTACCGGATTATGGGCGAGCCGCAGTCGGCCGAGGATGCGACGCAAGAAGCTTTTATCTCGGCCTATAACGCGCTGAATAGTTTTCGCGGCGGCAGCTTCAAATCATGGCTGATGCGCATTGCCACTAACGCCTGTTATGACGAATTGCGCCGGCGCAAACGCCGCCCCCAGACCTCACTTGATAATTTGATGGACGAGAATGAATCATTTGCCTACCTGCGCTCTGCGGTTGATGGACCGGAAGTGGCGCAGCAGAGGTTGGAAGTGATGCATGCTATCGAAGATTGCTTGCGCACTCTGCCGGACGACCAGCGGATCACGGCCGTGCTGTGCGACGTCGAAGGCTATGATTATCAGGAGATAGCCGGCATTACAGGCGTATCGCTGGGAACTGTAAAATCCCGCATGAGCCGCGCACGCGCAAGATTGCGTGATTGCCTGCAGGGAGTGAAGGAACTTTTGCCGACATCCTATCGTCTTAGTACTAGCACCTGATGGAAAGGGAATGATCACGCATAGCCGGTTGCCGGTGAAAGGAAATAGGGTGCAGGGCAAAGACGTCAATTTGCGGCAGAAACGTGAGCCATTCGATTATGATGTTTGACTTCATACGTAACCTGGGACGCTCAGAAGAGCAGCGACAGCAGGAAGCACTGAGTGCTTTCCTGGATGGTGAGCTCGCGCCTGATGAAATAGCTCGCGTCGAACAGGATCTGGCGTCAAACAGCAACCTGCGTGAGGAACTGGCGGAAATGCAGCTATGGAAGTCGCAAATGCGCGATCTGCCCGCACGCCGCGTGCCACGCAATTTCACGCTTGATCCAGGCATATACGGCCGTCCACAGCGTCGTCCATTTGCTGGCGCCTACCCGGTGCTGCGTACGGCAACCGCGGTAACCGCATTTCTCTTTGTTATTGCTCTGGCAATCAATCTTTACACGGGTGGCTTAGTCGAAAACCTTGCGCCGCAGCCGGAAGCTGCGGCAGTTATGTCCAGCCCCGCCGAGGAAGACGAAACTGCAGCCAGGGCCGAAACTGTAACGGAAGCATTGATTGCCCCAACCTCTGAAACATTTAAGCTCGAAGAATCCGAGGGCGCACAGGCGGATGAATTGGCAATTGGCCTGGTCGAGGAGCCGACAGTCGCGGCAGAAGCCGAAAGCGCTGAGGAAATGCCCGTCGAGGAGGCCGAGGTCGCCGAAAGGGAAGAATTGCTAAGCGCGAAACCGCAGGAAGCGCCAGCTCTTGAACTGGAGCCGGTTGATGATTCAATACTTGGTTCCCAGGCATCCCCTGAGAGCGCTGCGCCGCCAGTGGAAGAGATGCAGGACGCCGAAATCGCCGCTGCTGAGGAGGCGCTGAAGGCACAAGAAGCCCCACGAACTGAAATCCCGGCCGCGGGTGAAGCATTCTCGCAGACGGCCGTTCCCGAACAGACGGCCGTTCAGGAGGCGCCGCTTGCGGAGAAGCAGCAGTTTTTGCAGCCTCCGGCTGATGAAGGGCCCGTGCAGGAGACCGCTCCATCGACCTTTTCCAGTTTGAGCCTGCTGGTAATCGGGCTGGGCCTGCTGTTTGTCCTGCTCGTCATTCTGACCCTGCTGGCCCGCGGGCAAAGATAACTGTGTCCGGTCTCGCACCCGAAAGTGCCCCTGAAGAGATCGCCTTCTGCCCGCTGTGTGGAAAGCATATGGTTACAAGGCAGGTAGGAGACAAACCACGCAGAGCTTGCTCCTCGTGCCATTACGTATATTTCACCGATCCCAAAGTGGGCGTAGGCGCTCTGGTGATCAGGGATGATAAAGTGTTGCTTGTGCAGCGCCTCATGCAGCCCGAGCAAGGTAAGTGGAGTATTCCAGCCGGTTTCTTGGACCATGGTGAAGATCCGCGGCAAACTGCCGAACGCGAAGTCTTTGAAGAAACAGGTCTCAGGGTACGTGTCCTCGACTTACTTGACGTCCTGACCAACCCGCTGCAGAAGGGTGGGGCATCCATATTTATTCTATTTCGGGCCGAATTGTTGGGCGGGGAGATAGAGGCTGGCGATGATGCCGGCGCCGCTGGTTTTTTTGCTCCGCACGAACTCCCTGAACTGGCCTTTGCCAGCACCAGAGAGGCTATCCGCTATTACTCACAAATCAAGGGTGATGACAACCAGTCTGTATAGCTGGAATGTGAATGGATTGCGCGCTGCGGCGCGCAAAGGTTTTCTCGACTGGCTATATACCGCGCAGCCTGCGGTGTTGGGCGTTCAGGAGACCAAATGCCACCCCGATCAGTTGGATGCCGAAGTCCGGCGGCCGGAGGGCTATTTTAGCTATTTCGCCTCAGCCGAACGCAAAGGATACAGCGGCGTGGCCCTCTACACCAGACATGAGCCGCTGGAAGTCTCTACGGGATTCGGTATTCCGGAGTTTGACAACGAAGGGCGAACGATTGTTGCCGAATACGCTGACTTCGTACTGATTGTCGCTTATTTCCCCAATGGCAGCCGCGATCACAGCCGTGTTCCTTTTAAGATGCGTTATAAGGAAGAATTCCTAAACTACTGCAACAACCTGCGCAGGCAGGGAAAGAAGGTCGTTTTTTGTGGTGATGTCAATACAGCGCATAACGAGATTGATCTTGCTCGCCCGCGGCAAAATAAGAATACGACCGGATTTTTACGTGTGGAGAGGGATTGGATAGATGACGTCGTTAGCCAGGGCTATGTCGATACCTTCCGTGACCGTTATCCTGAGCGTTACGGCGCCTATTCCTGGTGGAGTTATATTGGGGGTGCGCGAGGGCGCAATGTGGGGTGGCGATTGGATTACTTCTTTGTCAGCGAAGACTTACAGCCGTGGGTCGTCGATGCCGCGATTCATCCCGAGGTCATGGGATCCGATCACTGCCCGGTTAGCCTGACAATCGACCTCCCTCTGGACGGCCGTTCGCTAAAGTAGGCTTATGTCCTCTCGCACCCGGATCGGCTGCCCTTCTGCCGCTGCCTCCAATCGCGCTGCGATAGTGTCCAGCCTTTCGCCGGTTTGGGGGTGGATCTGATCCGGAGCGAGTTCGGCCAGGGGGGCCGCAACATGGATAAAGGTCAGAATATCGGGATCGGGAACACGACGTGACCGCCCGTCGGCGGGAACATATGCCATGATTTCGTCGTTGAACAGGGCGATATCGATATCAATGGTCCGAGGTGCATTTTTATCCGCCTGGCGCTGACGGCTGAGTTCCCCTTCCACTTCATCAATAACGCGTTCTTTGATCGCCACCAAGCCCAAATCCGTCTCAATAAGGACAGCGGCATTAAAAAAAGTGGGCTGATCTAAAGTGCCTCTGGGCTCGGT
>JBJYWZ010000279.1:0-1610 GCA_046259725.1 Promineifilaceae bacterium (SeqCode) | reverse complement strand
ACGACCAGGCGCCGTAAGCTCCGACGGCCATTCGGTCCATCAGCCGCGCTGTTCTCCGGACTGGGTTTGTCTCCATCCGTGGAGGCGGCGTCAGTATGTCTACCGCTTTCAAGCGGCCCTGGCATCGACCTGCTCTTGGCGCAATACGAGGCGTTCCATCATCTTCAGGTCGCGGTCGCGCAAGTTGAGGGCCGCGTCGACCCAGATCTCGACGCTTTGGCGCAGTTCTTCGTAGGTAATCGGATTCACGGCATCTCGTAATTTGCGCAATGCCTGGTAGCCGTTGCGGGCACGCTCTTCACGTTTGACGTATTCCTGCACCGCCGCCTCGCCGGCGTTTGGCGCCACGAGGACATCCACCAGACCCATGTCATACAGCTCCTCCGCGCTGTAAAGCTTGCCGCTCAGGATGATTCGCTCGGCACGCTTCGCATCGAGTTTCCGCGATAGCAGGGCGTAGGCCCCCATTCCTGGAAAGAGGTTGAACAGGATTTCCGGAAAGCCCATTTTGGTGCCCTGCTCCGCAATTAGGATATCGCTGGACAGGGCAGTCTCAAAGCCTCCGCCGAGCGCGTCACCTTGCACGAGGGAGATCGTCGTTACTCCGCTGTCAAAGCCACGGATGTTGGCATGGAGGGCATCGATGCAGCTTTTGCCATAGGCCAAGAGGGCGTCGCGATCACCCTGTTGGATGAGCCTGCGGAACAGCGCGAGGTCTCCGCCGAGACTGTATACGTCTGTTATCGCCGACGCGCTAACATGATACCGGATGCCATGCTCGCTGGCGTATTTGCGCAGATAGTTCACCCAGCTGTTCAACTCGCCGAGCAAGGTCCTGTTGAAGCAGGGCCTGGGTGTTGGCTGCATGTAGCACCAGGCAATCGGGTGCTTGCTATCGTGGAAAATCTCGATCTGTTGATATTTTTGTTGCGGGATACGGGTGTAGATAGGAGTAACGACAGACATGGTAATCTCCAAAGGGCGTTGGTGGTTGAAGAGGCCGACTTGAGCGTGGACGCCGGCCGTGCAGAAATTAATGTCGCGTTCGGTAGACTACGTCAACGCGAATATCGATACGCTCGAACCTACGTCGTTGCGTATTCCCGGTTCATTGAATACCGCAGCCGTTGTGGCATGACGATCTGCGGTGTCCTGAGAACCCGCTGTCTGGACAATGCGTATTTTCGGCGCGGTAGCGGTCCCGGCCTATTGCCTTCCGCCCAGGCTGTCAGCGGGAGTCCAGCGCGTTTTTTGGTCTTTCAGCGCGGGTGCGATACTGGCCCATCAGTGTCGCGCGCTTCACCTGCGTTCTATAAGGTAATCGAAGCACACTCACCTGGTGCAAGTCCAAGTAATTTGCAGTGTCTCTCGATCGGCCGGGCTCAAATGCCAGCGGTGCGTTTGTCAGTCAGTGGCAATCTCGTCTCCCAAGCCAATAGAGCAGGTCACCGACGTTTGTGGACGTCCGTCGATGAGGAGCAAGGAGTTGAGCTAAATGAGCAGTTTCCGATCCTGGTCGCGCCCCGGTTTACTGCACGCGGCGGCGTCTGTCGGGCGAAATGAGGATCAGGACTCGCGCTGGGCGCGCCTCTCTGTTATCCAGAGTGGGT
>JBJYWZ010000278.1:0-5584 GCA_046259725.1 Promineifilaceae bacterium (SeqCode) | reverse complement strand
GTCATCAGCAACTTCATGATCCAGGGTGGCGACCCGACGGGCACCGGGCGTGGCGGTCCGGGCTATCGCTTCGAGGATGAGGTGCGCGACAATCCCCTGACACATGAAACAGGTGTCATATCGATGGCCAATGCCGGTCCCAATACTAACGGCAGCCAATTCTTTATCACGCACAGCCCGCAGCCCCATCTCAACGGCCGTCACACGGTATTCGGCAAGGTTGCGAACAAGGAAAGTATGAATGTCGTCAATGCCATTCGCCAGGGCGACCGCATTATTGGAGTGACGATCGACGAGTCGTAGCTGCGACAGACAATTTACAGGAAGGTCAAAGCCGGTCGTCGAGGTTCAGTTAGCGACGACCGGCTTTTTGCTGCGCAGTGCCGCCGATCATTCTGAAATGAGAGGTCTCTAAGGACACTGCATGTCATGGGCTAGTCGAATTAGACTGTAGGATTCGGTCGAACATTTATTGATCGTGATTTGGAGCGAAACGAGGGGCCTGCACTCGTGGCGGCCTGAGCAAGGATATCGTGAGCGTAGAAAGTACGGAAATGGAACGAGCAGAGGGCGTATATCGCAGACTGCTTGGCTATTTACGGCCGTATCCTGTGCAGCTTATCACAGCTTACGGAGCCCTTGCTGCCACCACGTTGTTTAACCTCTTCGTGCCGCAGGTGATCAAAGGCGCAATCGACCAGGGGATCGCCGCCGGGAATATGCGCGCGCTGCTGATCGCTGCGGCCATTATCCTTTTGATTGCCGTCCTGCGCAGCATTGCCGGTTTCGCCCAGTTATTTTATGGCGAGTGGTTGTCGCACCGTGTCGGCTACGATCTGCGCAGCGACTTCTATCACAGCGTGCAAAGCCAATCTTTCGCCTTCCATGACAGAAGCCATACGGGCGACCTGATGAGCCGCGCCACAGGTGATATCTCCGAAACTGAACGCTTTGCCGGGATTGGACTGGCCGATCTATTGGCGACAATTCTGCTCATGATAGGCGTGGTCGTGGTCATGCTCTGGGAAGCGCCCAGGCTGGCCTTGATTGCCCTGATCCCGATGCCTATCCTGGTTATATCGACCGTGCGCTTTGGCGGATTGATACGGCCCATGTTCCGGCGCATTCAGGATCAGATGGGTGTCCTCTCGGCGGCGATGCAGGAAAGCATGACTGGCATTCGCGTCGTCAAAGCTTTCGCGCGTGAACCGTATGAATTGCAGAAATTCGATCAGGAAAACGAAGAGTGGTTCGTGCGCAGATTTAAAGTAATTCGCGCCTGGTCGAACAACTGGCCTTTCTTCAATTTTCTGATTACCTTCAGCATCTTCTTGCTGCTCTTGTTCGGCGGTCCCGCAACGATCAATGGCGCGCTAACTGTAGGCACACTTTTTGCTATGATCTCCTACGTATTGATGCTTAATGGTCCCGTGCAGAGACTTGGGTTCCTGGTCAACCTCGCGGCCACGGCTGGAGCCAGTGCAACCCGTGTCTTTGTGATCATGGATGAGGCGAACGAAATTCAGGAGGTAGAAGATCCCTTTGCCGCCGCCGACATTGAGGGAGATGTTCGCTTTGAGCATGTCAGCTTCGCCTATAAATCGGAGCTTCCGGTGCTTGAAGACATCTCTTTTCATGCAGCTCCCGGGCGGCGTATCGCCCTCATCGGACCAACCGGATCCGGGAAATCTACAGTGACGAGTTTAATGCCCAGGTTTTACGATGCGCAGCACGGTCATGTCCTGATCGATAATGTGGATGTTCGTGACTGGCAGATTCGCAGCCTGCGCTCGCACTTTGGCATTGTTTTGCAGGACCCATTCTTGTTCAGCCAGACCGTGGCCGAGAACATTTCCTACGGAGTTCCGGATGCCAGCGACGATGAGATTATTGCCGCGGCTAAAGCGGCGCGAGCACACGATTTTATTCTGGAACTGGAGGACGGTTACGATACACGGGTTGGGGAACGCGGCGTGACGCTCAGCGGCGGCCAGAAGCAGCGCGTGGCGATCGCCAGAGCGCTGCTCACCAACCCGCGTATTTTGATACTCGACGACTCGACAAGCAGTGTCGACACGGAAACAGAGCATCTCATCCAGCAGGCGCTTGATGAACTCATGGTCGGCCGTACCACTTTTATCATTGCCCAGCGCCTGTCGAGCCTGAAACAGGCCGACTGCATTCTCGTGCTCGATCACGGCCGCATCGTCGAACGCGGCACGCACGAAGAACTGCTCGCCAAGAAAGGCTTGTACAGAGAAATTTATGACCTGCAGCTTCGCGATCAAGAGGAATTTGTCGCACTGCAGTCTGAGCTTGAATGGCAAGATAGTGAGGGGAAAAAATCAGATGTCTTCTGATGGCATGCAGAATAGATCGCCGCAGAGGCGCTTCAGGCGGGACGATGCCCTCAGTGAGGAACTGATCCAGGATCTGCTGCCGGATGAGGACGATAAACTCGGCCAGGCCTATGACAGCAGGCTTGTGGGCCGGCTGCTGGAATTTCTCAAGCCTTATCGCGTGAAATTATACCTGGCCATTTTTCTGATGGTCACAAGCTCACTGCTGCTCATCTTGCAGCCTGTGATTATCGGCCGTGCAGTGGACGAGGGCATTCGCACCGGTTCATTGGAGGCAACTCGCCTTTGGACCTTCCTGCTGCTCATAGTCGCTCTGCTGGTCTGGATTACCGATCGCTGGCGCATCGCGCTCATGGCCACCGTGGGTACAAGCGTGGTGGCTGATTTCCGCAGCTACCTGTTCCGCCATCTGCACACACTTTCGCTGAGCTTTTATAATGGCTACAGTGTCGGCCGTCTGATGAGCCGCCTGATTGGAGACGTCGGCGTTGTAGAGCGTTTTGTCACCTGGTCGATCACGGGCCTATTTCGCTCCATCTTTACCCTGGCGGGCATCATTGTAGCCATGCTGCTGCTCAACTGGCAGCTGGCCCTGATCACATTTACCGTCCTCCCGTTCATGGCCATTATTACCAATTTTTGGCGCAAACACGTGCGCATCGCTTACCGCGCCACGCGCCAGCGCCTGTCGCTGATTAACGGCTACCTGAATGAAGCCATCACAGGCATTCGCGTGACGAAGAGCTTCACGCGTGAAGAACGCAATTTCCGCTTCTTCGACACGCTGAACAGTTCCTACTTTGATGCCAATGTGCAGGCATCACGCCTTTCGGCAATTTTCTTTCCAAGCGTAGATTTTCTGGGATCGGTGGCCGCGGCCCTTGTTGTCGGCGTCGGCGGCTGGCTCGTGCTGGGCGACGCATTAACCGCGGGAACGCTGCTGGCTTTTGTGCTCTACGTGGACCGATTCTTTGAACCCATCCGCGAACTGGCCCAGCGCTATAATATTTTCCAGGCAACCATGGCATCCAGCGAGCGCGTATTCAACTTGCTCGATCTGGGGCCGGAGGTAAAGGATCTGCCCGACGCCGTAACGCTGCCATCCATAAAAGGTGAGGTGGTTTTTGAGGACGTCAGCTTCGGCTACGACGATCGTCATTTGATTTTAGAGAACGTCGATCTGCGTGCGGAACCAGGTCAGCGCATTGCGCTTGTGGGAGAAACGGGTGCGGGCAAGAGCACGATTATTCGACTGCTGACGCGTTTCTTTGACATCAGCGATGGAGCAATCACGATTGACGGCTATGATATCCGCAATATCACCCAGGAAAGCCTGCGCCAGCAGTTAGGCATCGTCCTGCAAGATACGTTCCTTTTCACGGGAACAATTGCGGATAATATCCGCTACGGCCGTCTTGACGCATCGCCTGAGGAAATAATGCAAACGGCGAGAGCGGTCGGCGCACACGACTTCATCATGAACATGCCGGACGGCTACCAGACAGAAGTGGGGGAGAACGGCCTCAACCTAAGCGTGGGCCAGCGCCAGATCTTATCCTTCGCCCGCGCGCTTCTGGCCGATCCTAAGATCCTGGTTCTGGACGAGGCGACGAGCAGCGTTGACACTACAAGCGAGAGAATCATTCAAGAGGCAATGGACACACTAATGACCGGGCGCACCAGTTTTGTGATCGCCCATCGTCTGAGCACAATCGTCAATGCGGACCAGATCGTTGTTCTCGATCACGGCCGCGTGCTGGAACAAGGAACACACAGCGAACTGTTGGCTAAGAAAGGCCGCTATTACAATCTCTACACAATGCAGTTCTCCCAATCGGAGGATTGAGCGCGCGGCAGCCAAATCGCCACCTGCATCGCCGGCATCTTACGTACACTATGGCCCCATTGACTTTACGCGCACTATCCAGAATGCTGCTGTTTTCCACGCTGCTATTGCTGTTCGCGGCCTGCAGCAATAAGGCCAACACCGCAGAGGATAACGTCATGCAGCCACAGACCGTGTCGCCAACGGTTGCTTCCTCTCCAACGTCAAGAGCCCAGCCCACGTTGACACCACGCCCCACTACCACTGTCGCCCAGACGGCGGCAGCGGAAACCACCAGCTCTCCACCGCCGTCGCCAACGGCGACAGTTCCACCAACGATCACTCCCTCGCCGACACCTGATTTTCCCAAATACATGGGTGATCCCTTGCTGCGTGATGAGTTAGGGATTCAAATCCATATTCATCGTGAAGATTTACGGCCGATCCTACGCCAACTGCAAGCTCTCGGTGTCGGTTGGGTCAAGGTACAGGTATCCTGGAAATTGTACCAACCCCATCCGGATGCTTATGCCGAGGATCGCCTTGCCGAACTGGACAGACTGGTGGAAGCAGCCGCTAACAACAACATAAAGGTTCTGCTCAACGTCTCCAAGGCTCCCGAATGGAGCCGCCCGACAACAGAGCTGGATGGCCCGCCGCTGGACTATGGCCTCTACCGCGATTTTCTGGCCTTTCTTGCCGGCCGCTACCAGGGAAATGTTGCGGCATACGAACTCTGGAATGAACCCAATTTAAAGCGAGAATGGAACGGCATCCCCTTGAGCGCGGCCGAACTCACACGTCTCATCGCCGCCGGCGCCGAGGGCATACGCCAGTCAGACTCGCAGGCGCTCATAATCAGCAGCGCACCGGCGACAACAGGCATCAATGACGGCATAACGGCCATCGACGATCGTGTCTATCTGCGCGGTATGCTGGAAGCCGGCGTTGGCGACATTGTCGACGGGATCGGCGTGCACCCTTATGGCTGGGCCAACCCACCGGACAGCAGCTACGCCGAACCCGATCGATCCGTGCCAACACACAACAACCATCCCAGCTTCTTCTTCAGTGATACATTGTCCGACTACAAGGCGCTGCTCAGCGAATATGGCGTTACCGACCCGCTTTGGGCCACGGAATTTGGCTGGGGCAGCTTCGATCAGATCGCTGATGAGAAGGGCGATCCTGCACAGCCGCCGCAGGGAGCGGAGTTCATGGCCGATGTCAGCGAATGGGAACAGGCCGCGTATCTGCTGCGCGCCCTGGAGATAGGCAGGCACGATGAAACACTGGGACCGATGATAATCTGGAATCTGAACTTCGGCCCTCTGCTGGGAGACGAATTCAGCGAAAGCGGGTACAGTATTCTTCGTCCCGACGGTTCGCGCCGGCCCGC
>JBJYWZ010000277.1:0-8087 GCA_046259725.1 Promineifilaceae bacterium (SeqCode) | reverse complement strand
CGTACCGGTATCTGCTGAACGTCACCGGCCTGAATCCAATCATCATGGCGATGGCGGAAGGGATAGATTTTACCAATCCGCTGGAGATTAGCGACAGAGCCGCCCGGATCCGTGAACTGATCGAACAACAGCCGATTCCAACAGAAATTGCCGCGGAGATTCTTGAGAACTATTTCAATCTTGGTCGTGAGATGGAATACCGCCATCTGGAGGCGACCGCGGTCGCCGTACGTTCGTCAGCGACGGCCGAAGATTTGCCCTCCGCGTCATTTGCCGGGCAGCAGGATACCTTTCTCAACGTTCGCGGCAGCATTGCGCTGCTGCAGCATGTACGCCGCTGTTGGTCTTCGCTGTGGAGCGAACGCGCCCTCATCTATCGCCATCGCCAGGGATTTGACCATCAGAGAGTCTTCGCCGCCGTGGTCGTCCAGGCCATGATCAATCCCCAGGTTTCGGGTGTCCTCTTCACGACCAATCCCCTCAACGGCCGTCACTCTGAGACGGTCATCAACGCCAGTTGGGGACTGGGAGAGGCGATTGTTTCCGGGATCGTCACTCCTGACACCCTTGTCGTCGACAAGCAGGAAGGTTGTGTCATCCGCCAGGAGATCGCGGTCAAAGATCGACGCATCGTCTATGCATCATTCGCCGGAGCGGTCGAAGAAGATGTCCCTCAGGAAAAGTGCCGGCAGAGCGCCCTGTCGCCGCGCCAGGCAGCCCATCTAACCGCCCTGGCCTCGCGCATCGAACAACACTTCGCGGCGCCGCAGGATATCGAGTGGGCTCTCCAGGACGATCGATGGTACATCCTGCAGGCCCGCCCGATCACGACATTGGATAAAGGTGAGCGCATATCAGACAGAGAAGGGACCTACAGCCGCGCCATGTTCGTTGAGATTTTTCCCGATGGACTGACGCCTTCCTTTCTTTCAGTGATCAACCCGCTGCTGGCGAACATGCTGCGCGCTGCTTTTCGCGAAATAGGGTTTGCGAAACAGCCGATGATAGATCCTGTGAATGAATTTCTCAACCAGCCCTATCTCAATGTCAACTATATTGAAGAAGTCCTCAGAGATATGGATCCGCAGCTTCGCAAACACCTCAGTGCCCGATTCAGCAATATTTTTGCCGAAGAACTGGAAGGACAGAGCCTGAGCCTGTCTCAGATAAAGATGGTGGCGCGCCTATTGCGCTTCACCCGCCGCTTCCGCCGCGATTTTCCAGCTTTGTTGGCTGCATACCATGGCGAAATCAGCCGCATTGAAGACCTGCAGCTTGAAGAATTAAGTGACGGCGAGCTTCTGGCTAACGTGCGCCATATATGTTATGAGGGCGCAGGCCCCTTGCTCAACAACGATTTTCTGCTCATTGTCGCAAGCGGTGTCTACCGGACGCTGCTGGCGCGGCTGCTGCGGCCTGCTTTCGGCGAGGACGCTGAGGATATGATTAATCATCTGCTCTGCGGGGTCAGCGGCAACGTTATCATGGACACCAACAACCTCATCTGGGATCTGGCGCAAACCGCCCGCAGCGAGCCGCAGGTAACGCGCACCATCCTCGAAACAGATCCCGCGGAAATCATACAGGAACTCAAGAAACTGCCTCAGTCCGCGAAATTCCTGGCCCAGCTCGATCAACTTCTGGAGGAGTGCGGCCACCGTGAGTCTCGTTTTGACATCTGCTATCCAACCTGGGGTGAAGATCCGTCGCCGGTTCTGGCCTTTGTTCGTGGCTATCTGGAAGTTGAGGGGGCTGAAGCGCCCGCGCTGCGCGAGAAAGCGCTGGTCGCACAGCGCGAAGCAATGACGCGCGAAGTCCGGGCAAAGCTTGAAAAGTCGCTAAGTGGACGATTCATCCTGCTTCCGTTGTTTAGAATTCTCCTGAACCAGGCGCAGTGGTTGGTGCGAGAACGCGACACGATGCATTACGAGTGGACGAGGCTTTTCCCTGTGGTACGGCGGGTTTTGCTTGAGATTGGCCTTCGCTGGCAGCGGCTGAACCTGATCGACCAGCCGGATGACATTTTCTTTTTGACCTTAACGGAGCAAGAAGCGATCGCACATATGCCTAAACCATGCCTGGATTTGATACGCGAGAGGAAGGCCGCCTATCTGGCCAACGTGTCCGGTCCCTGGCCCGAGTTCATTGTCGATGGCTGCGCCAAGGACAGCCGCCCGGGGGGACTGCCCGTGGTGGCCTCCGCCTCAAATGGAAACGGAAAATCCTCCAATGCGCTGGCCGGAATTGCCGGAAGTCCCGGCCATGCTGCAGGACCGGCGCGCATCATTCTCGGCCCGCAGGACTTCCACATGCTTAAGCCGGGCGAGATCCTCGTGGCGCAGATGACAAACCCGACCTGGACGCCGTTGTTCGCCATCGCCGGCGGTATCGTCACAGAGGTCGGCGGTGTGCTTTCCCACGGCGCCATTGTGGCGCGAGAGTATGGCATTCCCGCCGTTTTGTCAGCAAATGGAGTTACCGGTTTCCTGAACAATGGCGACATGATAACTGTAGATGGCCATCGCGGTCTTGTTATACGAGCGCCGCGCACACAATCGCACGAAACCACACAAACATCACAGACCAGTGCAGTACATCCTGATTAAAATGATGGATATGACTTAATTACCAATTTTAAACCGGCACTGGCTATTGACCGCCGCTCACCCGACTTCTCTGGGGGAGGTCATCCGGACAACCGGCCGGGTGCATCCTACGCTCCGGCCGGTTGTTGCCAGGATTTAGCAGGAGGTGTTCTTATGGGTATTTGGGATCGAATCGTTTTGTTCTTTAAAGTGAAGACCTCGGCCGATCTTGATCGTGCCGAGGATCCACGTGAAATCCTCGACTACGCCGGCCACCAGCAGCAGGAGTTCCTGCAGACGGTGAGAAAAGGCTTGATTGATGTTGCCACCTCCAAGCAGCAGTTGGCGCAGCAGGTGAAGACGATGCGCGCGCGCATTCCCAAGCTGGAAGGACAGGCCAGGCAGGCCGTTGCCGCCGGCCGGGAAGACCTGGCGCGTATGGCCCTCAACCGCAAGCAGACCGCCCTGGCCGAATTGGAAGGCCTGGAAATACAGCTCGCCGAACTGGATGAGGAGGAAGCCAAATTGGCGGCGTCCGAACAGCAGATCGCCGACCGCGTGGCCTCCTTCCGCATGCACAAGGAAGCGACCAAGGCGCGTTATTCCGCCGCCGAAGCGCAGGTCAAAATCGGCGAAACCCTCTCCGGCGTTTCCGGCGAAATGGGCGAATTGAGCCTTGCCCTGGGCCGTGCGGAGGAAAAGACCAACCAGATGCTCGCCCGCGCCAGGGCCCTGGATGCCCTGACCGCCGGTGGGTCGCTGGAGACGGTCGTTGTTGGCCAAACAGACATGATCGAGCGCGAGCTGCGTCTGATCTCGGCCGGCCAGGCTGTCGAACAGGAATTGGCAGCGCTTAAGGCTGATCAAGAATTGAAGGAACTTCCACCACCCGCCGCAAACTGACGGCCGTCTGCCGGCAGTTCGGCAAAGGAGATCGAAATGTCACAAACAGTCATTGACCATCCCGAAGGAAAAGAGCCCGGTGAAGGCGGCTTGCTGCGGCGCGTGAGCCTCGCTGATACCTGGGAAAAAGAAGATTTGGCCTATGGCCAGCCGGTCATCGTTACCGTACGCTGGATCATGATCGTCTCCGCCCTGATCCTGGCTATCTGGAATGTTGACTCCATGGCTGATCTACGGCTGCAGATTATTGCCATCTTGCTGCTGGCGGTCACAAACTTCTACCTGCAGGCGCAGCTTTTGATGAAACGGCCGTTAAGCAGCAGCATCGTCTATGCGGCCAGCGCGGTCGACATCGCCATGATTAGCATCCTGGTACTCTTCCAGGGCGGTTATTCATCCAGCATCTATGTCTTCTACCTGCCCGCCATCGCCGCCTTTGCTGTCGCCTTCCCGCGCGGATTGACGCTTCTTTACACGACCATCGTCATACTGCTCTATGGTCTGATTTGCCTGGGTACCGGCTACGATCATACGGACGTCATCGTCTCCAGGCTGCTGATGATCGCCGCTGTCGCCTACTGTGGCAGTCTCTACCTGCAGCTGGAACATCGCCGCCGCACGGAAGCCCAGGAACGCGAAGAGGCCTTTATCGATAACATCAGCGCGGCCCGTGTTGAGCCCGCCTGATCAATAACAAAAGGCCAAAAGCTTTTGGCCAAGGAGCTGGAAACATGAAAGGCTTACGAACAACCGAACAAGAAGCATCCGAGGATATCTTCTTTGGACAGCTAGTCATCATCTACGCCAGGTGGTTTGTCGTCATCGCCATGACCATTCTCGCGCTCTGGACGTCGACCACTCTGAACCAGATGGTCATCGGAATCGTCCTCATCGTTCCCCTCATCGCACTGAACTTCTTCGTGCACGGCCGATATCTGATGGAGAAACCCGCCAACCGGCTGCTGCTCATCATGCTGGGAATACTCGATGCCACCGTTATCACCCTGATCATCGCCTTCTGGCCGGGTGCAAAAGGCTTATACAGCCAGTTCTATGTCTTCTACTACCCGATCATACTGGCCTTCGCCTTTGTTTTTCCAGGCCGCTTGAGCATTATCTACACCATCTTTGTACTCTTGCTTTACAGCGCCATCTGCGTGCTATTTTCACCGGAATTCCTGGCGGACATGACAGAAGTAGAACGACTCTCCATCCGCCTGATAACGATTGCCGCCACGGGCATGATCGGCGTTTACTACTATCGCATTCAGCGCAGCAGGCGACGCCGCATCTACGCCCCGGACCTGACGCCCGCTGAGCTGGCGGAGGTTTGATAAGTTTAGCAGCGTGGCGCAGAGGACCTTGCAGCTGCGAGCCGTCTCCGGCTCTCGGAGCAGCCCCGGTACGCTGCGCCACAATCGTGGAGGAAGCGCCATGCCCGGCCCGTTCAAACGTCTCGGCAAGAAGCTTCAAGATGCGCTGATGACGCCCGCGGAAGACCCGCGCCGCACTTATGAGTCGGCGTACGACAAACAGCGCGCCCTGCTCATCCGCGTGCGCACGGCCCTCTCAGAAGTCGCCAAAGCCAAAAGCCGCCTGGAAGAAAAGGCCCAGATAACGCGGGCCAAACTTCCCGACCTGGAAGCGCTGGCCCGCCAGGCCTTGCTGGATGGCCGGGAGGATCTTGCGCGCCTGCGCCTGCAGCGCCGCCGGTTGGCGCAGATTCAACTGCAGTCACTGAACCAGCAGCTTCTGGAGATCGAACGCGAAGAACACCGCCTTTCTCTGGCCGAACAGCGCCTCACCGATCAGCTTGTCGCCTTCCGCACGCGGCAGGAACTCCTGGCCGCCCGCTACAGCGCGGCCGAAGCGCAGGTGTATATTGGCGAGGCGCTGACCGGCGTTTCCGAAGAACTGGCTGGTCTGAACCAGGCCATGGCCGCCGCCGAGCAGAAATCAGCGCAAATGGAAGCAAGGGCAGCGGCCATTGACCGCCTTGTTGACGAAGGGATGCTGGAAATTCCCACCGCAGTCGATTACCTGCCTTCGCAGGAGCTGCTGCTCAGCAACGGAGACATGGACATCGAAGACCAGCTTGCCGCCCTGAAGAAGCAGCTCAATACACCCTGAATCATTTTCAACGTAAAATAGAGGCATGATTCGCCGCCGAAATCTGGTAATCGCTTTCTTGCCATTCATCTTATTGGTGCTCATCCTGCCGGGCGTCTTTGCACTTTCGGCCGAAGAGGACGTCACGGAGGAGCCATATCAGATAGCCCTGGGCGATACCTGGGAAGCGCTGGCCCGCCGGTCCAACATGGCCGCCGAGGACCTCGTAAGAAACAATCTCACGATCAACCCGCAGCGCCAGCCCGCTGTCGGCTCCATCATCAATCTGCCTCACAGCCGGCAGCGAAACGGCCGTTTGCTGCGCCCGTTTGCCGGCGGCACCCTGGCCATCGCGGCCCAAAACGGCCGCAATCCCTGGGCGCTGTCCCTTCAAAATGATCTCGACCATCCCTATCAGCCCCTGCTCTATGCCCCATTCCTGCTTCCCGGCGGGTCTGCGTCTGTGCGCGAACTGCCGCCCGGGCTGGAACAGCTGTCGCTTGCGCCGGGCGAAATCACGCCCGGTTCCGCCTTCGCCCTTCGCGGCTCCCCGCCGGATCCCGCGCTGCAAGTCACACTGGAGGCGCAGCCCCTGGCCGTCTCCAGCACAGATAACCAGACAGTAGCCATGGGCGCCACAGGCGCGTTCTTCCCACCAGGCCAGCCGCTGCTGGCCATCCGCAGCGGCGAAAATCCGCTCTGGGAACAGCCTTTGATCATCGCTGACCGCGAATGGACGTGGGAGGAGGTAACCTTCACCAATTCCGCCGTATTAGACCCTGAGACCCTGCAGCAGGAACGGGAGCGACTACAGGCCATCTGGGACGAAGTGACGCCGCAGGCGATGTGGCAGGGTGAATTTCAGACGCCCATCACCGACTTTGTCGAAATATCTTCCTACTATGGCGCTCGCCGTTCCGTCAACGGCGGGCCTTTCAGCACCTACCACGAGGGCACTGATTACAGCGCCTACGGAGGCACGCCGGTCCGGGCGCCGGCCGCAGGAAAAGTGGTCCTGGCAGAACAGCTGGCCATTCGCGGAGGCGCCGTCATCCTCGATCACGGACTGGGCATCCACAGCGGCTACTACCATCTATCTGCCGTTCATGTCCACCCGGGCCAGCTGGTCGAACCCGGCGACCTGCTTGGTGAGGTCGGCACAACCGGCCGCTCAACCGGAAACCACCTCCATTGGGACCTGCTGATCGGCCGTACGTGGATCGACGGTTACGCCTGGCTGGAACAGGGAATCGACGAGTGGCTGAGCCCCTCCCCGATCGAAGATCACAGGCTGCCCGAGCAATAAACGACAATATCTGCCTATCACCGGTCACTGAATTGCCCTTGACACTGCACCCTATTTGCAATACCATCAGTGCAACTACACGAAAGGATCAGATCTTCCGGTCTGGCTGGTTGCTTCAACAGCCCGGCCGGTATGACGGACAGTTTTTAACCCGGCACGTTTTGAACGGCCATTTTTGAACTTCCACCACCAGCGAGGACACCATATGACTGACGGCCGGCAAACCACCCTGCTTCCTGATCAACAGCCTGACCCCAACAAGCCCCCTCCGCCCATTCGTCCCGACGCCTCTCTTCAGGCGGCCCTGGGTGTCTTTGAGAACCACATGCGCGACGAAGGCTTTTCCATCAACACGATGAAAGCCTTCTCCAGCGATATTCGTCTCCTGGGCAAATACCTGGGCATCGGTCAGCCGGTTGGTGAAATAGGCACCAAGAACCTCAATGATTTCCTGGACTGGCTGCTAAACGAGCGAGGCGTGCCGTGCAGCCCCAAGTCATACGCCCGGCGCGTGACCACGCTGAAAGTCTTTTTTTCTTGGCTACACGAATCTGGCGTGCTGGCCAACGATCCATCCGCGGCCATCATCCAGCGCACCGTTACCAGCCCCCTGCCCACCCTCCCGACCGACAAGCAGATTGAAAATGCCCTGTACCAGGCTGGCCAAATTCGCGAGGGCGTAGGCGTTAAGAAGCCGGACGCACGGCCGTACTTGCTGCTCACGCTGCTGCTGCAAACAGGCATCAAGAAAAGCGAGGCCATGAACATAGTGCCCAACCACATCGATCGCAGCGAGTCCGATCACCCGCTGCTTTTCATTCGCTACGCCAACCCGCGCCTGCGCTACAAAGAACGCAAACTCGATTTGCAGGCAGACTGGTTGGACGTTCTTGACGAGTACCTGGAGCAGTATGCGCCGACCGACACGCTGTTCACCTGTACGGCGCGAAACCTTGAATATATCCTCACCGACGTCGGCGAGGCGGTCGGCCTCAAACAGGGCCTGCTTTCGTTCGAAAACCTGCGCTGGATTTCGGCGCTGCAAGATTGGGCGGATGAGGTTGAGCAGGACGACATTCGCCAGAAGTTAGGACTATCTAAAGTCACCTGGCGCGAGACGAAATCAAAACTGAGCAAACTGGCCGCCGCCCGCGAAAAGCAGCAGCCGCGTCCTTTATGAGACG
>JBJYWZ010000276.1:0-2451 GCA_046259725.1 Promineifilaceae bacterium (SeqCode) | reverse complement strand
AAGCCGTCGGCACGCATAATGGCGCTGATCATGCGCGGGCTGCGTTGGAGACGATATTTCAGGAAGTCCATTACCTGCTCGCTGTTTTCAATTGTTTCGGCAAGAGCGGGAAATTGTTTATCGCCAACGCGTAACAGAACATGGGGATCGGCGAGAATATTGCGATACCAATCCGCCCTGTCGCCGCGCATGGAGCCGGCGTAATAGACACCGTCGATAAGCTCGTACTGCAATGGCGTCTCGCGCGGCAGGCCGCTCCTGCGGCCGTTTGTGGTCAGAATCAACAGCGGCGGACCGACTTTCTGCCCGAACCCGAAGCGGACCAGCCGCCTGGGGAGATTAAACAACCTGTAGACCCAGCGTGGTAGATTTTGGGCCCGGCTCATTTTTCCCCAGTGCCAGAGACCAGTATTCAGAAAACCTTAAACAGCATCCAGTCACGCTTCACTGAATACCGAAAACTGAACACTGGCTACTGAAGCGGCACGCCTTCCAGCCGCGCCGCTGCCGCCTGGCGCACGATCTCGGCGATCTGCTCCAGGTGGCTGTCGTCATGTTTCAGGCCAAAGAGAAAGCGCATTGGGGCGTTGATTTTCTGGCCTGATTGGCGGTGCAGGTAAAAGTTGTCCAGATCGGGTTCGTCCGGCCACATGTCCAGGCTGGCCAGGCGCATGCGGCGGCTCTCTTCCAGCCGCTGCCGGCATTGGGCAATCGTCGTCACACGCTCCCAGGGCACCTCGTAGCGCGAGCGGCGCACGCGCATGGAGACGCCGCGCGCCAGTTCGGCTGCCAGAAAAGCCGCTTCTTCGGAAGAAGCTGTCGCGTGCACGATGACGTGGCCCAGCGTCCAGGCCAGGTCGACATCTCCTTCGTCCAGCGCGAATTCGTCATAAGCGTGCGGGTCATGAGGCACGAAAACCACGTCCTCGTCCTCGCAGCCCTCTATCAGGGCCTGCATGGCGTCGATCATCTCGTCAGTCAATTTCCTCAGGTCCGATTGGTCCAGGCCGGCGGCTAATTCGGCCATGCTCATCTGTCTGAGGGCCAGCGGCGAAAAATCAAGCATTTTATCTCCCCAAAAATCGATATTGGTCAGCTGTTAAATCTTAGCCGTTTTTTAAAGATAGGCCACAGCCGCTCAAGTTGTTGTCATCAAAAACGGCCTCCCCGGACCGCCCAAGAAAGGACGCGGACGCGAACGGCCTGATATGGAAAAGGTTGTGCGATGACCCTTCCGTCGGTTTTCCTCGACGCGAACAAATTTCGCTTGAGGAATGTGGACAAAATGGCTAACAGTGAAAACCTGATATACTCCGGCCATGAATGTTGATCGAAATAATAAACGCAGAAGGACTATCGCCATGGGCTTGATTCTTGGCGTGGCCATCGGCGCGGCCGTGGGCATTACTTCCGAGAATATGGCGGTCTGGATGGCTATCGGCGCGGGGGTTGGCGCGGCCCTTGGCCTCGCATTCGGATCGCGCGCATAGAGGTTTTTGCTAGCAGCTGCAGACATGGAAAGAGTGACACATACACAATCCGCGCGGCTGGCAGTGCTGGTCGCTTTTTTCATCAACGGCTTTCTGCTGGCGACCTGGGTGTCGCGCATTCCGGCCGTGCAGGCGCTGCTCTCCATGAGCGAAGGAACGCTGGGCCTGGTGCTGATGGGCATCTCCGCCGGTGTGATCGTCGCTCTCTCGATGGCCGGCGGCCTGATCGGCCGTTTTGGCAGCCACACGGTGACAACCACCGCTGGCGTGCTGCTCTGTATTGTCCTGCTGCTGCCGGCGCTGATGAGCTCGCCGCCGACGCTCTTCCTGGCTCTCTTTGTCGTCGGCCTCGTCCTGAGCACGATGGACGTGGCCATGAATTCCCAGGCGGTCGCTGTAGAAGAGCGGGCCGGCAGGCCCCTGATGTCCTCGTTTCACGCCGCCTTCAGCATTGGTGGTCTGGCCGGCGCCCTGTTGGGCGCGGGACTCGTTTCCCTGGGCCTGACCGTGCTGGCCCATTTCGCGCTGGTCGCTGTCATGGCTTTAATCGCCATGCTGATCAGCTCGCGCTACCTGCTGGACGTGAGCGGTGAAAAACAGGCGGGCGGCGCCCTGTTCCGCCTCCCGCCGCGCGCGCTGTGGGGCCTGGGCGCGGTCGCCTTTTGCGTGGCCATCGGCGAAGGCACGATGCATGATTGGAGCGGCGTCTTCCTGGCCAAGACTATCGGCACGACGGCTGCTTTTGCCGCGCTCGGTTTTGCCGCCTTTTCGCTGACCATGACACTCGGCCGTCTGACCGGCGACTGGCTGGCCACCCGCTTCAACCCGGTTCAGGTGGTGCGCTTCGGCGGGCTGCTGGCTTCACTGGGCCTGATCACGGCCGTTCTTTCCGGCAGCCAGTACGTCGTGCTCCTGGGCTTCGCCGCCGTCGGCGCGGGCGTGGCCAACGGCATTCCCCTGG
>JBJYWZ010000275.1:0-1572 GCA_046259725.1 Promineifilaceae bacterium (SeqCode) | reverse complement strand
ACGACCAGAATATCCGCTACCTGCGGCCCAAAGAGAATGCCCGCGAAGACGAAGATCATGGGCATGCTGATATACCAACGGCCGAAAATCCGCGCCAGTCCCGTCACCAGCGCGGCCAGGATGAGAAAAAAGGCGAAAACGAGCTCTGAATCCTGCATATTGTCTCAAGGGTTGTTTGACTGCTGCACGCCATTGTAACAGGAGAGGGAGATAGAGAGAAGAGATAGAGATAGAATCGTGCATTACATCTATTGGAAACGATTGGTTATCGGGGACTAAAGGTGCAGCCAGCAGTGCCCTGGAAGTGCGAAAGTGCTCCTGTATCGACAAGAGATGACCAATCTGATATTGTAAGCGAAAGGTGATTTGCCAAAGACATTATTGGGCGGAAAGAAAGCCTGGTTAATTTCTCTCATGTTCGTGGTTGACAGTCGCGGGTAGAGTGTGGAGAATGTGAGCAATATTGAATGACGATAGGATAAGGATGATGGACAGCTATTTGATACGACCGGGAGAAATGCTCTATTTGCTGAAGGTAGCCGGGATTTCTATTCCGCCAACAATGACGGCCGATGAATTTGGGGTGTTCGCCGGCACACCGTCGCCGGCTCCGAGCGCGGATGCTGAAGCCAAACAAGCGCTGATCAATGCGCTGGCCGCGCCGGAAATTGTGGTCCGCGTCTGGCGCATGGAGTCGGACACTGGGCCGGATATGGTCTGGTATTATTGGGACGGCATTTCGGCCGTGGGTCTGCGCAAAAAGGAGGGCGGTGATTTTGAACTGTTCACGCTTGATGACCTGGACGCGCTGCGCTTAGCTGTTAAGAATGTCCTGACCCTCAAACCTGTCCCCAAAGAAGAAGATTTTTACGCTATTTTGAGCCGTGAAGATTTTATGGAGGCGCGCGACCTGGCCGATGTCTGGGATGAAGTACCCGCGCTCGATATTCTGGAGGCTGACGGCCTGCATAAATCCTCGGCCAAGGAGTTGTTTGACGCGGCCAGCGCACCGGAATGGCGCACCCAGGTCAATCTGACCGGCATCCGCCCGCAGGGCAATATCGAGCGCGTCGTGCGCGTGGCCCAGGGCGCAAACTCCGCCTGGATGGCCGTACCCCTCGATCCTCAAATCTCGCGTGTTCGCGTAGAAACGATCCAGGCAGGTGAACTGGAATCGCTTCTGTGGGAATACTGGGATGAGGTGGGCGGATAGAATGGGGGCAGGGTTGCAAGGTTGCAGAGCTGCAAAGTCGCATAGTGATTTAGCCTTGATCTGGCCTGACCACCTGACTAACTGATAAACTGATAAACTGAAATACTGAAACACTGGCAGGACTAAAATGACCGACATTCCTTTAAATGCAAAAGTTTTCTGTAGCGATGGCGAGGTGGGAGAGACAACGGCTGTCGTCATTGACCCAATCAAAAAAGCTGTCACCCACGTAATAGTGAGTCATGATTTCGAGGCGCTGGTTGTTCCCCTGGAGAAGGTTGCTGAGGCCGGCCCTGATTCACTGACGCTCTCCTGCACAACGGCCGAACTTTCGCAGATGCCGCCCTTTACAGATGTCC
>JBJYWZ010000274.1:0-10192 GCA_046259725.1 Promineifilaceae bacterium (SeqCode) | reverse complement strand
CGGCACATCGGCGTCCAGCCGGCGCCGTGCCAGTTGCGAATCAGATCCTGGGCCTCCGCGGGCAGGCTGTTGAGCACGCTGTCTTCGATCCAGCTGGGGCTGATCGCATTGACCGTGATGCCCCGCCCGGCCAGGGCCACGGCGAAGTAGCGCACCAGTGACTCCATCGCCGCTTTGCCCGCGCCCATACCTACCCAGGGCTGCAAACCCCCGGTGCGGCTGCCCGCACCGTAAGTAACGGCCACGATTCGCCCGCCATCGGGCATCATGCTCGCCGCCTGTTGGGCAGCGATCAAAAAAGCCCTGGCCTGTGAATCAACGGCCGTGTCCCACTGCGCCAGCGTAATCTCCATCGGCGGGTAGAAAAAAGCGGGCAGCTCCGGCCGCGCGTTGCTGACAAAAATATCCAGCCCCCCGAACTGGGCTTCCACTGTGCGAAATAGATGGCGAATGTCGTCCGCCTGCGTGATATCGGCCTGGACGATAAAGCCATCCGATCCCAGCGCCCGCACCCTGGCCAGCGTCTCGTTGGCCGCCGGCTCATTCTGATAATAATGAACGGCCACCCGCGCGCCTTCTTCAGCCAGCTTGAGCGCGATTCCCCGGCCGATGCCCCGCGAGCTGCCGGTGACCAAAACACGCTTTCCAACAAATGACATCTTTACCTCCCAACTGCAAAGAAATTAAATCATACAATACAATATAACCTATTGTAAGTGGGAAACGCCCTGAAATCGCCCTAAGAACCGCCCTCAACGATGGAAAGCAGCGAATTTATTCAATTGTTTGCGAAAAAGGAGGTTCATTGCCGGATCCGGCAATTCTCCCGGATGCGGTCGAGGATGCCAATTTTCCCCTTCAAATCGATGATTGTTTCCGGAAAAGGGCAAACAATCATCGTCGCGCAGCAGCCAGGCGCGCGACGGCAGCCAGAGTTGTCCGGCTATCAGCTGTCGGCTGACAGCTGATAGCGATAATGCTCCCCCGGAAAAGGCACCGGTTCGTGCGCCACGCGGTAGTTGATGAAGATCGTCACCACGAAGATAAACAGCGCCACCGCCTGGTGCGACAGCGCCAGGATGAGCGGTACGCCGAACCATACGACGCTGATGCCCAGCGTGATCTGCACGGCCGTCAGCCCGATCATCCACAGCACCCCTTTGTGTACGGCCGTGGAATAGTCACGCTTCTTCGTCACCCAGTACAGAAACAACCCCGCCAGCAGCACGCCGAAGGCCAGCCAGCGATGGATAAAGTGCACCGTAGCCGGCGCAGTCACCAGGTTCATCCACCACGGCTCCAGCTGCGTCAAAAGGCCGGGCGGGACAATACGGCCGAACATCAGCGGCCACGTGTTGGAAACGTGTCCCGCCTTCATGCCCGCCACCAGACCGCCATACGAAATCTGCAGCACCAGCACGGCCGTCACCAGCAAGGATACGAGATAGGGCGATGTGCGCCTTACCCCCTGCACACGCTGCGGAAAACCGTAGCGGTGGTTGAGGGCCATCCACAATGTCAGCGCCAGCAGGAACAGGGCCAGCAGCAGGTGGATCGTCAGCCGGTACGGGCTTACCGAGGGGATATCATTGAGGCCGCTGCTGACCATATACCAGCCCATGAAGCCCTGAAAGGCGAACAAGAGGGCGATGGCCAAATAGACAGCCGACTTGCGCCAGGGAATGATTCCTTTAAACAGAAAGTAAAAAAGCGGGATCACCACCGCAAGACCGGCGAAGCGCGCCAGCAGGCGGTGGATGTATTCCACATAGAAAATTTCCTTGTACTCGTGCAGCGTCATGCTTTTATTGACAATTTGAAACTCCGGCGTGGCCTGGTACTTGGCGAATTCTTCCTGCCATTGTTGTTCGCCGATGGGCGGGATAACCCCGTGCACCGGCTCCCATTCCACCATGGATAGGCCCGAGCGCGTCAGGCGTACGTAGCCGCCCAGGACCACCATAAACATGATCAGGCCGCAAACCACAAAAAGCCAGGTCGTTACCGCTTTGTTCTCTTTCTCAGTCACTGATTATCACCATCTCTGCAAGATACATTAACCATGCCGTGCCTCCGTAAGAAGGCACAGCTGACGCTATTATACCCGCTGCCCCTGCTCCCTGCCGCTGTTACCGGTCGCGCCCGATCCGGCATACCGGTCCAATCACTGTTAAATATTTGGGAATAGCCGCAATTTGTATATAATCCATCCAAATTGATTGTTAACGTTACATTAATCACTATTCCATCATTTCAGCGAGTCCGCATTTCAGCAAGCCAGCCGGCAAACGTCTCAGAAAACAGGCCCATTCGCTGACCGGCTAAAAAGGAGAAAGCTATGGCCGACGCTCCGTTACTAGAATTAAAAGGAGTCACGAAACACTTTGGCGCGGTAGAGGCTCTTACCGATGTCGATTTCGAGACGAGAGCCGGAGAAGTGATGGCCCTGGTCGGAGACAATGGCGCCGGCAAATCAACCTTAATCAAGGGCATAGCGGGTATTTATCCCTTCGATACGGGCGAGATTTACGTGGATGGCGCCAAAGTCGATATCCACGGCCCGCGAGATGCGGCCCAACTGGGTATCGAAATCGTTTACCAGGACCTGGCGCTGGCCGACAATCTCGATGTGGTTAACAATATGTTCCTGGGGCGCGAAAAAGTCACCGGCCTTCACCTGCTCGATGAAGTGAACATGGAACAGGCCACGCTGGAAACGCTGGACTCCCTGTCAGTCACCACGATCCGTTCTGTACGCCAGCAGGTAGCGAGTCTATCCGGTGGCCAGCGCCAGGCCATCGCCGTGGCCAAGGCCGTCATGTGGAATTCAAAGCTCGTCATTCTCGACGAGCCGACGGCCGCCCTTGGCGTTGCCCAGACACGCCAGGTGCTTGACCTTGTTCGCCGCCTGGCTGACCGTGGGCTGGGCGTGGTCGTTATTTCGCACAATTTACATGATATTTTTGAGGTGTCCGACCGCATTACCGTCCTGCGCCTGGGCCATAAAGTTGCCCTGTTCGAAGCTAACAAAACAACGCAGCAGGAAGTCGTGCACGCCATCACCGCCGGAACGCTCAGCCACGTGCCCGGCATGGAAGAGGTAAAAGCATGAGCGACGAAACGAACGAAGAAATCACAACAAAAGAGGAATTTCAGGAAGCGCTTGCCTATGCCGCGACAGTGCAGCAGGAGACGGCCGACGTCGCCGGTGTGCAAATCGCCGAAACGCCCAATGACACCTTCGGCGATGTGCTCGCCGACTGGTGGCGGCGCATCAAGGTCGGTGACCTCGGCTCGCTGCCGATCATCGTTGGTTTGCTGATCATCTTTGTCATCTTCTACACGCTCCAACCCCTTTTCTTCAGCCCGCGCAACTTTGTCAATTTGCTCCTGCAGATGGCCGGCATTACAACCATCGCCATCGGTGTGGTCTTCGTCTTGTTAATCGGCGAAATTGACCTTTCAATCGGCTATGTGAGCGCCGTTGCTGCGGTAACCAGTGTCCTGCTTCTCCGCCTGGACGGCCCTGCTCTGCCCTGGCCGGCGGCCATAGGCATTGCTCTGCTTGCCGTGATCCTCATTGGCTTTCTGCAGGGTTGGATCATTACCCGCACAGGGGCGCATTCCTTTGTTGTCACTCTGGCCGGCCTGCTCGTCTGGAGCGGCGTGGTGCTTATTATGACCACTGTCTACTCGACTGCCGGCACGATCGTCATCCAGGATGAAACCGTTATTGGCATCGCCAATGATTATCTGCCTGCAATGTGGGGCTGGGCTCTGTGGGCCGTAACCAACGTCGTTTTCATTTACAGCCGCATTGCCAGATACCGTGCCTTGCAGCGACAGAACCTTGCCACGGGACCTGTCTCCCTGCTGATCTTGCAGATTCTCTTCGTGGCCGCCATCACCGGTGGGGCAGTCTGGTATGCCAATCAGGACCGCGGTGTGCCCGTTGTCTTCATCATCGTCCTTTTCTTCCTGCTGTTCTGGACGTTAATCGCCGACCGCACGCGTTTCGGCCGTTACGTCTACGCCGTTGGCGGCAATCAAGAAGCTGCTCGCCGTGCCGGTATCGACGTCAACCGCATCCGCGTCTCCGTCTTCATGATCACCAGCTTTATGGCCGGCGTGGGCGGCATCATATTGGCCTCGCGCCTGCGCTCTGTAGATACCGCCACCGGCGGTGGAAACTTGATGCTCAATGCCATTGCCGCGGCCGTTATCGGCGGTACGAGCCTCTTTGGCGGTGTGGGTTTTGTGATGAGCGCCTTGCTCGGCGGCCTGATCATCGCTTCGGTTGAGAACGGTATGGGCTTGCTTGGTTTGCCTTCAGGCGTCAAGTTTGTGGTCAACGGCCTGGTGCTTTTGGCCGCCGTGCTCATCGACGCCCTCTCCCGCCGCCGGCGTGAATCATCAGGTATCGTATAAACAGAACCAGAGATAGCGTATAGAGATAGAGAAAAACTCCTCTATCTCTGTCTCTACATTCTATCTACCGCCCTACCCTTCAAGAAACTCTTTAACCACGCCGTAGAACTTCTCCGGCTCCTCTACCAGCGCGAAGTGGCCTGACTCTTCAAAAATCTCCAGCCGGGCATCGGGTATGTGGCTGGCCATCTCCTGGGCCATGGCTACATTGGTGATGAAATCGTGACGGCCGACAATGACCAGCGTCGGCACGGTGATCTCTCCCAGGCGCGGTCGCAGATCAAAAGTCTCCGCTTCCTCTTCGTTGAAGATCTTCAGCGGGACGATGGCGAATGAATAATCACCGGTGCGCTCGTGATACGCTTCCGCCCGCCCGTCGAACCGCTTGAAATAAAACTTCATCTCCTCCGCCCATAACTGCCCCATCTCCTCATCCGTCTCATATTCGCCGGCCCACTCTTTTTGCAGAGCCGCGTAAGAATCTTCGAACCACGGTTGATCCTTGAAAGGCTGCACGGCCGATTCGATATCACCCAGAAACCCGCTCAGGCAGGCGGCCGTGTCAAAAAGGATCAACCTGGAAAGCGCATCCGGGTAGTCGATGGCGTACTGCTGGGCCACCATGCCGCCGTGCGACCAACCCAAAACGACAGGCTTATCCAGATTCAGATGCCTGGACAATGCATGGAGATCGGCGGCATAGTCGGAAAGGCGATAGGCTTCATCCGGCGACGGGCCGGAAAGACCGCAGCCGCGCGGGTGAATGGCGATTACGGTCGCGAACTCATCGATGCCCGCAAAGTCATCCCAGGTCCTGGCATCAGCGCCCGGCCCGCCGGAGTGCGCGAGCAGAGGAGGCCCGGAACCGCGAATTGTGTAGTGTATATCAACGCCGTTCAAAACGGCGTCATATTCCCCTGGCGTCAGTTTGACCATAGCGATGCTCCTTTCAATTGGCAGGACACAGTATTCAGTAAAGCAGTATACAATATTCAGCAGCACCGTTCACGGAATACTGAGGTGTCAAGGACTGCGTACTGCCTACCGTTCACTGTCCACTGCTACCCTTGATCGGCCAATTCCCACCAGGCGATTGTGGCCAGCATCCCGCTGAAACTGACTAGGATGAGGATGAGGAAGCTTATGGCGCCCATACCGGCATAGTCAGGACCGGCCATGCCCGAATAGAGCGCCGGGATGGACCATGGGAAATATTCTCCCCATCCGGCGGCGGCGACAAGTTGGGCCAGGAGCAGGGTCAGGAGCGCCGCGCCCATTGGCGGCAGGTAACCGCGCCCGGCGCTGGCAGTGAAGGCAATCGGCGTCAGGAGCAGGATGGTCAGCAAGGCCGTCACCGTCACTGTGATGGTACTTTCCTGCAACACTGCGGCCGGCGCCGGCGGCAGATCCAGAAGCGCGCCCACACCCAGGCCGATGAGAATGATGGCCGCGGTGAGCAGAACCGACCACAGCATGACCAGCCCGAACTTGGCCAGCACGATCGTGGACCGCGGCGTGGGTAAGGCCAGCAGATCGTTGATCGTATGGTCGGCAAATTCACGGCCGAATACCCAACTGGTGATCAGGCTGAAGAGAAGAATGCCGCCTATAGCAGTGGCCTGGGCCAGGACGCTCATATAGGTGGGCCAGTCGGCCGTTCCGGCCACGATCTGCGCCTTCATACTGATCATGCCCATGCGCTGCGCGAGCTGCGGGTCCTTCAATACAAACATAAAAAATCCACCCGCCAGCGGAGCCAGCGAAAAGGCGGCCAGTGTCACCAGCGGCATCCTGGAGCGGCGTGCTTTTTGCAGTTCTACGCGAGTGGCTTGCGAAAGATTATTCATTGGTCGCTTGCTTCTCCCATACCCACCAGCCGCAGGAAATAATGCTCCAGGTCTTCATGTTCAATGTTGAGCATCGTCGGCGCGCAGCCGGCATTGACCAGCAGCGCGGCGATGTCATCTGGCTGGTTGATAGCCCGTTCTTCAAGCAGTACGATCCCCGCGCAGGCGGGGAACCCGTTTTGCCCTTCGCCCCTGGAGCCTGTCGAAGGAGCTTGCCCTGAGTCTGTCGAAGGGGAATAGCCGGCGGCCGCCAGTGCGGCTCTGGCCGCTTGCCGATCGCGTGCGTCAATATGCAGCCACCTGCGGCGCTGTCGTGCCAGATCGGCCGCGTCAACTTCTTGCAGCAAACGCCCTTCGTGGATGATGCCGATGCGGGCCGCCAGGCGCGCTACTTCGGCCAGGATATGGCTGGACATGAAAATAGTAACGCCGTCCTCTTCTGCCAATTTTCGGAGAAGCGTTCGAATTTCGACGATGCCCGCCGGGTCGAGGCCGTTGGCCGGCTCATCGAGGATGAGCAGCTTTGGCTCGTGCAGCAGCGCCTTGGCCAGGCCGAGACGCTGGGCATTGCCCTGCGACAGAGTGGATGTACGCCGGCCAGCATAGGCGGCCAGCCCTGACTGGTCAATAACGCGATCGACAGCCTCCGTCGGCGTGCCCGGCCTCAGACGGCGCACCGCTTCCAGATTTTCGCGCACGGTCAGCTCCGGGTAGGCGTAAGGCCGTTCCACCATATAGCCGACCGAGCGCCAGGCCTCTAGAAGCGCCGCGCCGCGCTTGACCGCTGTTCCCAGCACATGCGCCGAGCCGTCCGTTGGTTTGACCATACCCAACAACATACGAATCGTCGTCGTCTTGCCCGCCCCGTTGAGGCCGAGAAAAGCATAAATCTCGCCCCTGGCGACGCAGAGGGACAGATCGTCGACGGCTGTAATGTCGCCGTACCGTTTAACAAGTCTGTGTGTTTCGATTGCTGGAGTCATGGACTTATCGCTATCTGCTTTCAGTGGTCAGCCGCGTCAGATTAACGCCGTGTCGTTTACTGGTCACCGTTCACTGATAACAGCCGCCGCAGCGTATCGCTGATGCGCAGGGCGGCCTGTTCCAGATCGTCTGGCGACAGCTCGGCCCAATGAGCATAAAGCCAGCGGTCGTGCGCGTCATCCACGGCTACCAGAAGCGAAAGCAGCAGCTCTTCCGGCAAGTCGTCACGGATGACGCCCAGATCGCGCCCGTGCTGTAAAAAGCCGGCCAGCAACGTCTGAGCCTGCTGCCAGATCTCGGCCAGAGGACCATACAGCAGCGTATCGGCGGGCATGGGTCCCCCTGCCTTGGCGATGCCGAAGACCCACGGCCGTTCGGCGAAGCTGGTGAACTGCCGGCGGTAGACATCCGCAAGCCCGTCCCAGAAGTTATCGGCCGTCAGCTCAGTTGGATCGAAGGCGATATCCGCGATCAGTTCCTCACTGTAGTGTTGGACGGCCGTGGCAAAGAGATCGGCCTTATCGTCGAAATAGTAATAGGCCGCCCCTTTGCTAATAGCGGCCGCCTGCAATATGCTGTTCATGGAGGCCCCATCATAGCCGTGGGCGGTGAATTCTTTTGCCGCCGCTTCCAGAATGCGTTCTCGTTTTTCTTCGGACAGCCTGTAAAATCTCGGCCGCGGCATACTTATACTCCAATAAATCGATCTATCGCTTTTGCCCCGGCCGTTTCGGCCAGAACCCGCACATAAAACGCTTTCTTTTCTTACTTCGACGCCGGCGAGAGCATTCGCCGCCCGTTTTAGACCATTCGGTCTAACCTAATGGTCTAAATCATAATCCGCTTTCTTAATGCTGTCAATACGGCTCCAATTTGCCGCTAAAGTTTGAAAATTTGCGCGAATTGCTGCAACATCCTGGCAATGAGATGCTGCAAAGTTCTGATCCTGCTGCTGGTTGGCCTGAACCTGGCCGCCGGCTGTTCGTCAGCGCCCGCAGGGCCGGAGACGCCGACGCCGGTGGTTGAATTCCTGCCGCTGGAGATGCAGTTACGGCCGACAGAGACCAGGCCGGCGCTCCGGCCCACGGAACTGCCCCTGGAACTACAATACATCGCTGCAAGCGAACCGGTCGTTAATCCCGTCAGCGATCTCGTTCCACAGGTTGATCCGGATATCATTTCCTTGATTGAGGCTGTTTCAACGCAGAACCTGATGGGCTACGTGCAGACTCTGGAGGGTTTCGGCACGCGCAGCTCCTTCAGCAGGACGGATAGTGACGAGTTCGGCATCGGCGCGGCGCGGCGCTGGATTTTCAACGAGTTCCAGCGCGTCGGCGGGGACAGGCTTCATGTTGAATTCCAGGATTATGAGATGACGTTCGAAGGGCGAACGACCACGCAGCGCAACATTGTTGCCACCCTGCCCGGCACCGGCCGCTATCCGGGCACACTGGTCTTGATGGCCAACTACGACTCGCGCGCCGCCGACTGGCTCGACGGCCGCAGTCCGGCGCCGGGAGCAGACGACAACGGTTCCGGCGTGGCGGCTCTGCTGGAAATCGCCCGCCTGGTGAGCGCCCGCACCTGGGATCAGACGATCATTTTCGCTGCCCTGACGGCCGAAGAGCAGGGCACCTTCGGCAGCAAGCATTTTGTCGAACAGGCTTCGTTGAACAACATCCAGATCGACGCGGCGCTAAACAATGACATGATTGGCGGTCGGGCGGGCATTCCGCAGTTCGTACGCCTTTTTTCGGCGGGGCCGGACACATCGAACGCGCGGCAGTTAGCACGCTATATCGATTATGTGCGCGGGTTATATCTCCCTGCCCTTGATGTGCAGATGATCGACGGTCTGGACCGCGACGGCCGTTGGGGCGACCAACGCGAGTTTGTTTATGCCGGTTATCCGGCCGTGCGCATCATGGAGTCGCAGGAAGATCTCTCCATCCAGAATTCGACGCGCGATACCTGGTCGCTGATTGACTACGATTATTACCGGCAGATCGTGCAGCTCAACCTGGCCACGCTGGCTAACATGGCCTGCGCGCCATCGCCGGCGGCCATTGCCGCACCGCTGAATGATCCCGGCACGTTCCAGATATCCTGGGTGCCCGAAGAGGGGGTGTCGGGGTATGCCATCTCCGTGCGCCCCCTGGGCTCGGAACGCTTCACACCCTTCCGTTATGTATCGGCCGAACAGGCGGGCAACGTTATACTGGACGGTTATCAATCCCAGACCGGGTACGCCATCAGTATCGCCGCCATAAATAATCGCGGCTGCCTGGGCGCTTTTTCGTCGCCGGAGATTATAATTGAGCCGCAGGCACAGTAACCCGCCGCTACCGGCGGTCGACCGCCGTTAGCGAATCAAGGAGCAGCAAAGATATGAACAACACAAACTCAGCGGATTTTATCCCCCTGCGATCGATAGCCGATTTGAATTCGCTCGACGGCGCGGTATCGCTGGCCGTCAATGGGCTGATTAATCGCCGCCGACAGGAGGGCACGTTGCGTGGTCTCGTGACCGTCAACGGCCGCAGAAAAAAGATCTCGATCTCGGGCAGCCTGCTGGGCGAAATCGCCGCCCAGATTGGCGGGTCGCTGGTGGGCTTATTCACTCCCTCTACCGTCGATCTCTATCACGTGCCGGAAGGCTCTTACATCGTCATCAACGGCTTCCTACCCATTTGTGTCAAGCCCGACGCGCCCCAGGTGGCGGTCGTGCTGGATGAGATGAGCCCGGAAAGCCTGCTGCTGATGCTGACGAGCAGCGATGTGGCCTACGGCAGGCTCGAGGGCCAGGAAATGCTGAATGGCAAACCTGTCTGGCACTACGTCATCAATGGTCAAACCTTCCTGGCCGCGGCGCGCAACAGCAGCAATCCGCAGCTCAGAACCTTTGCCGCCGGTCTATGGACGGCCGAAGATGC
>JBJYWZ010000273.1:0-2923 GCA_046259725.1 Promineifilaceae bacterium (SeqCode) | reverse complement strand
AAAATCGCCGCTGGACCACCGACATGTGGAGCAAAATCTCCATCATGGCCGTGGCTCTGGCCTGCTACTTTCTCTCGATCGGCATCGGGGGCAACGGCTTTGTGGCCGCCTTTGTCGGCGGCATCACCTTCGGCCATGCCTCCAAACACAAACTGGCCGAACAGACCGAGTTCGCCGAGGCTTCGGGCACGCTCATGTCGCTCCTGGTCTGGACCATTTTTGCCGCCCTGTTCATTTCGCCGCAGGCATTCCTGCGAAATCCGACGAGCGACATCCTGCGCGCTATTCTTTACGCCGTCCTCAGCCTGACGGTCGTGCGTATGCTGCCCGTGGCCATCAGCATGATCGGCACAGGTCTGCGGCGCGACACGGTGCTGCTCATGGGCTGGTTCGGCCCGCGCGGCCTGGCCTCGGTCGTCTTCGGGCTCCTGGCCGCCGGCGCATTCGAGGAGGCCGGCAGTTCCATGCAGCCATTAGCCTTGCTGGTACCCCTCACCGTCTTGATCAGCGTCTTCGCCCACGGCCTCAGCGCTCAGCCGCTCGTCAACTGGTACAGCCGCCGCCTCAGCGAAGCCCAGGAAGAACATACCGAGCTGGTGGAGGTCCCCGAACTGCCCGCCCGCCGGCGCCTGACATGATTGGCCAGTAAAATCGAGTAATAATTGCCCAATACAAATCGCCCCTGGCTTATGTTGCAGGCTTCAGCCTGCCCCCTGATCAATCGGTCGTTCGCAATCACTAAAAAGGGCACCAATTGCGCCAATGGCTGCCAACTTTACCATCCGCACGGCGATAGAGTCTGATCAACCGGTCATAAAGGACCTCATCCACGAAGCGGGCATTAATCCGCTCGGCCTGCACTGGTCACGGTTTCTGGTCGCCGCCAACCAGGAAGGAACCGTCGTCGGCTGCGGCCAGGTGAAACCACATCGCGACGGTTCACGCGAGCTGGCCTCACTTGCCGTGGCTCGTGATTGGCGCAGGCGCGGTGTAGCAGGAGAAATCATCCGCGCCCTGCAGCAGAAGCACGAAGCGCCGCTGTGGCTCACCTGTATGGACCAGCTTGTATCCTTCTACCAGCCGTTTGGCTTTGTACGGATCGAGTCGGCTGCAGAGATGCCGGCCTATTTCCGGCGCGTCTTTCGCTTATTCAAGCTCTTCCAGGCTGTCACACGCGGCAAAGGGCAACTGGCGCTGATGGTATGGCATAGTAAGCGGGGAAATAATTTATGAATATTTTTATCATCACATTCGGATCGCGTGGCGACGTACAGCCATACCTGGCCCTGGGCAAAGGGCTAAAAACAGCAGGACACGACGTGACGTTGTGCACGGCCGAACAGTTCGAACCCCTCATACGCGAAAACGGCCTCAATTACGGCTACATGACCGGCGAACTGCTCAAATTGATCGATACCGACGCCGGGCGCGAAGCGCTGGAAGAAACCATGGGCGTCTTCGGATCGTTGAAGACCATGGCCAAACTCGCCAGGCAGACCAATCCACTGAACCGGCAGATGATTCTCGATTCCTGGGCCGCGGCAAAGCAGGTGGAACCGCAGGTCGTCATTTACCATCCCAAGGCGCTGGGCGGCCTCTCCATCGCCGAGGCATTCAACGCCCAACCCTTCATGGCCCTCTTGCAGCCCATGATCGTACCCACGGCCGACTTCCCGGCGCCCGGCGTCCCCGAGCTGCCCCTGGGCGGCCGGTACAACAGGATAAGCTATAAGGCCGTTGCCATGGGCATGAGCATGTACGCGGGCATGGTCAACAAAATCCGCCAGGAAGAAATGGGGCTCGACAAATTTCCCCGCGGCACAGGCCTAGACAAAACGGCCGCCGGTGAACCGGTCCCCGTGCTGCATGCCTTCAGCCCGCATGTCGTGCCCAGACCCGACGATTGGCCCCCTCAGGCCGTCATTCCCGGCTACTGGTTCCTGGACAGCGGACAGGAATGGCAGCCGCCGGCTGAACTCGAGAATTTTCTGGCCGCGGGCGATCCCCCCGTCTATGTCGGCTTTGGCTCCATGGCCGGCCGCGACCCCGTACGCCTGACCGGCATCGTCATTGACGCCCTGCGGCTGGCCGGCCTGCGCGGCATCCTGGCCACCGGCTGGGGCGGCCTGCAGGCGCGCGACCTGCCTCCCACCATCTTCAAGTTGGAATCAGCGCCGCACGCCTGGCTCTTTCCGCGCATGGCGGCCGTTGTCCATCACGGCGGCGCGGGCACAACGGCCGCCGGCTTGCGCGCCGCACGGCCAACCGTCATCTGTCCCTTCATGGGCGACCAGCCCTTCTGGGGCAGCCGCGTCCACGCCCTCGGCGCCGGACCGGAACCCATCCCGCAGAAGAAACTGACACCTGAAAACCTGGCCGCCGCCCTGCGCCAAGCAGTGGACGGCCCCGAAATGCGTGCCCGGGCAGAAACCGTGGCTGAAGGCATCCGCAGCGAAAACGGTGTCGCCAACGCCATTGCCATCATCAACAAGAAAGCGGCCAACCCTTAAAACAAAAAAGTTGCCAACTTTTAAAAAGCTGGCAACTTTCCTACTCTTCGACCTGCAGGCTGCAGCCTGCAGCTTTTACCGATTGTCAATATTGACCACGGTCACGTCCAACAAGCCGGCATCACCGGTATGCGAAATACCGCCCAGGTACCAGTCGCTGTTCGTCCCCTCGGCCAGGCCGCTCCAGCTAAAGGAGACCGTGCCTGTTTCGCCAGTAACGGCCGTCGCCGGTGCCGAATCGACCGAAAGGGACCCACCGCTGCTGTTGGGCACTGCCCAGGTCCACATATCGTAAGCGACGCCGCCCGGGGGCACCAGATAGCCATATACTTGGACTGTCCAGGTGCCATCCATCGGTTCTTCAATATTGACCAGCTCATTCGTGCCGCCGCTCTCGCTCAATCCGGCCAGGT
>JBJYWZ010000272.1:0-2306 GCA_046259725.1 Promineifilaceae bacterium (SeqCode) | reverse complement strand
CGGCGACGCCATCCTCGCCCCCATGGCCGGCTACTCCGACGTGCCCTACCGCGCCCTCTGCCGCGCCTACGGTTCGGCCATGAACTACACCGAGTTTGTGCCGGTCGAAGGCCTGATCGGCAGGAAACGCGACAATCGTTTCTGGCGCAGGCTCGACAAAAAGCGCGGCGAGTTTCCCATCGTCTTCCAGATCTTCGGCAATGACGCCGCCAGAATCCTCGAAGCCGCCTTGCGCATCCAGGAACTTGGTCCCGACATCATTGACGTCAACATGGGCTGCTCCACCCGTCGCGTCAGTGGGCGCGGCGCGGGAGTAGGCATGATGCCCCAGCCCGACCTGGTTGCCGAAACCTTCTCGCTCCTCTCGTCCAATCTGCAGGTTCCCGTCACGGGCAAGATCCGCCTCGGCTGGGATGACGACCAGCAGAACTTCGCCCAGATCGCGCGCATCATGGAGGACAACGGCGCCGCCCTCATCGCCATGCACGCGCGTACCAAACGGCAGAAATACGGCGGTCGCGCCGATTGGGACGCCATAGGCGAGCTGCGCAGCGCCGTCTCAGTACCCGTCATCGGCAATGGCGACGTCGTAACCCCTGAGGACATCGACCTGCTCAAGGAGCGCACCGGCTGCGATGCCGTCATGATCGGCCGTGCCGCCATCGGCAACCCCTGGATATTTGCTCGCCGCCGTAAGGACGATCTCGCGCGACAGGAAATCCTCGACGGCGTTCGCCTCCACGCTTCTGAAATGGTCGACTATTACGGTGAGAAGCACGGTCTGACCCTCTTTCGCAAGCACCTCAAGCAGTATCTGGAAGGCATGCCCGGCGTGGAAACCCATCTGCCGGAGCTGTTAAGTTGTACGGAGCTGGAGGAATTGAACCGTCTGCTGGCCTCGCTGGAAGAGCTGCCTCAGGTAAGTTTTTGAATCAAACGGCCGATTTCTGATTCAAACGCCTGGTCGCCCATCGGCTGCAGGTGATAGCGCCGGATAACGGCCGATCGTGCTGCCACGTAAGCGTCCAGCAGCCCCTGGAGCTGTTTTGCCGTTTCCCCAGTATCCCGGCTGAAGTAAGCTCTTATCAGCCCTTCGTGTGCCGCGTCGTCGACCGGCAGCGCCGCCAGCAGTGGGGGCAGTGTGAAGTAGAGAATTTCCAGGTAGATCGTAAACGGCTTGTCGTGATCCCCGCGTGACAACAGGCGCAGCGCGTCCCAATACATCACCCAGAAGCGCTGGTCCAGCCTGGTTAGTTCCGCGCTGCTCATCGCCGCCTGCGGCTTGCTCAGGCGTGCAGAATCTGCCTGGAACTGTTCCGCCCAGCCGTCGCTGTCCTTCAAAATGCGGATCTGACCGTCCCACGGATTCGGCGCCAGCGAAACGGCCGATTCGTAGCGGTAATCAATCTTGCTGCCGTTGGAGAACAACGTGATGTATAGATACGGCCGTACGTGTTTGCCGTCGAACGCCTTCAGCGGCACATAGGGCATCACCGACCTGGCGAACTCATTGCGTTCATGCCAGGCGCGATCCCGCGCAGCGTCATCCGCGAATATCAGCGCCACGTCGATGTCGGAATAATCATCTTCCGCCCGCCGGCCAAACGATCCCCCCAGGAAACAGCCTACAATAGCCGGATCGGCGGCGATCCGGCGCTGCAAACGGCCGATAACGCGTTCTTGTTCAAACATCTTTATTCCGGCTCGTAAGGACTACTTTCCCCGCCCCTTTGTTAAACAAAGCAGCCTATCAATGTCAACACCAACACCGATGCCACGCCCAGCGCCAGCCCGGCGATCACCTGGGCCACCGTGTGCCGCTTCAAAAAGAGGCGCACCCCGACCACAATAGCCACCACCGGCAGCACCAGCAAACTCGCCTGCCATCCGAAGACCAGGCCCGTGATCGCCCATGCCGCGGCGATCGCCGTGGCGTGAAAGCTGATCAGCCAGCGCGTGTTGATCAACGCCAGTGCGGTTAGCGCCACCACGTTAAAAATGGAAAGACAGCGCAGCAGTTCGGGTCCGCCTGCCAGCCTGACGATAACCAGAAAAACAATTGCGCAGGCCACCGCCACGACATAAGGCAAATGGCGCTCCCCCGTGTCGCTCATATGCAGTTCTTTCACGCGCCCTGTATTCAGCAGGTACAGTACAAAGAGAATCGGCATCAGCGAAACAAAGAGGCCGTAAATGGCCGCCCAGGTCAGCGCCTGTGGCAGGGGCAGGGCGTAGAGCGACAGCACCAGCCCCATCACGGCGAAAATCACCGGGGGGCTGACGATATTCGAAAACAATCGCGCCGC
>JBJYWZ010000271.1:0-2065 GCA_046259725.1 Promineifilaceae bacterium (SeqCode) | reverse complement strand
CCGATGCCTTCGACTATCAGGCGTTCAGCTGCGAGTACATCGCCAATGTGCTGGAGAGCCGCACGCGCCTGCTGCCCGAGCCGGCGGCTTTGCAGCTGACCCGTCGCGCCGATTTGCTGGAGTTGGACATGCCGACGCCGGATTTGAGTCTGTACCAGGCGCAGGCGGATGACACCAAGGAGACGCCATGAACACCACCTCGACAACCCCGAGCGCCGCGCCGTTGTCTGAACAACTGGCCTATCTGAAGCTGCCCTTCATGCGCGAGCAGCATGCGACGCTGGCCCAAGAGGCGGCACAGGCGCAGTGGGATCACGTCGCCTATCTGGCCCGCCTGGCGGCGGGCGAGGCGGCCCTGCGGCGCGAGCGCAGCGTGCAACGACGCATCACCCAGGCGCGCTTTCCGGTGCTCAAGACCTTGGAGCAGTTCCAGTGGAGTTGGCCGAAGACGATCAACCGCTTGCAGGTACAGAACCTGTTCCGACTGCAGTTCATCGCCGACAAGCACAACGTGATCTTGCTCGGCACGGTCGGCCTCGGCAAGACCCATCTGGCCACCGCGCTCGGCTATGCCGCTTGTCTGGCGGGCTACAGCGTGCGCTTCGCCACCGCCGTGGAGGTGATCAATATGCTCGCCGCCGCTCAACGCGGCGGACGCCTGAAACAGGCCCTCGACAGCTACCGCAAGCCGGCCCTGCTGATCCTTGACGAACTCGGCTATCTGCCGATCGATAAGACCGGCGCCGATCTGCTGTTTCAGATCATCAGCCAGCGCTACGAGCACGGCGCGACCGTCATCACCTCCAACCGGGTGTTCAAACACTGGGCGGAGATCTTCAACAACGATGCCACACTCACCTCGGCACTCCTCGACCGGCTTCTGCATCACGCCGAGACGATCGTCATCGAAGGCCAGAGCTATCGCATGAAGGACCGCATCGAGTCCTGAGCACAGCGCGCCGCTCCCCTCCAGAGGGCAACGGCGCCTCATTCTCCCGGCACAATTTCAAATCGGCTGTTTCGCGACAAAATGACGTCGGCGCTGACAACTCCATAGCGGAGTTCCGCTCTGTGCCTTTGCAAGTTGTCTGTTACTGGCTCCCCAAACCGGTCTTAGAGAGGATTACATCGCTGCCTCCATTGTCGGAATCTGGAGGTGCAGCTCGTCATGGCATGCAGACAACCGACGACTTTCGATTCCTCCGACTGCGATGGGAGATAGATGATAGCTCCCAGACCCGATGGGTGCCAATTGCCAAAGGCGGGGAGTACCAGCCTTTCTGGGAGGATCTAACCCTTGTAGTCGATTGGGCTCCTGATGGATACCTGTTGAAGACTTATCTCGCCGAGAAGAGACTTAGGCTCCAAGGATCGGCGGATTGGACGCCTTGGTTAAATCATAGCGAGTATTACTTTTCCGAAGGATTGACCTATCCAGAGAGAACGACGAGCGACTTCAGTCCAAGAATTCTGCCGCGAGGCGCCGCGTTCAGTGGCACAGGAATAGCGATTCAGTCTGTCAGTCGGGAGAAGCTTTTGGCGTATCTGGGCGGAGCCTATTCTCGCGTATTCAAAATGGTAACGGAGAGCTTTGTTGGTTCTGGTGATAATGCATTTTCGGGGTCCGCTGCGAAGAGATATCGTTCAGGACTGCTCAACCAGATTCCTGCGCCATTGGTCGATGCCGACGTTGACACTTTGAATCGTGTTATCGAGACCGCCTCGGTGTATTGGCAGTTTGCGTCGATGGACGAAACAGCGAGGACCTTTGCGGGAACATTCACCGGAAGCGGGGCGGGGCTGCGCGACGCCGTGACAGAGCTTGAGCGCTGGAAGCTTGAGGCATTTTCGTTGGTGTTGTCTCACAATGAAGCAATTGAGCGAGCTGTTGTCGCTTACTATTCGCTCACAGAAGAAGACTTGCCTGTCTTGGAAGACCTAGTCGGTCCGCATCCAAATTCATATCCACCTCTGAAGGCAGCACGCGCGCTAGATGCGAGAGAGCTGTATTTGCTAAATGTTTGGTCCCGGATGATTCCTGGCCCCGAAGGAGCTATCCTCTGTT
>JBJYWZ010000270.1:0-4100 GCA_046259725.1 Promineifilaceae bacterium (SeqCode) | reverse complement strand
ACCGTCGAAGTTGAATCCGGCATATTGCTCCTGATCCACACCGATCAGGCCTGGCAGCGCTGACGCCCGCGCATCCTCGCTCTATCTTGACATAGCAAGCGCCAGGTGTTACCATGCGCACATTATGACCACCGAAATACGAGTGATCTTTTTTAGCTTTAGCTTTGCTGGCAATCCCTGTGCCGTGTGTACGATGGGGGCTGGTTCTGCCTGACTGAAGCTGAAGCAGACAATAGCAACCATGAGAAGACGCGGCAAAGAGGCCGCGTCTTTTTTTTGCTCACTGATGGTCGGGTATAATTTCGGATTGAGCCTCCGGCTCTTCGATAAAGAAGGAAGTAAACAAATGAGTTCTGATCTGGAACTGACCTATTCTAATGCTCTGGTTTCTTTAGAAGCAGCGACAACGGCTGAGGAACTGGAAACCTGGTATAGACAAAATCTCGGCCGTAAAGGCCAGGTCTACCTGCTGACCCGTCAGGTTGGCCAGCTCGATCCGCAGCAGCGCCCCGCTTTTGGCAAGCGCCTGAACGAGGTTAAGAAAGAACTGCAGTCGGCCTACGATCAGCGCCTCGAGGAGGTAAAAAACGCCGAGATGACGGCCTCCATCCATGCGGACGCCATCGATGTGACGATGCCCGGACGCGTTCCCGCGCAGGGAAGGCTGCACGTAGTCACGCAGACGCTGCGCGAAATCTACCGTATTTTTGGTGATATGGGATTCCAGATATACCGCTCGCCCGACGTGGAAACCGACGCTTATAACTTCGAGCTGCTCAATTTCCCGCCCCACCATCCGGCGCGTGAAATGCAGGACAGCTTCTATACAACCAATGAGGACGTCATCCTGCGCACGCACACCAGCCCCGGTCAGATTCACGCCATGCGTGATTATTACCCGGAGCCGATTCGCGTCATCCTGCCCGGCATGTGTTACCGTAATGAACAAATCACAACGCGCAGCGAGATTCAATTCACCCAGGTAGAGGGATTGGCCGTCGGCAGCAACATCACATTCGCCGATTTAAAAGGCACATTGACCGAATTCGCGCGGCGCTTATTCGGTGCAGACCGCCAGACGCGTTTTCGTGCCAGCTACTTTCCATTCACCGAGCCCAGTGCAGAAATGGACGTAACCTGTTTTCTATGCGACGGCGCAGGTTGCCAGGTATGCAAATATACCGGCTGGTTGGAGATTCTCGGCTGCGGCATGGTACACCCCAACGTGCTGCGTAATGGAGGCTACGATCCGCAGATCCACTATGGGTTTGCCTTTGGCCTGGGCCCGGAGCGCATTGCCATGTTGAAATATGGTATCAATGACATTCGCCAATTCTGGTCTAACGATCTGCGCTTCCTTGAGCAATTTTAGAAAGACGAACAACAAATCTGCCAACATTCTCTTTCTGCAGGAATCACCCGATTTAGACGAAAAAGTTGGCAGCGTTCAAACATAATCCGCCTGGAGATTACACATGCTCGTACCACTTTCATGGCTGCGTGATTACGTAGACATCAACCAAACGGCCGAAGAAGCTGCTGAACTGCTGACCAATGCCGGCCTCGAAGTAAAACATATCATCAAGATCGGACTCGAGGGCGCTGAGCTGGAATGGGATCGTGACAAGATCGTCCTTGCCAGGCTCCTGACCGTTGAGGAGCATCCTGACGCCGAACGTCTGGTTCTCGCCACTGTCGAATACGGAGCTGATGAACCAAAGACCGTCGTTACTGGCGCGCCAAACCTGTTCCCCTTCCTTGGGGCGGGTGACCTCAGCGAGCGCGAAATTTACTCACCCCTCGCGTTGGAAGAAGCCACCCTGTACGACGGCCATAAAGACGAGCCTAAAAAGGTGAAATTGAAAGGGCGTGCCCTGCGCGGTATTTACAACGATGCCATGTTGTGTTCAGAAAAGGAGCTGGGAATCAGCGAGGAACATGAAGGCATCATCCTTTTGGCCAATGATACGTGGTCCCCGGATTACATCCCCGGCGCCCCACTGCAAGATGTATTGGGCGAGGATATCCTGGAGATAGACATTATCCCCAACATCGCTCGCTGCGCATCCATAGTGGGCGTTGCCCGCGAATATGCGGCGCTGACCGGCCAGGAACTGCGCTATCCGGATTATGATCTGCTAATGGAAGGACCATCCACGGAAGGATTAGTCGAGATTACGACCACCAATCCGGAATTGAACCCCCGATTTGTCGCCGTTCTGATAAAAGGTGTTGCCCAGACATCAAGTCCCTTCTGGATGCAGTATCGTCTGCGTATGGCCGGCCAACGGCCGATCAACGTCGTCGTCGATATCAGCAACTACGTCATGCTGGAGATGGGCCAGCCCAATCATACGTTTGACTATGACTTCCTTCGCACCCGCGCCGATAGCTACAATCCTGACGGGCCCATCCATATTCATACCCGTCTTCCCTATAAAGGGGAACGCCTGACGACACTCGACGGCGTCGAGCATAAACTTCCTGAATATACGATTCTCGTCACCGATCCGGCCGGCTCGCTCAGTCTCGGCGGCATCATGGGTGGTGAGGACAGCGAGATCAAGCCCAATACCACCAACGTCCTCCTCGAAGCAGCCGCCTGGAATTTTATCAACATCCGCCGCAGCGCCACGGAACTCGGCATCAGCAGCGAGGCCGCATTCCGCTTCAGCCGTGGTGTTCATCCCAGCCAGGCTATCTTAGGCGCCAAACGCGCCGCCGAACTGATGCGCCGCCTGGCCGGTGGCACTGTCTGGGATGGCATATTCGATTATTATCCCAACCCACCTGAAGCGGTGACTGTTGAGCTAAGCCCGCAGTATGTCCAGCGCCTGAGCGGTCTCGATCTCGAACCGGACGATATCACCATGTATCTGCAGCGCCTCGAGTTCAAGGTGGAACCGTATGGCGATCACCTCCTGGTAACCGTGCCCGATCACCGCATGGATATCGAAGGGCCGCACGATCTTGTAGAAGAAGTCTGCCGCATGGTTGGCTACGATAACATACCGTCAACCATCATCGCCGATGCCCTGCCGCCGCAGCGTGGCAATCCCCGGATGGAAAAAGAAGAATCCCTGCGTGATTTGCTGGTTCAATTGGGTTTGCAGGAAGTCATCACCTACCGCCTCACGGCTCCTGAGCAAGAGGCACGTCTCCTGCCTGCGGCTGCCGCCGTCGCCGAAGATGACCGTCCCTATGTGACGGTAACAAACCCGATTTCCTCCAACCGCGCCGTCATGCGCCACAGCCAGCTTTCCTCAGATTTAGAGGTCGCGGCCCAGAACAGCCGCTTCTTGGACCGTATTGCCATCTTCGAAATTGGCAAAATCTTCTTGCAGGCTGAGGACAGCATCTTGCCCGATGAGCTGGCTCGCCTCTCTATCGTGCTCACCGGAACGCGCACCGCCGGCCATTGGAGCGCCCCCGACGCAGCGGCGCAGTTCGATTTCTACGATCTGAAAGGCGTTCTGCAGGGTCTGTTCGACACCCTACACCTGCAAGTCACATATGAGCCGGTCACCCATCCCTCATTCAGACCCGGCCAGACCGCCCGCCTGCTGCTGGGTGATATTCCTTTAGGAACCATGGGCGTACTGCATCCGCAGGTGGTTGAAAATTATGGCTTTCGCACCAATCGCAAACAGCCTGTCCTGGCCGCGGACATCGATCTGGAAGCGCTCTATCCCTACATGGACAAAGCCAGTGTCTTCGAGCCGGTGTCATCCTATCCGGCCGTACGCGAAGATCTGGCCCTCATCGTGGATCGGTCTATACCCGCCGCCGAAGTGGCTGATTCTTTGCGTCAGGCGGGCGGCTTCCTCCTGAAGGACGTCCAGCTCTTCGATGTGTATGAAGGCAAGCAAATACCCGCCGGCAAAAAAAGTCTCGCCTATCACCTGACTTTCCAATCTCCCAGCAAGACCCTGAGTGACAAGGATGTAGCCAAGCAGCGCGCGCGCATAATCCGCCAGCTCGAACAACGCCTCTCCGCCCGCCTCAGGGACTGACTACAATGATCAGTGAACAGCAAACAGTATTCAGTAACCAGTAATAACCTTACTGGTTGCTGTTCACTGAATACTGTCAACGTATTA
>JBJYWZ010000269.1:0-17669 GCA_046259725.1 Promineifilaceae bacterium (SeqCode) | reverse complement strand
ATGCAGGTTCAAATGTCAGATCTCACACGGCATGGCGGGGATTGAATCATTTTTCCTTTTTATGAATGCGAGCTTAAGGCTCGCTTTTTTTTGGCCAAATCGATCGAGATGCCAAGCTAAAAATTAATCCTGTTTCGTTATGCCCCGGGGGATAGGAGGGTAACCTTTCCCGGCAAAACGGAATAGGTAAACTCAGTTTCCGATTTCGAAAACACCTCACCATCCGCATGTACCGGCGTAGCGGGATCGGTCTTGATTTTCAACTCGCTGATCCTCGTAAAGATGACGTCCTTATGTTCGGTATGTTTCCCTTGCAGGAGCTGCACAAGCATCTGTAGAAACGTCAGCTTGGGCACTTCTTTGGCGATAACGAGATCCATCACGCCATCATCGATTTCAGCGCCGGGAGCCATGGTAAATCCCCCTGTCCGCTCACTGTTGCAAACAGACAACAAAAAAGCCGGTCCATTGAACTGCCCACCGTCCCAGGTTACATCCATTTGCCATGCACTCAGATGGGCAAGCGCCCGGAGCAGGGCGACTAAATAGCGGGACTCGCCGGAAATACGATGAATCTTCCAACTCTCCAATGTGACTGTTGGCTCCATAGCGATCGCGCTGTTGTTGATGAAATAGCGATCATTGACCTGCCCGGTATCTATCTGCCTAGTATGACCCGCCCTGATCACGTCAATGGCCCCGGCCACCGAATCCGGCAGCCCGGCTAATTTATTGAAATCATTGGCCGAACCCAGGGGAATAATACCAAAGGGGATCGTGGGGCCATCTGGCGTGGCTCTCAGAACGCCATTAATCACTTCATTTATCGTGCCATCGCCGCCGGCGGCAACCACAGCTTCGTACCCTTCACGAACGGCCGCTTCGGCGAGCTCGATTCCTTGACCTGGCCTCTCTGTCAACGCCAGATCAAACTCCCCATCATGCGCGGCAAACATCTGGGTCAGTGTCTCTACCTGCTCCTGGGCGCCCCAGCGGTTAGCGTAAGGATTGAGAATGATTTTCACCTTCATCCCTGTTCCTCCTATAAGCGACCGGCGACCTTGTCATCGTTGGAACCAGTCAGTTATCAATAGTTTTCGGTAGAACATCAACGTGTTGATATCTTACCATGCTGCAGGATCACAAGACCAGATGTTCAAGCAGGTGATCGGGCACATTGGTGATGATGCCCTGCACTCCCAAGTCTGCGAGGCGCTGCGCCTCGGTAAGGTCATCCGCTGTCCAGGCGAATATGGCACGGCCGTCGCGCGAAGCGCGCTCCATATAAGATTCGTCAACCAGCGAATAGTGCGGGTTTTCTACTTCAGTGTCGACGAACCACTTCGTATGGCGGTACACGCCGGGCCCACGTATCAGGGCTGCGGGCAGGTCTACAGCCGCGCGAGCGCGGCGCACAACCAGCGGGTTGAAAGAGGAAAACAGGACCTCCTCCTGCAGGCCAAAATCATCGACTACTTGCGCCACAGTGTCCACGAGTCCCTGATCGCGCAGGCCAAACTCTTTGAGTTCAATGTTGTATAGGGTGGCGTCGCCGAGGAGTTCAAACAGCTCGGCAAGCAGGGCTATGGTCTGTCCCTCACCCAGATCGACCTGCTTCAGTTCCTTGACGGTCAAATCGCAAACGTTGGCGGGATTGCCGCTTACTCTTTGCAATGTGGCATCGTGCATGAGTACAGCACGGCCATCTTTTGACAGGCGCACATCCAGTTCCACGCCGTGAGCTCCCTGTTCGACAGCCAGGGCAAATGCCGCGAGGGTATTCTCAGGCAGCGCCTGGCTGGCGCCGCGATGGCCGATAATCAATGTTGTCTTGGCGCAGAGCCAGCGGCTACGCGCCATGCGATTTGCCATTCAACTTCACGTCGCCAAATGAATGGACCTGGATCATGTTTGTTTTCCCTTCAAAACCAAACGGCACGCCGGCAGTAACGACGACCTTATCATCATCGGCAATTTTAAAGGGCAGCAAAGCAGCCATCGTTGCTTCAAGCATATCATCTGTATTGCGGAATGGTGGGACAAGCAGGCAGTCAACCCCCCAAACGAGCGCCAGGCGGCGCTGTGTATTGGCCGACGGGGATACAGCCAAAATTGGCACCGGCGGCCGGTGTTTGGCGATCTGCTGCGCCGAGTAACCAGAGGTCGTTGTGGCAACAATGACCCGTGCCACAATCTGCTCGGCGACGGAGCAGCTTGCGGCGCTGATTGCTTCGGCGACGCTGAGTGAACCGGCATCAACGTCGATGCGCCGGCTGCGCCATACATCATAGGGAAATGCTTCTTCAATATTTTCAGCGATCTGTTTCATCATCAAAACAGATTCAACGGGATAACTGCCGGTTGCTGTCTCATTGGACAGCATCACTGCGTCGGTGCCGTCCAGGATCGCATTAGCTACGTCGCTGGCTTCAGCGCGTGTTGGCCGGGGATGCTCCACCATCGACTGCAGCATCTGTGTAGCCGTAATCACCGGTTTTCCTACTTCATTGCAGGAACGAATAATCCGTTTCTGCAACAGAGGCACTTCCTGGGCAGGCATATCGATGCCCAGATCGCCGCGCGCGACCATCATACCGTCGGATGCGTCGCGGATTTCTTCCAGATGTTCGATCGCTTCACTCTTCTCGATCTTGGAAATTATGGGGATATCACAACCCTTCGCCTCCAGCAGCCGGCGTAGTTCAAATACATCTTCGGCCGAGCGCACAAAAGAGAGCGCCACGTAGTCAAAGTCCAGAGCATCGATGAGATCAAGATCAGTACGATCCTTGGGCGTCATACTGGAGATAGCCACGTCGGCCCCCGGTGCGCTGATCCCTTTCCTTGAGCCTAGCGGGCCGGCCACAGTCACAATACAGCGCAAGGTATCTTCCTTTTTTTCGGCCACGGTAAATTCAACTTCACCATCGCCAATCACCAGCCGGCCGCCCGGCTCCATCGCCTCAATCAGACCCGGATGAGGAAGCTGGATCATCGCCGGTTGGCCGGGATGGGGTGTGAGGACGACTTCATCACCCAACGCCAACTGCATCCCACCGGCCCTGACATGGCCAATGCGCAGTTTCGGCCCCTGCAAGTCAGCCAACAGGGCAAGGACTTTACCTTCTTCCTTCGCTACTTCCCTCAGCATTTTGACTGTACCGGCATGGGAAGCGTGGTCACCGTGAGAAAAATTAATGCGCGCAACGGTCATACCGGCATGGAGCATGCGCCGGATGGTTTCCGGCCTGGAAGAAGCGGGGCCAATGGTGGCTACTATTTTCGTGCGTGACATCTTTTAGTTAATCTACGAAATTAAACTGGCGCGCTGCCCGGAAGTCAGGTGCATTCTAGAACTTTTTTGTCACTTCAGAAAACAACCTGACTAGTTTATGGTCAGCAATTCGTCATATATTCTTATCCAATCGTGCTGATTATAGGCATAAGTGCCGTCAGGACAAATAACCCGTGAAAGCGTAATGGTTACAAAAAAGGGATGTTGTTGCCAACACCCCTTTCGAGTTCGCTTATTGCAGATGTAACTAGCTGATGGGGTCGAGCACAATGTGGATTTCGTCCGGGTCTATGCGCGTCGCCACAATCTGAATGTAATCGCCTGACACAAAATTGGCCGCAAGCCAGCGCTTCGCTTTGGGACCCAGGACGAGACGTGCCATATCGCTTGGCTGCAAACGCCACACAGCGCTATCTTCATCGCGTACATCTGCGGCGATCACCGTCACCGGACGGGATTCCGTTCGTGCGTTTACAGCGAAAAATGGCCAATACTCGGGAGTCATATTGATGAAACCACGTTGAATATGCAGCGGTTTCAGTTCGCTGGCAAAGGTAAATTCCTCTTTTGAGAGCGGTCTCTCCGGCTGTTCCAATACCTGCGCTGGAACTGGAGGCTTGGTTTTCGGGGCAGCGCTGCTTTGGGCAGCCGCTTTCACTGCTGAGGCTTTTTTTGGCGAACGGCCCTGCAAGATAGTGACAATAGGGGCCAGAACCTCAATCCGTGCGCTCATCACGGGAATTATGGAACCCTGCATAGCCGAAGCCTGATCGGCCGAAATTCGCGCGCTCAAATAAATGGGCGTTTCCCATTTGTCATCTCCGTTCAAATAAGCCGCTTTTTCGACAAGCTCTGCGATAATTTCTTCATTCAGACCGGAGACCGGGCCTTTGTAAATATCCTGATAATGTCCCTTATCCCCCGTTTCCTCATCAACCTGTACCTGCTGAATTCGAAATTCCCAATCAGGATCAAGCTTATACAGTAAATGCAGGAATACCTTGGGACTATTGGCTATCTGTTTAAGGGCACGAGTAAGTGCAGTTCCATCACTCAACGCCAATTGAATTTCCAGGCTTAGCGGGCGCACATTAAACGAGATATGAACATCTTCTTCGATATTCTCCGCTGCAGCGAGATAAACGTTCCGGTCTTCCGTACTCAGACCATAGTAAGGTAGATCGCCCTTCAGGCCAGCGGATAATGATGTGTGGAGCAGGGCGATGAACTGCTCTAATTGTGAATAAGCATAATTTTGTGCCGTTTCTTCACCGGCCCAGCCAAACGCAGTAAAGACAGGCATGCCGAGTCCGGTAAATTCTTCTGTTGGTTGCATGAGTAACGAACCTTTGTCTATATAATCGACCGTTCAAAATACAACATTTTGTGCTTTGGACGAGCCTATGGTGCTCAAAAAGGCTTCTGGTGCAGTAAATGCGCAAAGTGCTGTAAACAAGCAGGTTGGAGGCGCAATATTTGAGGTAAAAAGAGCTTCCAGAAACTATTTATAACCAAGATTTTTCAGCCGTCAAGCGGGCGCCGCCATCTTGACTTATTATCTTCAAAATGGAGGCTTCCCAGAAAGTTTTCAGTTCTCTTACAGCGTTACTATGAGCGCGGACGAGGCGAACTCTTTCAAATCGTGAGCATAACCATAGATTTTCGCTCGTTACCCGAGTTTCTGCGTGCCGGAGAAGACGGATTAATCCGTTTCCCCTTCATTGTGATCCTCAACCATTTCAGCCGCTGCGACGGGTTCTGCTTTTCTCGCAGCGCGCCGACGGCGGAAGTAGCGGATGACCAGCCAGACAGGCACGGCGATGATCAAGACCAACGGCAGAATGTAAATAACAAACCAGATAGCTACATCGATCAGGGTTTGCAGCGTCGCCACCAGCGTCTCTAGCGCGCTGCGGGCGGCCCCCTGTGGCTGCCAGCCGCCCACTTCGAGCGGCTGTGACAATACGTCAGGCGTCAGATCTATAGAAATCATGGAGTAGGCGGATGACTGCTCGAGATATTTCATCCTGCCTTTGATAACTTCAATTTCCCCTTCCAGGCGGCTCAATTCGCTGTTAACTTGCAGCGCTTCTTCAACCGTCTTCGCTTCATCGAGGAAGTTGCGCACGCGATCGGCCGTCGCTTCCAGATTCGCCAATCTGGAGGACAGATCGACGTACTCTTCGGTCACATCTTCACCGGAAGTGGAGACACGCGTCACTTCGACAGCCAGCCCACTGACAGCGTTGAGGAATGATTCAAAGCCATCTGAGGGAATGCGCACGCTCATGTTGCCTGTTTTTGCATCTTCGGCGTATTGATAGACACTGCTGCTAACGACCCAGCCGTCGTTGTCGGTCACCATCTGGGCAATACTGTCCATTGCCTCTTCCGTATCGACGACGACGATGCTCATATCGGCCGTGCGGATGATGATCCGCTCCTGAGCCCCATCCTGAGTAGCAATGGAGGTCTCGTTGTACTTAGCGTCATCACGATAACCGATTTCTCCAGCGCTCTCTTCAACGGCATATTCCATCTCCGCGGCTATGGGGGCTGCCGCCGGCATACTGGCTGCCTGATCCATCGCCGGTTCCGCAGCAAATCCGCACCCGACCATCAGAAGGCCCGTTATCAGCAGGGATATCATCATAATTCGTTTAATGCCCATCTTTATTCTCCTTGATTGGCCTGTCAGCCTGCCAGCCAGCCGGCCACTCAACCAGGTGGATGAATGGTGACTATTTAGGCGCCAAGCCGATGATTAGGCTCTATGCCTAAAACGAATAATGACCTCCGTTGGTTCCCATGATCTGGAATTCGCTACCAGCCCATGGCCAGGCGTCCGATTAGGGCGCTGGGCAGCCCTGCCTCGCGCATTTGCCGCTGCGTCGCTTCAATCGGGTAGACCACTCGTCCGAACTGCCAGTTCAGCTTTTCGGTATCTAAAAGAGCATAGGCGGCGCGTGGATCATCGTCGCGCGGCTGGCCTACACTGCCAGGGTTAAGGATCACCTTTTGTTCTTCCAGGGAAAACTTCTCGCCATAAACAGGCGGCAAAATCCGCAGGTCATCCGGCGCATCCTCAATCACATGCAATGGATAGTGTGAGTGGCCAACCAGGCAGTATGGCGTGTCGAAATGGGCGAAGTTGGCGGCGGCGGTCTCATAGTCGATGATATATTCCCATAGCGGATGGCGCGGGCTGGCATGGGCCAGGGTAAAATCATCAACGATACGTTTTGAAACCAGCGCAGCCAGATAATCTCGCGATTCCTCGGTTAAGACGGACCGTGTCCACAATACTGCGGCACGCGCGTCATCGTTGAATTCGTCAATATCCAGCTTTTCTAACACGGCGCAATCATGATTGCCACACAGACTGATGTGATCAAAATCACGCAGTAAGGACACGCATTCATTAGGGTTCGGTCCATAGCCGACGAGGTCGCCCAGGAACCAGATTCTGTCCCACTGCCCGTCCGTGACCGCCAGAACCGCTTCGAAAGCAGGCAAATTGGCATGAATATCGGAAATGACGAGAATACGCATAAGCAAGTACCGTGACGACCCCGCGCCAATAATACCATGTTTGGCAGACAGCGGTATAATAGGTACGATTATTCGCTGGAAGACGGCCGAAAGAACCTATGGCGATACTCACAGACCAATCCCTGGATTTCATTAGCAGCAGCGAGCAGCAAACGATGCGCCTCGGAGTGCGCCTGGGCGAACTCCTGCAACCGAATGATGTGGTGTGCCTTTCCGGCGAGTTGGGCTCCGGAAAGACCGTTCTGGCCAGGGGCGTTGGCCGGGGATGGGGAACGGCGATCCGCGTGACCAGCCCTACCTTCATCGTGGTCAACCAATACCCCCGTATGCACGACGATCGCATACTCTACCATATAGACTGCTACCGGCTGGAAACAGAGGCAGACGTCATCAGCGCCGGACTGGAAGATGTCCTGCTGGCCGAGGGCGCTTTTATGATTGAGTGGCCTGAGCGCATAGAGGGATTTTTACCGGCCGACCGGCTGTGGATCGAGATGAGTCACGTCAACGAGACACGACGCAAGCTGCGCTTTGTTGCTTCTGAAGGCCGTGCCACCGATTTATTGAAGGCATTCCGCCGCAGCGCGTTTGGCGTATAAATAGAGTGGTACCTGTTTGAAAGAACTATGATTTTAGCCATTGATACCGCTACACGCTGGACAGGCCTGGCTCTTTTTGACGGCAAGACCGTCATCGCCGAACAGGGCTGGCGGGGCACCAATACACAGACGGTGGAGCTGACACCGGCAATTGGAGCACTGCTCAGCAGGTCGAACCTGGATGCGGCCGATCTCAAAGCTATTTCCGTGGCCATTGGACCGGGTTCCTATACCAGCCTGCGCGTGGGTCTCGCCGTGGCCAAAGGTTTGTCATTGGCTCACCAGATCCCGCTGGTTGGCGTACCTACCCTGGACATCATCGCCATGTCCATCGGTCTGCGCACGGGCTCGCTTTTGGTAGCCGTAGAAGCAGGTCGCAAGAATGTTGTGGCCGGGCTCTACCGTTGGCAGGAGAAGAAAGGGTGGCAGCCCAGTGAGAAACCGGTCATCGAATCGTGGGAGACGATTCTCTTCCACCTGGAAAACCCAACCACCTTCGCCGGCGAAATATCCCCTGAAGCAGCAAAAATGATCCGCGCCAGTAAGAAACCGTTTTACCTAGTACCCGCCGCAGCCTCTGTGCGCCGCGCCGGTTATCTGGCCGAGGCTGGCTGGCAGCGCTGGCGTAAAGGATTAGTGGACGACGCGGCCTCGCTGTCTCCGAACTATTTGCGCGATCCAGCCGGCAACTGATCTGGCTATTTGTCAATCCAATTCGCAAACCGGGATGCTGCACCCTCCCTCGCCATACGTTTTGAGACCTCTGAAAACGGCCGACATCGTCGATGTGCTGGCCATAGAGAGATTGTCATTTCCATCCTCACGCAGCGAGGCGCTCCACACCTACGAATTGACCCAGAACCGGGTCGCTCGTTATCATGCTTTGACACGGCAGGAGAAATCCGGCTCGGAGACACTCCTGGGCTATGCAGGCTACTGGATCCTCTCCGACGAGATCCATATCAGCACCATCGCCGTGGATCCGGCCTTACGCGGGCAAGGTCTTGGCCAACTGCTGCTGCTCAACATCCTTTTTCGCGGCTTTGATCTTGGAGCCACCCTGGTGACGCTGGAAGTGCGGGAAAACAATTTCGCCGCCCAGGAACTATATAGGAAGTACCGTTTCGACGAAGTAGGACTGCGTAGGCGCTACTATCGTGACACCGGAGAAGATGCTATCCTAATGACCGTATTGCTCAGGGAGACGCCTGATTATAAGACTTTCGTGGAGGAACAACGGGATATTATTTTCAAAAGGCTGGCTTCTGCGGCCTGAGCCTCAACGGCGTGTATAAAGAATTATGACGATGAACTTTCTGATAACCGGGGGCGCAGGATTTATTGGCTCGAACTGCGCGGCACATTTCCTGAACCAGGGCCATGCAATCACTATCTTTGACAACTTCACCCGTCCGGGCAGCCATATGAACGTCGCCTGGCTGCGCGAACGCTTCGGCCAATCGCAACTGCGCGTAATCGAGGGCGATCTACGGGACTACGAGGCGCTTCTCGGCGCCGCGAGCGGCACTGATGTCGTGCTGCATCTGGCAAGCCAGGTAGCGGTGACCTTATCCGTCCTGGACCCGCGCGAAGATTTTGAGAGCAACGCCATGGGCACCTTTAACGTGCTGGAAGCGGTGCGCCACGCTGCGCCGCAAGCGGCCGTTCTCTACGCCTCGACGAACAAGGTATACGGCGGCATGGAGGATATCCAGATTGACGAGGAAGCTACCCGCTATACCTATGCCGATCATGTCTATGGCATCCCGGAAACCTACCCGCTCGATTTCCATTCCCCCTACGGATGCTCCAAAGGGACTGGCGACCAGTATACGCGCGATTACGCACGTATCTACGGCCTGCGCACACTCGTCTTTCGCCAATCCTGCATCTACGGCCGTCGCCAGTTCGGCGTCGAGGACCAGGGCTGGGTGGCCCATTTTGCCATCGCTGCGGCCAAGGGACGGCCGATTACCATCTACGGAGACGGCAAACAGATCCGCGACCTGCTGCACATCTCCGATCTGATTAGAGCCTACGAGCAAGGCATCGCCAGGATAGACACCCTGGCCGGCGAAGTTTTCAACATCGGCGGCGGACCCGAAAATACAATTTCGATATGGGCTGAATTCGGCCCGCTGTTGGAGTCATTGAGCGGCCATAAAATCCAGGTCGAGCGCGGCGGATGGCGCCCCGGCGACCAGCGCGTCTTTATCGCCGACATCCGCAAGGCACAGGAACTGCTGGGTTGGCAGCCGGAAGTGTCACCACAAGAGGGAATCAGCGATCTGTATGCGTGGATCAACGAGAACATTGAGCTTTTTTCGTGAGTACGGATTGTCCTCCGCGAGTCTCCCTGCTTTCTCCCAAAAAGCAGGACTCTAAGCCCTCTTGCTAGCCCCATCGGGGAATGCTAAACTAACCACAATGTCCCAGGCCCTTTACCGCAAATGGCGTCCGGCCACCTTCAACGAAGTTGTTGGGCAAGAGCATATCACGCGTACCTTGCAGAACAGCGTCGCTGCCGGGCGCGTGGGGCATGCCTATCTCTTCTGCGGGCCCCGCGGCACAGGCAAGACGACCACGGCTCGCCTGCTGGCGAAAGCCGTCAACTGCCTGAATGAAAACCCTGCTAAACGGCCGTGTAATAAATGCGCCGTCTGCCAGTCGGTCAATGACGGCCGTTTCCTCGATCTGATCGAAATTGACGCCGCTTCCAATACCGGCGTTGACGATATTCGTGACCTGCGCGACAAGATCAACTTCGCGCCGAACCAGGGACGGCTCAAGGTCTACATTATCGACGAAGTACACATGCTCTCACAGGCAGCCTTCAACGCCCTGTTGAAAACGCTGGAAGAGCCCCCGGCGCACGCCATGTTCATCCTGGCCACAACCGAGGAGCATAAGGTCCCGCTGACGATCAAATCACGCTGCCAGCAGTTCAACTTCCGCCTCCTCTCGACGGCCGAAATCAGCGGCCGTATCCGAGATCTGGCGGATAAAGAGGGGCTTACGATCGAGCCTCCGGCCGTTGAGTTGATCGCCCGCCAGGGGGCTGGCAGCTTACGAGATGCGGAAAGCCTGCTCGATCAGCTCGTCACCGCCCCCGGTGATACGATCACGCTGGTGCGGGCGCAGCAAGTGCTGGGAACGGTGGCCAACGAGGCAGTGATTAACCTGACCGACGCCTGGTTGAACGCGGACGGCGCACTGGGCTTGCATATCATTTACGAAGCTACTTCCGCAGGTGCAGACGCCCGCCAGTTCGCACGGCAGATGGTCAACCATCTACGCACGATCTTGATTGTTCAGGCTGCTGGTGAGGATCTCACACTGGATGTGCCCGATGCGCAGAAAGAGGCGATCATCCACCAGTCGGCGCGCGCGCCGCGCGGGGACCTGATCGAGGCGATACGCGGCTTCCACGATGCGGCGCAAAAGCAGGCCGTAAGCTGGCAGCCGCAGCTCCCACTGGAACTGGCTTTTATGGAACTGCTGCCGGCGCAGCCGGCCCCTGTTTATCAGCAGGCAGTGCCTCTGCGCGAAGATAAGCCGGCAGAGCCCATCCTGGTCAAAGAAAAGCCTCCGGTCGAGCCGGTCGTGGAAGCGCCGATAGAAGTAGAGCCGGAAACCGATAGTGACGTCGCAGCTCCGGCCGTCAGCGATGTGGAAGTGCACGAGAAAGTAAAGGAAGAAGCGGCCGTTGTCGAAAGCACACCGCTTACTCTGGATTCCGTCAAGGTGCAGTGGCGCAACATGGTCAGCCAGGCAGGAACAGAGAACAAGAATCTCCCGCCGCTGCTGGCGATGTGCAAACCACTGGCTGTTGAGGGAAACCTTGTCATTCTCGGTTTTGATTTCCCGATATTTAAAGAAAAGTTCGACAAAACGGAAGGTGCCTCGGCCGTCATCAGCGAAGCGTTCTCGCAAATTCTGGGAACCAAATGCAGCGTGCGCAGCGTCGTTAACAGCGAATACATTGTACCCATTGGACATGACGAATTTCGCGAGTTGGCCGAAGAATTGGGCGGCATCGTCCGAGATAACGAAAAAGAGAAAAGTGAATCGTAGCAACCCGGCAGCTACTTGAGATAAAAGCAGTTTGGACACGATTCATCAAGCGAGAAACAAAAAGAACCTAAAGTTTGCCCCTGCGAATTTCGTGTCCTGATCTCGACAGCCGGGCAGCCAAATATGGAGTAACTCATGGCAAAAAAACCTTATCGTGGCGGCAAGTCAAAGAAGAAAGCCTCACCGGGCAACATGATGGCCCAGATCCAGCAAATGCAGCAGGAGATGGCGGAGGCGCAGTCGGCGCTGGAAAATGAAACTGTGACTGTAAGCAGCGGCGGCGGAGCAATCACCATCGTGATATCCGGCCACCAGCGCGTGCAGTCAATTGAAATCCTGCCCGAACTGCTTGATGCGGAAGAGGTGGAATTCCTGCAGGAAATGCTGGTTGCGGCCGTTAACCAGGCTATCGAGCAATCGCAGGCGATGTCCGCGGAACGCATGGAAGGCATTACCGGCGATATGGGCATTAATGATATGCTCGGCGGTCTGGGACTATAAACGTGGCCAGATCAGTCCTTCCTGAAACGGTCGATCGCCTGATTAACGAGTTCGCGCGCCTGCCTGGGATTGGTCCAAAGTCGGCCTCGCGCCTGACTTTCTATTTGCTGCGCGCTTCCGGCGACCAGGCGCTCGATCTGGCTGAGGCGCTGCAGGATCTCAAAGAACGTACGCGCTTCTGCTCCGTCTGCTACAACATCACGGAGCAAGATCCCTGCCTGATCTGCCAGGATGACACGCGCGATGCACATGTTTTGTGCGTCGTCGAGGAACCGCTTGACGTATTGGCCATCGAGCGTTCGCGTGCTTTCAACGGCCGTTACCACGTGCTGCACGGCGCAATTTCACCGGTTGAAGGAATCGGACCCGAAGACCTGCGCGTTGAAGAGTTGATAGACCGCGTTCAGGATGGGGCGTTCTCAGAGATCATCCTGGCTACTAATCCGACGCTCGAGGGTGAATCCACTGCGCTTTACCTGCAGAGGCGGCTGGCCGGATCGAACATTCGGCTGACCCGATTAGCCCGCGGCCTGCCGGTAGGCGGCGATCTCGAATACACGGATGAAATCACCCTCGTCCGCGCGCTGGAAGGGCGCGAGGAATTGAAGTAATAAAGCCAGCCAGGTACAGCTCCACCTGCGACATCAGGGTGGCCCCAACATGCTCCCCAGGGGCTGCAGCTCAGTTGCTATTTGGCATTCCTTGTGTTACGATTTTTGCGGTGATGGGGCGTAGCCAAGTGGTAAGGCAGCGGACTTTGAATCCGCCATTCGAAGGTTCGAATCCTTCCGCCCCAGCTATAGGATGGACTGAGAAAATTACCCCTCAGTCCTTTTTTATTGGCCACAATCAGATTGAGAAGTTGGTTTGCGGACTGGTAAATAAACGGATCAGTTAGAAACCTTCGTTAATTGCTTTTCGAGAGTGGATCTATGACTCTTGCTGTTGTTATCCTGGCTGCCGGCCAGGGGACGCGCATGAAATCAAAAACACAGAAGATACTGCACGAGGTTGGCGGCAAGCCCATGGTGCAGCATGTCTTTGACGCGGCCGAATCTATCGCCGATTTACCTCCTGTTGTGGTCGTTGGCCCTGGAGAAAAAGGCGTCGGCGCCCTGTTTGGCAACCGGGCGGCATATGTTGTGCAGCAGGAACAGCTTGGCACGGGCCACGCGACACAAATGGCACGGCCGATCCTCAACGGGAAGGCGGACCAGGTGCTGGTCACTTATGGCGACATGCCCCTTTTGCGCGCCTCGACCATGCAGCGGCTTGCCAACGAGCAGCAAGCGGCAGGCGCGGCCGTTGCCCTGCTCAGCATCCTGGGCGATCCCGGCAGCAGCTTTGGCCGGGTGATACGGGATGCGGACGGCAAAGTAACGGAGATCGTGGAAGTAGCCGAAGCGCGCCAGCGGCCGAATTCGAAGGAACTTCTGGCCGTCAGAGAACTGAATGTGGGCGTATACTGTTTCGATGGTGATTGGCTTTGGGACAATATTGGACGATTGCCCAAACGCCAGGCACGCAGCGGACAGGAATATTATCTGACAGACATGATCGAAGCAGCCGTGACCCAGGGGCAAGATGTCGTCGCTCTTTCAATCGACGATGCGGATGAATGCCTCGGCGCGGGCACACGGAGCGAGCTGGCACTCGTGGAAAAAGCCTTCAGGCACCGCGCCAACCGGCACTGGCTCAATCACGGGGTTACCCTGGTAGATCCCGATTCCATTTATATTGACCAGGATGTTATCATTGGGAAAGACACAATTATCTGGCCCGGCAGTTATATCCAGGGCACCAGCGTCATTGGCCAGGACTGCATCGTCGGGCCAAACACAATTATTCGCCAGGCGCACTTAGGCGACGGTTGTATAGTCGAACAGGCCCAGGTAGAAAACACGTCACTGGCCGAAGGCACACACGTGCGCCCGTTCACGTGGATCAATGGCGATGAGTCATAACCACGTCTATATGCCTCTGCTATTGATCTCATATCCTTTTGGACAGCGCTGGGCGGACAGAGCGGAGAAGAGATCATGGTCACGGAAAAGCAAAAAGCGGATTTAGTCGAGGCGGCCTGCGCCATTCGCGAATTTTCTTATGCGCCTTATTCAAACTACCGCGTCGGGGCGGCGATACTGCTGCCTGACGGCCGTATCATCACCGGTGTTAACGTTGAAAACGCGTCTTACGGGCTCTCAAACTGTGCGGAGCGCACGGCCATTTTTAAAGCCGTTACCGACGGCTATCAGGAAATAATGGCTATTGCCATCTGTACGGAAAATGGGGGCTCCCCCTGCGGTGCCTGCCGCCAGGTGATAGTTGAATTCGCGGGTGACATCCCTGTTCTGCTCAGCGACGCGGCCGGGTCGGTACGCGAGACGACGCTGTATACCCTGCTGCCGGACCACTTCGGCCCAGAACATCTCAATTAAAAGAGGTCGTCCTCCAGCAGTTCGTGCTCTTCGCGCAGGCGCAGATAGCTGTCATAGCGCTCTTCGGAAATCTTGCCGGCCTCAACGGCGGCGCGCACGGCGCAGCCCGGCTCATGGCGATGAGAACAATCGCTGAAGCGGCACTGCTCTACCAGGGGCGCTATTTCGCGAAAGTAAGCGTCCAACTCCTGCGGTTCGAGGTCAAACAGGGCCAGCCCGCGAATTCCCGGCGTATCGACCACATAGCCCCCTTCATCCAGCGGGAACATCTCCGCGTGACGCGTGGTATGCAGCCCTTTTTCCGTGGCCTCACTGACTTCGTTGACGCGCAAGCCCAGACCGGGCTGGATGGCGTTAAGCAGGCTTGACTTGCCCACACCTGACGATCCCGTCATGACGGAGATCTTATCTTTCAGCGCGCCGGCCAATTCCTCAATCCCCTCCCCCAATTTGGCGCTGGTATAGATCACTTCGTAGCCAAGATCCTCATAGATCCGGAACATTTCCCTGGCTTCGGCAACAGAATCCAGGAGATCGATCTTGTTGGCACAGATGATCGCCGGCAGATCGTTCATCTCCGCTACCACAAGAAAGCGGTCGAGCTTGCGCATGCTTGGGCGCGGTTTCCTGACGGCGAAGACGAGGACCACCTGATCCGGGTTGGCTACCAACACCTGCTCGCGATCGGCAGATATACGGCGCGTATCATGTGCGCCCGGTCTTGTGCGTGAGAGGACGGATTCCCGTTCGGCGACCTCCTCTATCGTGCCCGTATCGTCCTCATTAACATAGACAGTAACCCAATCGCCGACAGCCACGATGTCGGTGTCCTTGCGTTCCTTCTTGAGCCGTCCCGGCACCTGGGCTACGATTTGTCCCTGATCGCTATCGACGGTGAAGAAACCGCTGAGACCCTTTATGACACGGCCGTGCAGCAGGTCGCCTTCTTGATATAGTGGAATGTTTTGCTCTTCAGCCATAAAAAGTAATGCCGCCGTTCTTTTGAATGTACTTTTGAATATTGTAGCGCAAACTGGAGGCCGCGGTGCAAACGCACAACCTGAGGATTATGCTACAAAGTTTTCGAAAAACAGAGTGTCACGGACAAAATAAAAAGCGTTCGACCGCCTGCCAGCGGTCGAACGCCCATATCATTCACTCAAAACTATGTAATTGGCCCGGAATATCAACCTAAGCGCTCACTAAAAGCTTCATTCAGAGCCGGCAGCACTTGGAAAAGATCGCCGACAATGCCATACTGAGCCAGTTTGAAGATCGGCGCTTCCGGATCTTTGTTTATGGCCACGATGACCTTCGAAGTCCGCATGCCGGCCTGGTGCTGAATGGCGCCGCTGATGCCACAGGCGATGTACAGATCGGGGCTGACGGTCTTACCCGTCTGGCCAACCTGGTGCTCGTAGGGGATCCAGCCGGCGTCCACGGCCGCGCGCGATGCGCCGACGGCAGCACCCAGGACTTTGGCGAGTTCACGCACGGGTTCAAAACCTTCCGGCCCGCCGACTCCGCGTCCGCCGCTGACAATGATACTGGCATCGGTCAGGCTGACGCCGCCGCCTTTCTCTTCAAAACCAATTACTTTACTGGGGATATCATCCTCTTCGAGGACAGGATCGACCCAGTCGGCCGTACCGCTGCCGCCTGTGGATTCCGCCTGGGCGAAGGCCCGGCTGCGCAGACTGATCACCTGCGCGCCTTCCTTGACAAAGACTGTCGACAATAACTTACCGGCATAAACAGGCCGGGTCGCCTTAATCGTTTCGCCGTCAACTTCCAGGGCGATGCAGTCTGATACGAGGCCGGTATCCAGGTCAGCCGCCACCCAGGAGGTCAGATCGCGACCGAGGGTCGATGCGCCGGCGATAATGACGTCCGGTTCGTGCTCTCGCGCCAGCGCGACAACCAGAGGGCCGATGGCCTCGACACGGCCGTCTTTGAGCGTCGCATCATCGGCGCCAATGACTTCATCACAGCCCAGGTCAAAAGCAGCGTCGGCGACGCCGTGTACATCCTCGCCAAAAACGAGGCCTATGACGTCTTCAACAAGCTCGTCGGCGACCATGCGCGCCGCGCCGATGGCTTCCCGGGCGATGGTGCTGATTTTACCATCCCGACTTTCCACATATACCCACACACCGCTCATATCACTTTCTCCGCAAACAACTTCTCGACCAGAATTTCCGCGTTTTCGCTGGCGGAGCCGGCGTCGATAATTTCCACTTCACCCTCACGCGGTGGCAGGGCATAGACCGTTGACCAATCGACCTTACTGGCCTCGCTGCCGTAAGCGCCATCAATCTCCAGGTCCGCGGCCGTCCATTCAGGAATCGTCGCCCGGCTGGCCTTGCGGATGCCCATAAAGGAGGGGTAACGAGGCTCGTTCAGTTCCTTTACCGTGCCCAACACGACGGGCAGCGGCGCCTTGACAATTTCCTTGCCTTCGTCAAGCAGGCGTTCCACGGTAATGGAACCGCCGCCGATCTCTTTAATTGCCGAGACAAATGTAAGAGGCGTCCAACCCAATTTTCGCGCGACCTGCACAACGGTCTGGCCGCTGTCGCCGTCAATGGCCTGCTTGCCAAATAAGGCTACCTGCACATCGCCCACTTTATTGATCGCCGCGGCAAGTACGCGAGCCGTACCCAGCGAATCGGATCCGGTAAAGGCTTCGTCATTGACCAGGATCGCCTCCGTGCAGCCCATCGCCAGACAGGTCTTCAAGGCTTCAGCACTCGACGCACCGCCCATGCTGAGGGCAATGGCATCACTGGCCCCATGGTTTTCTTTCAGGCGGATTGCTTCTTCAACTGCGTACTCATCCCACGGATTAACGATATTTGGTTTCCCGCCGGGATCGTCCCAACTCACAACGCCGTTTTCCACGTTGAAATCTGCCGTCGTGCTGGGTGTTTGTTTCACACAAACAACAACTTTCATACGGTACCTCCATTTCCCTCAAGGAAAAATTATCTTTGTTTTTCTTGTTTATCGGTTATACGCCGGTCAGTAGAAACTTTAAGAAATCTCTCCGCTTTAATCGGCAGCAGCCGCTAAAAGTTTCTAAAAATAAAATGGCCCAAGAACTCATGTTTGGGACCTGATGATTATAATGCCGCAGTGCGTTATGAGCAAACGCGCCCTATTCGCCAACGGCAAATATATAGACGCCGGAACGGTCGAAAATCAACTCCA
>JBJYWZ010000268.1:0-3434 GCA_046259725.1 Promineifilaceae bacterium (SeqCode) | reverse complement strand
CATCGCACGATTTACACCGGCAGCATGACCGACCCCCTGCCCGTCCAGGTGGTCGGCTCCCAATCCCATGACTAAATTGGCTATTGGCTACTGAAAATTGATCATTCGCCCGGCCTGGGCAGCGAATCCAACGCCTCAACCAGGTCGCTGCGGTGGTCGAGCACCCACAGTACCAGGTCATCTTCTGTGCGGCGCGGGAAATCTTCCATCAAATCCTCTTCGTGCACCAGCTCTCGCAGCGGCAGGAAGATGGTGTCAAAAAACGAGTTAACCGCTTCCTCATAGGGGATCTGGGCATGCCTTTCCAGGGACATAAAATACTGGTGCGCATTAATATGCCTGAGCAGGTTGCGGTATTTTCCCGGGAAGCTGAGGCGAACATCTATCTCCGGCCGCATCTGGGCCAGATTGGTCTGGCTTTGGAACGCCTCCAGCTCCTGGTCAATAATCATCTGGCTGATCCAGTGGCGCCGGCGCAGGTAATTTATCACCTTCTGCGCGCCTGCATCCCGATAGAGTTCGGACATGATTTCAATCTCATTTTCCAGCGACTCTTCATCTTCCTCTTCGCGCAGCAGCCACTGGTACTCGCTGACGAATAGATAGAGGTCCGTCAGCGTATAGTCCGGCAGTTCGTCTGTCAATCCATGATCCTTGATCACTGCGACGAGGGGCAGGTAAACATTGTCATACCAGGAAACGGCCGCTTCTTCATACGACACTTCATAGCCGCGTTCCATGCTCAAATAGTAACGGTGAGCATCGATCTGCAGCAGCAAACGGCCGAATTCATCCTTGAGCGACAGCTCCAGATCGGAATCCGGCCGCATACGGTTGAGATTCGTGTGCTGCATGAACTGCGCGTAATCCTTCTTCTCAATGACTGCCTGCAGGTCCATGTCCGGCGTGATCAAAATTGGCACGTCGATCTCAGTCACATAGGCGTCGATAAAGTCCTGATTTCGCTCGCGCGCCACCGATACGCGGTGGTTGCCGTCGCGCACAAAGTACACGTCGCCCAACTTATACACTTCAATGGCCGGCAGCTCGACATCTTCGTAGCGCGCCTTACTGATATTGATCCAGCGCCCTCTCGTTTCGCGCTGCGTCGGCAAAAAAGCGCGATCAAAGTCGCGATAACGGCCGACGCTGCCCACGATCTTATCCAAGGGAATCGTGCGCATGCCCAGGTCGCGCTGTCCTTGAAACGGCAGCTCGCGGCGCACGGCGTCATATTCCAGCAGTTCATTACTTCCGCCCTGGAGCAGGGCCCGCAGTTTTCGCCAGAAAGCGCGGCGGTACTGCTTTTCAAAATCGTCTGATGCTTGATGATAAAACATAGTTCTCAAAGAACCTCTTACCTGAAATCTCTGAGGTTTGGCGAACCTCCGTCTCGCATAAAGGGCCGTTTAATAAAACCTCAGAGTTTAGATCTCGCTAATGATGGAACAGCCGCGTGCCGTTGAAGACCATCACCATGCCATACTCATCACAGGCGGCGATCACGCCATCGTCGCGAATTGAACCGCCCGGCTGCACGACATAACGCGCGCCGCTCTGGGCGGCGCGGTCGATACTATCTCTAAACGGGAAAAAGGCGTCGGAACCCATTGTCACGCCGCCCTGCTCCGACATCCAGTAACGTTTGGCCTTCGGGCTCATCCGTTCTGGAACCACCGTGAAATTCTCTCGCCACAACGCCTCTTCCGGCTCAGGCAGCTCATCCTGCAGGAACTGGTCGATGGCGTTATCGCGCAGCGGTCGCGGCAGCCCTTCGCGGAACGGCAGGTCCAGTACGCGCGGATTCTGGCGCAAGAACCAGGCATCCGCCTTGCCCGCCGCCAGCCGCGTACAGTGAATGCGCGACTGCTGTCCCGCTCCCATACCGATCACCTGCCCGTCAAAGACAAAACAAACGGAATTGGACTGCGTATACTTCAGAGCCAGCAGGGCCACGACCATATCCTGCCGCGCTGCGTCTGTCAGCTCTTTATTGTGCGTGACCACGTCGCTCAGATCGCCGGGCGTTGGGACATAGGTATTGCGCTGCTCGGCCAGTGTCACGCCAAAGACTTCTCGATTCTCAATTGCCGGCGGCTCGTAATCGGGATCGACCGCCAGAATGCGGTAGCCGCCCTTCTTTTTTTTGCGCAGCAGTTCCAGCGCTTCCGGCTCATAACCGGGCGCGATCACACCGTCGGACACTTCGCGGCGAATTAGCTCCGCCGTCGGCAGGTCAACCACATCGCTTAAAGCCGCCCAATCTCCGAAGGAGGAGATGCGATCCGCGCCTCGCGCTCTTGCGTAGGCCGCGGCCAAAGGCGACAGTTCCAGGTCACCGACAAAATAAGCGCGGCTTAGCGAATCACCCAGCGGGCGGCCGATCGCCGCGCCGGCGGGACTGACATGCTTAAAGGACGCCGCAGCGGGCATCTTCAACGACTGCTTCAAATCGCGCACCAGCGCCCAGGAGTTCAGGGCATCCAGCATATTGATGTAGCCAGGCGAACCGTTCAGCACTTCAAAAGGCAAAGGCGAGCCATCGCCCATAAAAACCCGCGCCGGTTTCTGGTGTGGGTTCATGCCATAGCGTAGTTCGATTTCACTGCTCATTCTGAAAACTCCCTCCCATCTGACGCAAGAAGAAGCTGACGATCTGTCACTGTTGCGAATTCTGGTGATACGCCTGCCGGACACCTTTTTCGCAAATCCGTGCTGTTTTCACGAACCGCGAAACGGCGCGCTCCTTCACTAGGTCAACTCGCGGTTAATCTCGTTCAAATAGGCCGTAATTGCCGTGTCATAATCCCGCGTCTGCGCGAACGCCCTGGCGGCCAGTCGCCTTCGCAGCGACAGATCGGCCGTATCGTTTTGCAGCGCCTCAATCACGCTCTCATAATCATCCGGATCGCAAACAACCAGCACGCGTGCGAAATTCTTGGCCGCCGCACGCAGCAGCGTCACGCCGCCGATGTCGATCTGCTCCACCGCCATCTCCACCGTCACATCCGGCCGGCTGATCGTCTCCTCAAATGGGTACAGGTTGCAGACGACCAGATCGATCATGTCAATATTCTGCGCCGCCAGATCGGCCTGGTCCTGCGCGGTGGCGCGAGCCAGGATACCGCCATGAATGGCAGGGTGCAGCGTTTTCACGCGGCCGCCCAGCATCTCCGGCGCGCCGGTCACTTCGGCCACATCCAGAACCGGCAGGCCGACCTTGCGCAGCATACGCGACGTACCGCCGCTGGCCACCAGTTCCCAGCCCATCTTCTGCAGATCACGTCCCAGATCGCAAATACCGGTCTTGTCATAAACCGAAAGTACAGCTCTTTTGCTCATGTGCACAATCTACCACAGGTACGGAGGGGAGTAAAGATACAATCAGCACAGGCTTAGCGGAAAATCGTTGTATAATGGCACTATCGTCACCA
>JBJYWZ010000267.1:0-23358 GCA_046259725.1 Promineifilaceae bacterium (SeqCode) | reverse complement strand
CAGGCAAGTGGCTGAACAACGAAGGAATCCGCATCGATGCCGTGATTAACGATCTACGGGATCATTTTTCGTCTGCAGGGCGGCAGGATGTCCTTGATGAGTTGGGTATCTGAATGAATATGGTTTGAAAACAGCGTCTGCAGCCAGTGCTGTTTAATTCGGCCGAAGTGAGGACCGGCGCACGCGCGCCGGTCCCTTCTTGGAGGCGAGATTGGTACTGTTTGTGCAAAAATGCGCAATATTGACATACAGCCGATGTTTCGCCTAAGATAATTTAAGCTGTATCTAGTTTACCGTAACCAGCAGGTTGGCTGGGTTTCGCGTTCTCAACCAGACCGTCATTTTCAAGATAGGTACACCGCCTCTGGTGGCCGTTTTCTCGTAGCCGAGACTTGAAGGCTTTGGGTTTTTAACCGTGAATACAGGCGATCAAATAGAAGTTGGAACCATTTCCGGCGAAGGCATTGCCATCGGCCGTGATGCGCGGGTGGAGATCAACCGCTATACGGAAATTATCGTGCGGCCCGATTCCTTTGAAGATGTACCGCCGGCGCCGGGCCCCCAGCCATACAAGGGGTTGGCTTATTTTACAGAAGCCGATGCGGACAACTTTTTCGGCCGTGAGACATTGAGCGAGGCTATTACCCACCGCCTGGGGAAAAGAGGTTTTCTGGCCGTGATCGGGGCTTCAGGCAGCGGCAAATCTTCGCTGCTGCGGGCGGGCATCGTGCCCCTGGTAAGAAAGCAAAACTGGCTGATCCAGATCATGACGCCCATGGCGCAGCCCCTACAGCGGCTGGCTAACGCTCTTACGGCCGAAAACAGCCCGCTTTCTGCGGCTGACGACCTGCAGGCCGAGCTCTCTGCAAACCCGCGCACACTGCACCTGGCGGCTAACCGCCTGGCTGCACAGGGAAATGCAGACCATCTCCTGCTCGTCATCGACCAGTTTGAGGAATTATTTACCCTGTGCCGAGACGAAGAAGAGCGCCAGCCTTTTATAAACAACCTGCTGACCGCGGCGAACGAGGAAGGGGCGCTGACCATCATGATTGGACTGCGCGCAGATTTTTACGGCCGTGTGGCGCAGTATGAGGAACTGCGCCAACTTATCTCGCAGGAGCAGGAATATATTGGCCCCATGCGCCAGGAGGACCTGGTACGCGTCATTGCCGAGCCGGCAAAGCGAGGGGGTTGGCAGCTTGTGGAAGGATTGGTTGAACAGATCCTGGAAGATGTCGCCGGCGAGCCAGGCTACCTGCCGCTGCTTTCCCACGCGCTTTTGGAGACCTGGGAGCTGCGGCGGGGGACGGTGATGACACTGGGTGGTTACCGCGCCGCCGGTGGCGTGGAAGGAGCGATTGCCAGGACAGCCGAGGACACGCTGCAAGGGATGGACAGCGCACAAATTCCCGTCGTCAGGCATATTTTTCTCTCGCTGACGGAGCCCGGGGAAGGGGCGGAGGATACGCGGCGCATCGCCACGATGGAAGAGCTGCGGCAATTCGATGCCGGGGGAACGCGCGTTGACATGACCGTGGAAGAACTCGTACGCGCGCGCCTGATCACCGTAGATGACGATGAAGTCCAGGTGGCCCATGAAGCGCTGATCCGCCGCTGGCCGCGCCTGCGATCCTGGATCGACGAAAATCGCGAGCGTCTCTCGTTTAACCGGCGCCTGACGCGCGCCGCGCAGGAGTGGGAGGAAAACGGCCGGCAGCCGGATTATCTATTCCGCGGCGCACAGCTTGCCCAGGCGGAGTCACGCATTGAGGAGTATACAAGCTGGGGATTAGTTTCCGAACAGGAAGAGTTCATGGCCGCCAGCCGGGAAGCAGCTGCCCAGGCGGCGATGGAAGAAGAAAAGCTCGCGGAAGTAGGGCGCCAGGACGCGCGACGTTCGGCCATTTTCGCCATTGCCGGCGGCGCGCTTGGACTCGGCCTCGCGGCGATTATTGTTAATCTGGCCACGGCTGATCTGTCCGGCATTATTGCCGTCTTCTTTGTGGCCGGGGCTTTCATCACCGGTCTTATCGTAGGATTCTTTTATGTCCCGATCTTTGATGCGATTGTCTCGTCAGTGCGATCAAAAGATGAGCGGCTGACCTGGCCTGCTGCTGTGCTGGTCGGAGCGGTAGCGTTTATTTTCGCAGCATTACTGTTCTTTTACCTTCTATCGGAGGAATTACTTGTTGCATTCCTGACCGGCAGCGTGTGGGGCGGTTTCGCAGGCGCCGGGCGTCTCTGGATCCAGGGCAACGGACGATCGAGAATTATGACCGTGCCACTGGTCTCTGTTGTTTGCGGCCTGGCTGTCACGCTGGTATATGGCGCTCTGCTGCAGTTAGGTGATCTCAGCCAGCCATTTGCGCTGTGGTTGGTGTTTGTAATTGGCATATTAGTACCGTTAGCCATCCTGCTGGCTGAAAATGGGGCGCTTTATGCCGGCAGTAGGAGGAATTAATGAACGTCAGATCCTGGTTGTTCTACCTGGTTGTTTCCATCGTCGTCCTGATAACGGCCGCCGGTTGCGGCGCGCAGCCGGCGCCCACAGCCGAGCCTCCCGCCGTTACGCCGGAGCCAGTGTTCATTGTCGTGACAGCGACAGATGTGCCGCCAACGCCCTCACCGGAGGTTGTTTTCGTGGTGGTGACAGCCACGCCAGACGCGGAAATGACAACGGAAGCAGTAGAGGCAGAATCGCCGCCGGCTGCGGATACGCCTGAACGGCAAGCGACAGCAACGGCCGAGCCGGAAGTTGAAGCTGTGGCCGAGGCGCCGGTGGAAGAAACAAACGAAACGGATGCACCATCCGTCGAGATGTCCCTTGCGGCGCAGGAATCCACAACCCAGCACAGCCCGCGCCCCGCCTCTTTTGTGGAACCGGCTTCACTCGATGAGATCAAGCCTTACGAGAATTGGGAAAACCTGCTTCCAGATGAGTCGGTCGATTTCCAATCCTATGATGGCGTCCGCGTCGTCGACGGTGGCGAGGCTGTTCTCGATCTGGGTAACTTGATGAAGCTTATTTTAATAGATGACTCGGAAATGCAGTTTGTTCCCGGGTCTCTTGTTCAGGAGGAGCTGACCAGGATTGCGGTTGATTTCAGCGCCTCGACGCCGCTGGAAGAGCTGGTGTTGGCGGCGCATCTGCTGCGCGGCGGTTTTCTGGGAGAAAAGACGGTTGGCAGTGAGCCCATTGCCCTGACCACGCCCAACGCGGTTGTTGTGATCAGCGGTACCGAATTTTTCCTGGCTTATGATCCGGAGATCGATACAACCTGGGTCGGTAAATTCGAGGGAACCATGTCTGTGGCCGATGTAGCGCTTGAAGAAGGAGAAGCCCTGGCCGACAGACAGCTGATCGCCATCCCGGCGGTACGCGGTCGCAAGTATTGGCCACTACACGCGCACATGACGCCCGATGAATTTGCGCGACTGATCAGGCTGGAGCAGTCGCCTATAGATGCCGCCGATATGATCAGCGGGCCATACCTGCGCGTGATATATGATCCTGAACTGGCCGTGCGGGGAGGCCCCGGGGTCGAGTTCTCCTATGTGGGCCGGCTGGCTCAGGGCACCTACGCGCGCATTATCGGCCGTGGGCGCGGCTGGTGGCAAATTGAATGCCCGCCGCCCATACGGGCGTCCGCCTGCTGGGTTTCCGGCGGCTCTGCCTACACCGAAAATTACAACCTGGACATCGCCCCGGTGCCGGTGACCGCTCAAAGAGCCACGGCAACGCCGACTATAACGCCAGCGCCGAAGCCGATCACGATCACCGTCACGCCTGACACTCAGGCACCGCCCGGAACGTCCCCCGGAGATGTCTTTGACTGCAGCTATATCGGGAATGATAAATTTGAATGGTACACGGCCGAAGGCGGTCCCTTTACAGGAATCTGGCAGTCCGGCTGCCCGGCGTCCCCGCGAATATCAATCAGCGGGTGTACCGTATCCTGGGATGCCGGCAATGACGATGTCGCATCAGCCACGATCCGTATAGAACAGGATGGTACGGATTATGATTGGAAGTTCGAACATAGCGAGGAGTTCGCGGCCTCATTGCCAAGCGGTTCTCGCAGCTTCAGTACCCCTGGAGAAGGCTCTACTTTTGATTACGCTCCAACTTCTGGTGATCATTACTATGTTGCCGGTAGTGGATACTATGCTGCCAAGGTCACGGCCTTCTTCAATCTGACCCTGAAAAATGGGGTACAGGAGAGCAAGAAAACAAGCAAGGTGATTGAAATAGATAATTATGGTGACTATAAATGTTAGGTCTGCCGGGCTTGCCGGTCATTCCTTCTGGCCAGCCTGCGCCGAGAACACGCCAATTTGCTGCTGCTATTCCTGGTGGCAGCAGGCCTCATTAACCACGCCTTGTTCGTGCTGTGACTGGCTGCGCATCCACAAGTGATTCTAAGGTGAACAACATCGCTTTGCTGCGATAAGAGGTTCGTGATTGAACCTTTTGCAGTTTAGTCTCTAGCGCCAGCATTTTCCTGGCGCTGTCTGCCGTATGTGACAAGATCGGGACGAGCGGTAGAGCGCGGCCGGGGGGCGGCACCTCATAGCTAGCGAGCAGCGGAAGCAGATCCTCCATCGTTGACCTGATCAGCATCCTGTCGCCCCTGCGTTAACCAATACGCGATCGCAAACTTCACGGGGGTCGGGAGAAAAGGAGCCGGCCGCGGGAGTTCTCACAACCGCCAGCCATTATGATGAAATCAGATCGTGCCAGGATGGGTTGTTTGCAGCGCAACAAGCCCACAAGGGGCCCTCGCTCAACAACCATGGAGGATAACAACATGAATACAAGATCATGGCTGCTGTTCATTTTCATCACTATTCTGCTGGCCGCCAGCCTGCCCGGCTGCGGCGCTCCTGCAGTTGAGCCGGGGGTCATGTTAGCTGCGGAATCTGCTGTATCTGACATCGCTACTGCGCAGCTAACGGCCGTCGTAACGGCGACGAATACGCCGCCGAGCCCGACCGCGGAAATTGTCTATGTAGTGGTAACGGCGACGGCCGACGAAAGAACAAGCGCGGGGAGCGCCGAAGCTGAGGCTCCAACAGCGACTCTGGTCCCCACGGAAACGCCGGAAACGGTCGCCGAGATTGTCGCTGCTGCGCCTGAACCGCCGCCTGAGGCAGCCGAGCAAGCGGCGGTCGAGATGTCCCTGGCCGCGCAAAAAAACATCACGCAACACAGCCCGCGCCCGGAGCCGTTCGTCGAGCCCAACTCGCTGGAGGAGATCACACCATACGAGACATGGAACAATATCGAGCCGAATGAAGCGGCCATTTTTCACTCCTATGACGGCGTGCGCGTGGTCGATGGGGGCCAGGCGCTTCTCGACCTGGGCGGTTTGATGCAGCTGATCCTGCGACACGATTCGGAGATACAGTTCGTGCCCGGTTCGCTGGTGCAGGAGGAGCTAAACCGGATCGCGGTTGATCTGGATGCAGAGAACACGCTGGACAAAATCGTGCTGGCAGCGCATTTGCTGCGCGGAGGCTTTCTGGGAGAAAAGACGGTAGGCGGCGATCCCATTGCCCTGACAACGCCCAACGCGGTGGTTGTTATCAGCGGCACGGAGTTCTTCCTGGCCTACGATCCGGAGACGGATGTCACCTGGGTAGGAAATTTTGGCGGGACCATGTCTGTTGCCGATATAGCCCAGGCAGAAGGAGAGCCGCTGCCCGACCGCCAACTGGCGGCGATTCCGGCCGTGCGCGGCCGCACGTACTGGCCTTTACACGCGCACATGACGCCTGACGAATTCGCGCGCCTGATCGAACTGTGGGAATCGCCCATCGCGGCCGCGGAACTGATCAGCGGCCCCTATCTGCGAGGCAGCTACGATCCGGAAGTGGCCATACGGAATGGACCGGGGACGGAATTCTCCTACGTGGGTGTTCTGTCGCGGGGCGAGTACGCGCGCATCGTCGGCCGAGGGCGCGGCTGGTGGCAGATTGATTGCCCGCCCAGCGTCAGGTCCAATGCCTGCTGGGTTTCCGGCGGCGCCGCTTACACGGATGCCTACAATCTTGACATTGCCCCCGTTCCAGTAACGGCACAGCGGCCGTCGCCAACGCCAACGCCACCGCCTACGGCGACGCCACGGCCGGTAGTAGAAACGACAGGGCCACCAGAGTCCGCGGAGCCGGTTGTGAAGCCGCCGCCGGATACTTCGCCTGGCGATGTTTTCGATTGCCGGTACGTGGGCAAGGATAGATTCGAGTGGTATACGGAGGAAGGGGGGCCGTTTGCCGGACCGTGGCAATCGGGCTGCCCCGCATCCCCGAGAATTGCGATCGACGGGTGTACCGTGAGCTGGGACGCGGGGAACAGCAATGTGCGGTCGGCAACGATAGAACTCAGCAAAATCGGATCCAGGGCGCACGGTGGCGCGCGCTTCGAAGAGCAGGATGAATTTGCCGCCGCCCTGCCGAACGGCTCGCGGGGGTTTGACCTGCCATACGGTTTTGGGGGTGAGGTCACGGCCAGATTCAATGTGACCCTCGACAACGGGGACCGGCACAACGTGAAGGCCACGCGGACGATCCGCGACGAATGCTACGTGGGCCCGGCAGTAAAGGACCCGCCGGCGGAAGAAGAGAATCGTCAGCCTCCGTATCCGCCGCCACAAGACTCCGGTTCTCCTCCCGCCGATCCATATCCGCCGCGGGTGCGATGAGCTCAGAGGTTTTTTGAATCGAACCGGGTGGGATGAATAGCCGCCAGACTTACCGGGGGGAGCCATTCGGGGTTAGCAGAATTGAATCACCGCTGACGTGGGATTGTGAAATACAGAACAAACTTGACGACTATGCGCGAGTAATTTATTATTTCGTATGATAACACAGTTGGTATACATTTGTAGATCTCTTTTCGGCGTCAGGAGGATGCATTGCAGCCAGGAAATTACGATCTCGTGCCAATGCAGAAATGGCATTCCATCGCACCACAGCCACCAGGTCAAAATCCCTGAGCAATAGACCCGGTTCAGCCTGACTGAACGACTGAACAAATATCTGGTTCTGCCCGGTTGTTTCGCCGCGATTATGTGACCTGAATTTATTGTGGCGATTCATGGCCTTTAACTTTTTCATGAATCTGCATTAATGAGTTCAGGCAACAATTAGAAGTTGGAATTATTTCCGGCGACGAAATTGTCACCGTTCGTGATGCGGGGAGAGATCAATCGCTGTATGGGCGGTCCGATTCTTTTAAAGATGTGCCACCGCCGGCGGGCAATCAGCCGTATAAGAGGTTGGCTTTTTTCACGGAAGGCGAGGTGGATCGAGAAGCCGTTATCAACAACTTATTGGCGGGAGGTGCGCTGGGATTAGGGCTTGCTGCGAAAGTTGTTAATATGGCCACGGCCGATCTGTAAAGTTATGACCATCGCACTTTTTTCCTTGTTTCCGACCTGGCTCTCACGCTGTTATATGCCGCCTGGCGGCAGTCAGGTGTTCTTAAAACAGCCATTTGCCCTGTGGCTGGTATTCGTAGGATTATTGGTGCCGTCAATCATTGATGCCGGTAATGATGATATATAGTCAGCCACGATCAGAATTTATACAACAAGACATACAAGTTCTGAGCCTGTATGCTCCGAAGGAGGCATCTGCGAAGGAGGTACAATTGGAAGTTCTGGATCTCAAGAGTTTCCCGCTTCTTTGCCCCACTGGTTCCTACTTTATCTCTGCCGGTAGCGGCAATCGTTATCAAAGTCGATTTGGGCGACGGCGCAGCTGTCCTGGCGTGCGTATTGATGCCGATGACTGTTTAGATTCTGGAGAATTAAGGATGCGATTTTGGTGCAAACACAGAAGATAATCGGGCGGCGCAATCACAAACAGCGTTTCGCCGCCCCGCATGTAAAATGGCGGCATCAATTGCTTGTAATGAGGGAGGGCTTAAGGAGTCTAATGGGCTATTGACAATTTCACGCACGGGATTTATTATGTTGTATGATGTATTTGCCGGTCTGATCGCTTAGCCAGTGGATATTGCGCATCGTTCTTCGTTTTTCCGCACCATTGTTTCATGGAGGTGTTTCCGGCCGGAGGGCCGGAAACAAGACTGCTTATCAACTATTCTGCGGCGCTGCCTCAGGCGTTCGTGCCCACGATGAGGAGGTGAATCGTGACCATAACAACCTATCCCGTGATCGATTTTCATGGACCCAGCAACGGCTGCGGCGAGCGCCTGCGGCTGCTCACGGCGCAGGGCAAAGCGACCTGTGTCAAGGCGCTGGACGGGGGCGGTTGGGCATTCGAGGCGGCCAAACTGGCCAGGGAAAGCAACGTCCCGCACATCATCATTTTCCGCCAGACCGCGCCGGGCGATCTCGCCGACGATCACCCCGATCTGAATCTGACGCCTGAGGCGGCGGCGGAGAAGCTGTGGCATGAAATCATGAAGAAGATGCCGCCAGAGCTCCTGCCATACAAGGACCTGATCTACGTTGAGCCGACGAACGAGCCGGGCGTCGTGCCCGAGAAGCCGGAACAGGCAGGCTGGGTGGCGGAATTTTGTGTGGACATTGCCAATATCATGCTGGCCGAAGGCTGGAATCCGGCACTGGCCGGCTTTAATGCGGGCACGCCCTCGGTGCAGCAGGTGCGCGATTATTTTGTACCGCTGCTGCGCCTGATTGAGGCAAACTGGGATCGCTGCCTGTGGACGCTGCACGAGGCCAAACTGGGCGGCTATAAACCAGGACTGGATTTCGAGACGGACGGATTGTCACAGTTTGTGCCCGATTTGATTAACTCTTCGCAGCGTGTTTTCGGCATCTGTGATGAGCTGGGCATTCGCCGGCCGCGCACCTTTATCAGCGAGTTCGCCTGGAGCCATAACGATATTCCGGGCGATGAGCAGTTCCGACGGGAGGTGCATGAAGCGGCGTTGATGGATGCGCAGTGGCCGGAGGTGGTCGGCCGCACGATTTACACTACCCATTCCGGCGCGGGTATGTGGGGCACGCTGCGTAATAAGCTCAACAATAACAGCAAGTGGCTGACCGAGTATGTGACAACGACCACGCTCAAGGTCGAGGAAGCCAATCCCGCTCCCGCGGCCACGGCTGCCGCCGCGACAGCCGGCACGCCCATCGTCGTCTCGGCGGCAGGCGATGCCGCGGAGCCGGCCGGCTTTGATGCCAGTATTGACCTGGTTAGTGCCAGCCACCCACCGGGAACCACTTACCAGGCCACCTGGCGTTTTAAGAACAGCGGGCAAACGACGTGGAACGGCGGCTACAGTTTTGTTTTCAGCGAGGAAGCGAGCCCGCAAACGGCCGGGCAGCAGAACCTGCCGCTGGCCTCCAGACGTGATTTCGCCATCAGCGAGATCGGCGCAACCGATCCCGTGAAACCAGGCGACAGTGCCAGCCTGACGTTGGATCTGACCTTACCGTTGAGCGCAGGCACGTTTAGCACCAACTGGCAGATGCAAACACCGGACGGCCGTCGCTTTGGCCCCATTCGCTGGGCGACTGCTCAGGTCGCCGGTGATTTGAACTATGACCTGATAAGCTTCAATAACAGCGCCGCCGACTTTGATAATCTGCAGCCGGGCCGCCAGTTCAGCGGCACGTGGCTGCTGCGCAACAGCGGCCGAAGCGCCTGGCCAGGTGATACGCGCCTGGTCTTCGTCAACAGCCACCGGCCGGAAACAGAGGGGCGCGTTCTTTCCGCAATGGGCGCTCCGGAAAGCGCCACATTGCAGGAATTAACCGGCAGTGTGTCTGTCCTGCCAGGGGAAACGATCGAGATTGCCTTGAATTTCGTTGCACCGCAGGAGCCGGGCCAATACGCCTTTAACTGGCAGCTCGAGACGCCGCAGGGCGACCCGTTCGGCGGCCTGCGCTGGATGGGCGTCGGTGTAGCCGGCGTGGGGTCCCAGCCAGTCGACTCTACGACACCAGGCCAGGCGGAATTCGGCATGAATGTCAACATTAATGACGGTCACGCGCCGGATGCCGAACGGATGCACGGTCTGAGCTGGGTGCGCTATGTTTATTGGGCCAGCCGCAAAGAGCGGTCTCCGCAGGAAGCGTTTACGGCCCATTACCAGAATATCATGCAGCAGTACGCGCACCAGGGTATCAAGTCGCTCCTGGTGCTGCACCAGGATACGGAATGGGGGAACGGTCCCTGGAACGATGGCGATTGGGAGACGTATGCAGGTCTCTATGCCGATGCCTGCGCCCGCGTAGCCCGTGCCTGCGCTCCTTTCCGCGATATGGTTGCTTACCAGATCTTTAATGAGACGGACAGCGGATTCGAAGCGGACGCGCCGTTCCACAACCCTTCGGCCATTGGGATTCCCCCGGAGAAGTATGCACTGCTGGTCGATCGGGCCGCGGCGGCCATACGCGCTGTCGATCCGGCGGCGACGATCGTTCTCGGCGGCATGAAGACGGGGCCAGACAATGCAGTGAACTATCTGAAGATCGTCGAGCAGACCCTGGGTAAGCCAATTCCCGTCGACGCCATCACTTTCCATCCCTACGGCCGTTGGGCTCACTTCGCCCCCTTTGACTATGGCCAGAAGTTCGGTACGCTGCAAGAAGCGATCAGGATTTTTCACAGGGCTTTCCCCAATCACAAGCTGTGGATCACTGAAGTCGGCGTACCGGGCCACCAGAATGATATCGACCCCAAATTCTATGGCGATATCGCCCGGTACATGGAGGATATGGTCCGCGAGATCGCCGATAATCAGGCGGAGACGGTGCCGGTTTTCATGTGGTTTGCCTGGCATGATGTCAGCGAAAAGGCGGGCATCGTCGACAGCGGCGGGCAGATGAAGGACAAGATTGGCGACGCTTTCCAGATAATGGTTTCGCTCAACCGGCCCACGCAGGCAAAAGACCTGGAGACGCTAGTTAAGGATTATGATGCGCAGTACGTGAGCTATGATTCGTCACTCAGCAATCATAATGCGGTTCCGGCGGGGACGCAGTTCAGCAGTAAGTGGACCTTCCGCAATGTGGGTATGAAGAGCTGGGGAGCAGGCTGCCGCCTGGTGTATGCGCCTGATGAAGCCAGCGCCAATAACGATCCCATGTGCAGTGAAACGAGCTATGACCTGGCCGACGTGGCCTCGCCGATGCCGCTTGATCCGGACGGGGAAACGGTCGTCGAACTGACATTGACTGCGCCGGAGAAGTTCGGCCGTGAGTACAGCAGCCGCTGGGAACTGCGCGATCCGGATGGAAACGTCATGAGTTTTCTCTTCGCGAAGATCACGGTTGTGCCTGCACTCACGGCAGGAACACGCGCGCGCAGGCCTGAGATGGTCTTTATTGACGACAAGACCGTGCCTGACGGCACACGCTTTACGGAAGGAGATGGCTTTGATAAGCAGTGGCTGGTACGCAATACGGGCAGCCGCCATTGGGGCGAAGGTTTCCGCCTTGTTTACGTCGATGGGGACAGGCAGATGGCCCGGGGCATTGTGGCGCACCGCGTGCCCGATGCTGCGCCGGATGAAGAAGTGATTCTTACGGTGCCTATGACCGCGCCGCCGACTGCCGGTCCGCGACCCACAGAATTCCGCAGCACCTGGCGCCTGCAGGATGATTACGGCAATTATTTCGGCCAGCCGCTGTGGGCGCAGATCGTGTCGCTGTCTTCGGACGCGATCACGGCTTACGGCCGTTTCAATAATCCGGCCGGTTGGTATTCGCAAATCGATCCGGCCTGGCGGCACGAACCGCTGGGCAACGGCATGCAGACGATTGGTTCCTGGGGCTGCCTGATGACCTGCATGGCCATGATGCTTTCGGCCTATGGCAGGCCGCATACACCGCTGGAGTTGAACAACCGTCTGAAAAGTCTCGACCCAAGCGTGGGGTTTGATGGATCGGTCGTGCAGTTTGCGGCGCCGGAACAGGTGCTGCCCGGCATAAGAAGATTGAGCAACATGCGCTCGTTGGATGTACCAGAAATACCATGGACGGAGCCGCCGCGCGGTATTGATCCATTGAAGCGTATCGATGACGCGCTTGCTGTAGGCGATGTCGTCCTGGCCCAGGTGGATCACGATCGCAATAACGCCGTGATCGACCAGCACTGGGTCATCCTCTTGCAGCGCACGCCGGCCGGCGATGATTATGATATCCTCGATCCCTTTGTGGCCCATGACCGTGTGGCCAGCCAGCCGCTGTCGCTGATGACGCTGTACGGCAATGCTCACCCGTCGCGCACGGCGGAAGAAAATTTGCTGCAAGCCATTAAGTCTGCGCTTGTCTACCAGATGCCGCGTGTGACCGGTGGGTGAGTTCAAAACAATGAGTGGAATAGGCGCAGGCTGTTGGAGGTGACTATGTCAGAAGCAATCATGTACGGGGCGGCGCTGCAGGAGATGTCCACGGCCGTCGACCTGGACCAGTTGGAACCGGGGATACCCTTTAGTGTGACCTGGATTGTAGAGAACAACGGCGACAGGGCCTGGGATGGCGCTGTTTCGCTGGTTTATACCGACGAGGAATACCCTGAAACGGCCGATTTTCCCCACACCAATCTGGCGAGCAGCGATTCATTCGCACTAACCGAGCTTGGAGAGGGCGGAGCGGTCGTCCCCGGCGATACAGCGTTCCTGACCTTTCGTTTTACCGCTCCCGGCAAGCCGGACACGTATTGGACGGGCTGGCAGATGCAAACGGGGTCCGGCGAGCGCTTTGGCCCGGTGCTGGAGCTGCGAGCAACCGTCATCGTGCCGCTGGAAAAGGGAGTGGGCGAACTGAGCTATGATATGCTCGGTTTTGAGAACAGCTTCACGGCCTATAACAATATGCCCGGCGGTCAGAAGTTTAGGGGGACGTGGACGATAAGAAACAGCGGCGTCGACCCGTGGTCGGGGAACTTTCAGATCAAGTATACGCCGCAAAAGACGGCCGATACGAACGACGCAGCGAGCAGCCCGATGGGTCTGCCGGAAACGCAGCGATTGGGCGACCTGATCGGAAAAGAAGCGGTTTCGCCCGGCGAAACCATCCTGATCCCGCTCAACTTCGGCGCGCCGGAAGAGCCCGGCATTTACGCCTTCCAGTGGCAGCTTACGGATGAGGCCGGGGAGCCGTTTGGCGGGACGCGCTGGATGCGCATTGTCGTGCGCCAGCCCGACGGCCTGGCACCGCCGCCGCCGATGGATTCGGGCGCCTACAGCTACCAGGGGCCGCAGGTCACATTCTTCACCGGCATTCACGGCCCGGCCAGCGACTGGATGTGGGGAGACGGCGGCTTTAAGAAAATGATGACGCGGCTCAACATGCCTGTATTTTACTGGTCGGTGGGGGGCAACAAGGACAACAGCGGCTTTGGCGATATCTCGCGCAACGCGGTACGCCTCTATTGGGCGCCGCGTCCTATATCGGCCGAAGAAGCTTATGCAGAAATCCGTGACAGCGAGCTGCGTCCATTCTGGGATAGAGGGTATCGCCGCTTCGTATTCTTTAACGAGCCGCAGTTCGACGCCAAGATCGCGGGCATTGAAGAAGGGTTCGGCATCGCCTGGAAGTCGGCCGATGAGTTCGGCGACTTCCTTAAGATCTGCCTGCAGCGGGCGCGCGCCGACTTTCCTGGCATCCATCTCTACACCACGCCAATGAGTTCCAACGAGGCTTTTGCTCCCTGGCACTGGCGGGAAAGGATGTGGGCCCATGTCAACGGCCTGGTGGACGGCTGGTGTATGCATGCTTATACGGGCAATAATGTGGATGTCGAAGCGGCGGCGAATGATATTGCCGGCCAGGTGAAGATGCTGCAGCGCCGCTTCCGGCTGCAAATCCCGGTGTTTATCAGCGAAGCCTCGGTTAATCGGGGCGAAAATGCCTGGCAGAAGGCGCAGGTGGCGCATCGCCTGCACCAGCTATTATCGCAGACGCGCGGCGTTGAAGGTGTTTTCTGGTACGCGGCCGAGTGGGATCCGAACAGCGATCATAATCATGAAGGCTGGTATCGCAACGGCATTGCGGATGCTTATTTACAACAAATAGTTTAGCAGCATGATGCAGGATGCAAGATATACAAGGAGATGAATAGTGGTCAAGCTAGATATTCCCTACCGTTCCCAGTGGGACAGTGATGCGGCCGATCATAATGCCGACTGCGGTCCTACCTGCCTGGCGATGATTCTTAATTATCGCGGCGTTCCTATCACGCCTGATGGGGTTTATGAGCATATTCCGGACAAGGGAGAGTTTGATTTTACCAGTTTTAGCGAGATGATGAGCGCCAGCAGCGCAGAAAACGTACCGTTGATGTACCGGCGCTATGCCGACCAGGATGAGGCGTTCAGCAACCTGCGCGCCAACGTTGATACCGGCAATGCCATGATCGCCCTGGTTAATTACGCGCCCTGGAAACCGATCACGGGCAACCTGTTCGAGCGCGGACATTTCGTGGTCGTCACAGGCTATGATGACGATCATGTCTACTTTCACGATCCGCTCTTCGGTTTGTGGAAGCCGCGTGAGATCGGGGCCAATCTTGGATTTTCAAACGCCGATTTCGCCGCCGGTTGGGGCGGTTTTGCGGCCGACGAAAACCCCAACTGGGCCTGCACCATCGCGGGTGTGGAGATAGCGCCGCAGCCGATACCGCAGCCGCAGCCCAAGCCGTCGGAACCGGTGTTGCCGCCCATGCCCACCCCGGTGGCGCCCACACAGCCGGCGAAGCATATGGAAGATATCGAGCGGCGAATTCGCGCCCTGGCGGCTTACCGCTGGGCGGAAGCTCCGGATTTTGACAACGAAGCAGAGCTGAAATTGTGGCTCGACAATCTGGGTGATTGGGGACTGGAGTATGACGAATATGTCGTAAAGGCCGGAGACACGCTTGCCGGCGTGGCGGGGCGTTTTTACGGCGAACAGCAGCGCTGGCACGCGATACAAATTTATAACGACCTGGGCCGTGAAGGATTGTGGCTGGGCGAAACGCTGCTCATCCCGCGGCACGGGCAGAGCAACGCACAAATGAATCCGAACCTGCCACATGACACGACTGACTTCGCCAAGGACCTGGAATTTGGCATGCTCATTGATCCTGAGCAAGTGGCCTTTGATTACGAATCACAGACGGGCAGTACGGATGGCATTGGTTTTGTGGATATTGAGTAGACGGGCAGCCTGAATGAGCCAATATCTCACGTTACCTGGTATGATAAGATCAGCATTTTACGGAGGATAATAATGAGCGATGTTTTTGCGAACGGGTACGCGGTCGTGATTGGCGTTGATGATAACCAGATTGAGCGATTCGCCCTACCCACCGTGGCCAAAGATGTACAGGCCGTCTATGATGTGCTCATTCACCCCGAACGATGCGCCTACAAAGAAGAGCACGTCAGGTTTGTCAAGGGCAGCGAGTCAACCAGGAAAAATATTCTCGACAGCCTTTTCTGGCTGCAGGAGCAGGCGGAAAAGGATAAGAATGCCACGGCCGTCGTCTACTACTCCGGACACGGCATGGAGGACAAAGACGCCGGCCAATATTATCTGATTCCCTACGATATCCGCTCCATCGGCCGTTTGCGCGCCGATGCGATCAAGGCGGAGGAATTAACGGCCGAAATCAGCGCCATCGATGCGCAGCGGCTGCTGGTTATCCTGGACTGCTGCCACGCCGCGGGCATGGACGTCAAGGATATCGACGTGGAAGCGACCAGGGCGCCTAATATCGAGGCCGGCGCTTTCCCGATCGAGCTGCCGGAGACGAAGGACGTGCCCGAATATACGGCCGAACCGGGCGCCAGCAAGGATGTCAGCGACCTGCTGGATGGTGAGGGGCGGGCCATTCTCAACTCTTCCACTGGCTCGCAATCCTCGTATATCCGTAAGGATGGAGCGATGAGTCTTTTTACTTATCACCTGATTGAAGCGCTAACCGGCCACGCGCCCCATGCCGACGACGCCACCGTGGTTTACGTCACCGATGTCATGAGCTGGGTGACGCACGAGGTCAAAAAATCTGCGGCCAGGGAAGGGCGCGACCAGACACCCGTGATGCGCACCAGCGGCGTTTTCCCGGTAGCGCAGCTAATCGGCGGCAAAGGAGTGGCCAAAGGGATCGGCGAGGTGCCGCCCGACCCGCTGGCCCCGCTGCCTGAAGCCGGCGTCTCCGTGCAGGCAGACACCATTTCGGACAGCAATATCGCCGGAAGGGACGTGAATATCAGCGAGGGAGGCATAAACTTTGGTTCGGGGGATGTTCATATAGAGGGTCCTGTTGCCGGGCGTGACATCGGGCATGTGGGCGATGTTGTTTCAGGTGATAAGGTCGGCGGTGACAAGATCTCGGTTGGCAATATCAGTGGATCCAGCGGCATCGCTATCGGCCGTGGCGCGTCGGCAACTGTTACCATCCAGTCCATGCCTGATGCAGGCAGTTCAGAGAAAGAGCAGCTAAACCAGCTCGTGGCGCAATTGGAAGCGCTTTTGAATCAGGCGCCGGCCAGCCAGCAGACGGCGGCCAGTAATGTGGCACAGACGACACAGATGCTGATTACAAACACTTCAGCCGAAAATCCCGATCCGGCGATGGTGCAGACGATAGGCGGCATGCTGCGGCAGGCGGCGCAGTCTTTTAAAGATAATTTACCGCAAATCGTTGACCTTGCCGGTAACATCGCCGCGGTCGCAGCAACCATCGCCAAGGCGACGGGTGGATAATGCTCTTTCAGTTCATGGCTGGAAACTGTTCTCTTTTATGCAGCTGCCAATTTCTTGGGCAAAGGAGGCGGACGAGAACGGACGTGAACGGAAAATGCCTGGCGCTATCCGCTTTCATTTGCGCAATTTCTTTGCCGGTGGAAGAGGCGTAAAAGGCAACCAGATCTACCGCTTCAGTCTGAGTGACAATGAGTAATCATGGCGTTAATTAACGAAGAACCGGGATTTGTTTGCAGCTCATCTGTGCAGGCGATGCGCAACGATCTGGGCGATGAATTGGTAACGGCCGTTGACCTTACCGGCTACCTGCTGGGCAAACATCCTGAATACGCCCGGGGCCTCGCTGAAACCATGATCCTGGCCCGCCAGGCGGGCGCGGAAATGCGATCCGTAGATGATTGGCTGAGTGACGTCAGTGTGCTCTATGAGGATGAGGAACGGCCGCTTGACGGCCGGCTCGTCCTTCTCGGTTTGGCGCTGATGATTCCCGAACTGGATCGAGCCCTGCGGCGCGACGATTTCCTCCTGATCCTGATGGCCGAATACAAGCCGGACTACGATTCCCTCTTATCGCCTGCCGGCAAGGAACTCTTCTACAGCCGGTTCGGCCGTCCGCGCATGGAAGGACCGCCCCCACAAGGGGCGAAGGGCATTGACAGTCCAGGTGCGCCCGGAGGTTCTTCGAGCGAAGCGTCGATGGATCTTAAAGAGATTTTTGAAGGTTTTGAATCAATGCCGCAAATGGCCGCGCCTGTTGAAACGGAAGAAGTGGCGGCGGCCGAGGATACGGGTGCGGATGACGTTTTCGAGTCGATGGAGCCTGCTCGGGAAGCAGGTGAGCCGGCTGACAGAGACGATAAGCCTGCTGAGGAAGCAGATGAGTTTGCCGAGGAAGCAGTTGAAGCTGCGGGGGAAGATGTATTTGAATCGATTGGCGAACCGCGACCGCCTGAAGCGGCGGCAGAAGATGGCGCTAAAGGTATCGATCGAGAGAGTCTTCTGAAGGAGACTGGAGCGGAAGAAAGTGCGCTGAGGCAGGCGCGGCGCCTTGAAGCGGCCATGCCGGCATCCGTACAGGTACAGCAAACGACGGAGCTCTTGGTGATGCTGCCGCGCGCAGGCAGCGAAGGCCTGCGCGCTTTTTTGCCAAAGGAGACGGCGGCCGGTGAGATCATCGAAAAGGACGATGTCGAAGAGCGCGGCGCGGAGCTCGTTTTCGAAGCAGCGGATAAGCCGCTGACTGTGTATTTTGCCGTAGAGGCGGCGCAGAAGGATTTCGAGATCGAAGAACCGGTTAAGCGAGTTAAGATCCATGCGGACAGCGACGGCGACTATGAAGTCTTTTACCTGACGCCGCTGCGCGCTACCAACCGCGCGCCGGTGCAGGTCAGGCTTTTTAAAGACGAAGCACTCAGCGACGTCGTCAGCACAATCCGCCTGTTTGCCAAGATCGAACCACCAGAGCTGGGTGAGGGGGTTGATCCGCAGCTTGCTACCCTTTGGCGCGCGGCGGCTTATGCGGCCGTGCCGTTGAACCTGAACGTGTCCGGCGACTATATCAGTGTCGGGGCTATCAGCGGATCGGAAGGTGTGGCCATTGGCGGCGGCGCCTCGGCCGTTGTCACCCGCACCAGTGCCAATATGGCTGCAGGTAATATCACGCAGTTATTTACGCCGCTTCTGCGCGCAGTTTTCGGCGGCGCGCCTCTGGATCAAATTAACCCGGCAATCGAGAACGTGCAGGCGCTGCAGGTTGAAGTGGAAAAAGGCCCAGGGGCGAGCGACCCGCAGATCGCGACGCTGCTGCAGATCATTATAGAGATGGTGCCCGAGGCGGCAAAGGCAGTGCTGGAGTTGTTCGACCATCCTGAAGTAAGGATGGCCGCCGGCGATGTCACGCGGTTTGTACTGGGGCGAATTGAACAACAGTAATAATACAAGTAGTGGAGGTAATAATGGCAATTGATTTCCGCAAGTTATTCAACAAGGCACTGCGCGATCAGAGTAAGGTACTGCGCCCTTATCTCTATCCCGATCAGCGGGCCCAGCCGCCCGAACTGGCGGTTGAAGAAACTTATCTTCGCCTGCGCCTGGCGCGCATGTTTCTCAAGGATAGGCGCGTCTTGTTCCAGACGAAGTATCCTATTTTCCACATCAATGCGCGCTTCAACGGACTGGACGGTCCCGTAGAAACGAATTTTATTGTGCGACCGGAGACTGCGGGCAGCGAAGATAAATCGGAACTGGACGATATCGTTGTGCTTGACCAGACGGTGCTCGGCCCTGTGCTCTATCGTGGGGGTGATCTGGGGCTCGTGTTTGGCCTTTATGCCGCTCCGGCTGATGATTGGGCCAAACGATTTATCCAGCTCGCGGAAGGGGTCAGCAAGCTGACGCTCAATGCCGGCCTGGCAACAGCTATCTCCGTCGCCAATACCATTAAGGGTTCGGTTGAAAGCCTGGTCAACAGCGACGGTATGGACTTAAAGCTTGGCCTCGACAAAGAGCTGAAGCAGAATGAGTGGTTGGTGCCCGGGTATCTGGTGATGATTGCTGCCGAAGATAAAGAGGTGCCGCAAGACGAATTAACTTTCGACGGCGAACTGCGCAGAGCTGACGGGTCCATATATACCGACCACGATTATATTGTCCTGGCGATTGAGGCCAACAATCATCGTTCCGACTGGCAGGGATTGGGTTACGGCCGTATGTGGCAGGACCTGATGAAAAAAACCAGCGAAGCGCAGGACATCCAGGCGGTGAAGGACGCCTATCTCATTTTCAGCGGGGCGATCATGTCCAGCGAAGACCTGAGCTGGGCCGATCGCACGGCGATCCTGCAGCAGGCGCAGGAGCGCATAAAAGCTATCCGCGAAGCACGGCAGGCGGACGATTTCTTTGACACGCTGGAAGGTATGAAGGGCGTGGACGACATGCTGGAAATGGAGAAGCTTTTCGCGGTTCCCGAGGAGCTCACTTCTGCGGAAACCGAGAGCACGCCGGCCGATTATCTAGACACAGATTGGATAGAATGATCCAGGGGCGGGTTCTTTAGAGGACGGCATCAGGTTCGAACAGCCGGCGGGTATATTCGTTGACGAATTTGCCCGCCGGGTCGTGTTTTTTTACGAGTTCGCGGAAGCGCGCGAACGACTGCCCATGGACGCTTGCCAGATAGCGGCGGTTGACGCGCTTATTCCATTTGCCCAGGTGAGGACGGCCGCCGAGGGCCATCATCAACGCTTCGCTGAGCGAAAAAAAGAGTTCTTCACCCATTGAATCATTGTGCAGTACATCGATCCAGGCGCTTTGCCGCTCGCGCCCCGGGCCGATCAGGCTGCCATCACGCCCTGCCGGCGTGAAGCGCACCTCCACGGCCCCGTAGGGCAGCCCATGCGGTTGCAGCTTTTCATAAAGATTCAAATAAGCGCGCAGAACAGTAAAGGTTTGCTCATAGGGGATGGCAAACTCCAGCTCCTGATGCAGCGGATACATGGTACGGTTGAATCCCTGGCTGCTTTCCAGGACCAGGTCGCTGCCCCACTTGAGGCCATGCAGTCCTTTTGAAAAGCGGCGCAGCAGCCCGCTGTAGGCTAACAGGTTGGCTATCCATGTGGATGTCAGGGCGTCAAGGGAAATGCTGATGTGTTCGCGGAGCGCGCCCAGGGCCGACTGCGGTTTGCTGCTGTGGTTCCAGGTGTTGATCTGGCATCTGTTGGTGAAGGGGAAGGCATAGATGCTGAAGTGCTCGTTTTCGGCCAGTAAGCGATCCAGATTGCGCTCTACATCGTCGAGGTTGGAAAGCTCCACTTCCTGGTGCACGTTAAAGCGTTCAACCCCCTGCACGACGACTTCGATGATGATGCCTACGGCGCCAACGCCGCCGACGGCGGCTTTGAAGAGATCGTCGCCAGGAAAGCATTGGTGAATCTGCCCACGGCCATCTACCAGTTTGAGGCTGACGACTGATTCGTGCACAAAGCCCCAATCGCGCCCTGTGCCATGGACGTCTGTTGAAAGAATGCCGCCAATGCTCTGGGCATCATGAGAGGGCTGCGCTGCAAGCGCCAGACCGCGATCTCGAAGTTCTCTGGCGATGTCGCGCACGCGCGTGCCACCGCGGACAGCGAGTTGTTTGTTGGCGAGATCTGCCCAAATCACGCCGCGGTAGCGATCCAGCGAGACCAGGGTTTCGCCAATCACGCCGTTGTTGAATGAGTGGCCGGCGCCAAAGACGCGCAGGCGGCTGCTGTTCTTAACGATTTCAACGATCTCGGCTTCTGTTTGCGGTTGAGCGAAGCGGCGCGGCCGATAGCGAAAGAGCTTGATCCAGTTGCTGAAATAGCCGCCACTAACGCGGCCTTCCAACCAAAGAAATCGGTGCAGCGTCAAGGTATAGAGAAGCACGTTGATCGTCGTATAAAGGCCAACTCTAAGATAACTTGCCACTTTACGCATAACTAATACCTTCACGATTTTGTTTGAAGCAATTGAATGAACTGCCGGAACGCGTTAAGTCTCCGGACTGTGGACATTAATTTGATTTGGAACCGCTCACCATTGTGACTGAGAAAGCGCGCTGAGTCAACGACATTTGCAAACACATGGCCTGGTTGTCAGGGCGATCGGTTGGAAGAATCTGAGCGTTCAAATAAATACGACTCGATCGCCTGTTGTCCACGTTTATCTGCTATAATGTCTTTAGATATTATTCCATCGCCACAATTACCGTCCGGCCGTATTCATTAACAAGGGAGGCAGCCAGTTATACTCTGCCATGAATGAAGCAGTGCAGCGCGGCCCTTCAGCGCGCCGGATCGAGGTTGTGGCATGCCGCGTACCGTCGTTTGAGGAGACCTGCTATTATGACCAGTCCTCGTGAGTTGATTAGAAAGTATGAACCGGTGCTGCGTTTCAGTACGGATGGAGAGGGAGAGCCGGAACTGTTTTTCCCAATATCCGCAAGGGATTATGTGCACGCCTGCGGACTGCGGCGCAGATTTGTGGGCTGGGAAAAGGAGCCGGGCAGCACCCTGTTCTCCGACTTGATCACCGTACCCCAACCAGAAGAATGCTATCTCGTCTTCGCCGCAGGTGACCTTGGCGGCGAGATTGCTTTGGAATCGGGCGCCGTCTTGCAGATGGCCGACCACGGCCTGGAGCTGGCCCAGGCTCCGCCTGGCGATGAGATAGCGCTGGAAGGGATGCGTGGTGAACGTCAAATTATGCCGCGAATGCTGCTTGATTCGGGACAGGCCGCGCAGTTGGAACAGGCGCTCGATGGGGAAACGGGGATTGAACGCCAGCCTGTGATACCGGAGGAGGTCAGCGGCTGGTTCAGCGATGAGGCCGGGGAGACGGCTGCGCCGGGGGGCGCACTTGAATCCGCGGCTCTGGACCTGGAGTGGGTGCAGTTCCCGGCTCTGGCCGCGCTGCCGGCAGTGATCCGCGCGCGAGCGATTGAGAAATACGAGCCTTTCCGGGACTGGACGCGCTTTCCACCTGTCTACCATTTTCACGTCAGTCACGATCGCGGCTATATAGTGCTGCAGTATTGGTTCTTATACGCGTATAACGATTGGGCAAGCCATGGCGGGCATAATGATCATGAGGGCGACTGGGAAGTGATTTATGTCTTCCTGGACCAACAGGAACAGCCGCGGCATGTGGCTTATTCGAGGCACGTCGCTGTTGGTCCGCTGTATGGTCCGTCGACGGCCGTCTGGGCGGATGTGGAAACGGTAGAGGGAACGCATCCCGTTGTTTACGTCGGCTGCGGCTCCCATGCCAGCTACATCACAAAAGGCAAGCACCGTTTCTTCCTGTACATCGACCGCGCCAAAGGGGACGACATCGCCATCGGACCGGGAACTGATCAGGCATGGGGCGAACCGGTTTCATTGAGCTACAGGCCCTGGAACAGGCGTTTTTCCGGGCCGTGGGGAGCGCTGATCACGAGCTGGTTGGGCAGGGTGCTGCCCAATACGGAAGGACCGTCGGGCCCGGGACAAAAAGGAGATAAGTGGTCGCGCCCGGCGACGTGGGCGGACATTCCGCCGCTTTAGCCGGCGACAACGTGGATAGCAACGGCATTCCTGCCGTTAGTTGATTCATCTGGAGGCAAAGATGACAAAAAGGAATAGTTCAAATGGACATGCGGCCGAGCGTGGCGCGGCCGGTTTGGCGCCCGTTGGTAACGGTAACGAGCTGGAACTGATCCCGGCAGAAGGAGACCCAGCCAGCGCAGGTCATACAGAAGCCGGGTATCAGCCCAGAGCGAGCATCATGGATCTTCTGCACATTGCCGGAGACGCGATTAGTATACGGCCGCCGTTGTGGGTGTCATCAGTTCTGGGACTGCCCTGGACATGGATCCCACCCTATAGACGTTATTCCGAATTCAAGATTTTTGATTTATGGCGCCTGGGGCGCGCGATCAGTTACCTGGTCAACGTTACCGTGCCCTCGATCCCGCGCACACCGCCGCCGTTCAGCCCGCCTCTTGCCAACTATTTTTTCTGGCAGCCAACTGTTATCTTGCAGCGGCCAGATCACAATGGCAATTACACAACGTTTCCAGATGAGGCATGGTTTTTCCTCAATGGCATTATGACCGACGATTTTATGGCCCAGATCAATGCCGCTTATATCTCATACCTGTTCC
>JBJYWZ010000266.1:0-4757 GCA_046259725.1 Promineifilaceae bacterium (SeqCode) | reverse complement strand
GGACGGGCGAATAATGGGAAAATTGAGGTAATCCATGTACAATTCTGCGCCTCGGGTATGGTGAAGACCGTGCAGGGCCGGGATTTTGTGGCAGAACTGACGGTTTTGTCCCACCCCAGCACGGTTTGAACGGTATTTGCAGCAACTGACTGTTTTAACTGCTTCGCTTTGACATCGATGTTTCAATTTGCAAAGATCCTGAAGCCGCACAGCACCTATCATCTCCAAAATCTCGTTGAAGCGCTATGACCAGTGAGATAGCACTCGTCCTGCTGATCCTCGGCGTGGCCATCGTTCTTTTTGCGTCGGAGCGTATTCGCGTCGATGTCATTTCGATGATGGTGCTGCTCACGCTGCTTTTTACGGGCCTGCTGACGACTGAGGAGGCTTTTTCCGGTTTTTCCAGCCCGGCCGTGATCACCGTGTGGGCGATTTATATCGTCAGCGCCGGGCTGATGTATACGGGCATCGCCGATTTTCTGGGCCGGCGCATCATGAAGGTTTCGGGCACGCAGGAATGGCGCCTGATCATGGTGATCATGGTCACGGTGGGCGTGATGTCGGCGTTCATGAATAATATCGGGGCGACGGCCGTTTTGCTGCCGGCCGTGATCGCGATCGGCCGTGAGGTGAATATCGCGGCTTCCAAGCTGTTGATTCCCCTGGCTTTTGGTTCGCTGCTCGGCGGCGTGACGACGCTGATCGGCACGCCGCCCAATCTACTGGTCAGCCAGGCGCTGGGGGCGGCCGGATATGAACCGTTCTCCCTCTTCGACTACACGCCGATGGGCCTGATCATCATGAGTTCGAGCATCGCTTACATGGTGTTGATCGGCCGGCACCTGCTGCCCGATCGCAAGGTGGATCAGGATGAAGAATTGGTACGTGAATACCAGCTGCGGGATTACCTGACGGAAGTGAAAGTACTGCCCGATTCTCCGCTGATAGGCCTCTCCCTGGTGGAGACGCGCCTGGGAGAAGAACAGGGCCTGAATATTGTCGGTATTGTGCGGGATAATCGCCTTCGCGTGGGCATCATGCGCGATGAGAAAATCCAAAGCGACGATCTACTGCTTGTTACAGGATCTCTGGACAAGATTCTGTCGCCCGAAGAATCGCTGGGGGTGGCCATTAATCCCGATTTCAATCTGGCAGATATCGACTTTAAGTCTCCCGAGTATACTATCGGCGAGATCGTGGTCAGCCAGAAGGCCGACTTTATCGGCCAGACGCTGGAACAGATCAATTTTCGCAAACGTTTTAACCTGACCGTGCTGGCTATCCGGCATGAAGAGTCGTCGATCGTCGACCGTATCCGGCATGCGCCCATTCGTCTGGGAGACACGCTGCTGGTACACGGCCGTCGCTCGCAGCTGGAGGCACTGCGGCGCGTGCCTGATTTCCTGGTCCTGGGACCGGTGACGGCGGCGATAACGACCGAAACGCGCAGAACGAATAAGGCGCCTTTCGCGATCGTCATATTCATCCTGATGATTGCCCTTGTGACCACGGGCACGGTTCACATTGCCGCGGCTGCCGTCCTGGCGGCCATCCTGATGGTTCTGACCGGCTGCCTGAATATGGACGAGGCGTATCGTTCGATCGAATGGCAGTCGGTGTTTCTGATTGCGGGCATGCTGCCCATGAGCATCGCCATGGCTAAAACAGGAACGGCCGAATACCTGTCCGATGTGATCATCAATCTTGTCGGCGATTATGGCCCGCAGGCGATCATGATCGGGCTGTTTGTGCTGACCACGCTGATCACCGAGTTCATGTCCAACGCGGCGGCGGCCGTTCTTGTGGCGCCCATCGCCATCAGTTCCGCGGTGCAGATTGGCGTGCCCCCCTATGCCTTTGTCATGGGCGTGGGCATTGCCGCTTCCAACTCATTCCTCTTCCCGATTGGACACCAGGCCTCTGTTCTGGTTTACGGACCGGGCGACTATCGTTTCTTTGACTACACCAAGGTGGGGCTGCCGCTGACTATTTTGATATGGATACTGCTGGTCATCTTCCTGCCCATGTTCTGGCCTCTCTATTGATTCCAACCCCCAGAGGCATGTTAGAACGTTGTTAGATCAGACGTTCGATTGTTGCTATCGCCCCTCGTTTCTCACTATAATTCTAAACGCCTGTCAGGTCCGGCGATGGCCGGAACGCGCTCAGGCGGCGGGGATACATTTTATGTCAATTTTATGGGCAATCGGTGGATTCTTAATCGTCTTGACGCCAGTCGTGCTTATCCACGAGCTGGGTCACTTCACGGCTGCCAAATTATCCAAGATTCGCGTTGATGAATTTGGTTTTGGCCTGCCTCCGAGGGCTGTCAAACTGGCCGAACGAGCCGGTACGATTTACTCTCTGAATTGGATACCCTTAGGGGGCTTTGTGCGGCCCGCCGGGGAAGATGATCCCTCCGTGCCCGGCGGTTTTGCCTCCGCCTCGAAGCGAGCCAGGCTTTTCGTGCTGGTTTCCGGGGCCGGGGCCAATTTTCTTGCTGCGCTGCTGATCTTCTGGTTGGCCCTGATGATCGGCCCTCCGGCAATTGAAGTATCCAATGTCAACGAGGGGTCGCCGGCCATGGAAGCCGGGCTGCAGGCCGGGGACGTTTTCCTGGCGGCGAACGGCGTGCGAATCGACAATACCGGATCACTGCGCCTGGTGGTTGAAGAAAACGCGGGCAAAGAAGTTGCGCTGACCATCTTGCGGGATGGCGAGGAGATTAACGTGACCCTGGTTCCCCGCAGAACAGGCGAGTATGATCCCGAGACCGAGGGCCCGATTGGCGTGGGCCTGAGCGTACCGGCTTCAGGCGGCGTACGCGTCAGCCGCGGCCCGGTTGAAGCGGCCCTGAGTTCGATTGACTTTATGTGGCAGAATGTGACGCTGACGCTCCAGCTTCCGGCCATGCTGATAAACGGGCAAATAACGCCTCAAGAGGCACGGCCGATCAGCGTTGTGGGCATCAGCCAGATCGCCGGTCAGGCGGCGGAGTCGTCCGCATCCAGCGGAAGCCTGTACCCCATTTTGACCATGGCGGCGATCATCAATATCGCTCTCGGGTTGACCAATTTGCTGCCCATTCCGGCACTGGACGGCGGGCGTATCCTCTTTATCCTGATCGAGGCGGTACGCGGGCGGCGCATTGAGCCCGAGCGGGAGAGTATGGTACACGTTATCGGCATGCTCATTCTGCTGGGTTTGATGGTGCTTCTGATCTTCCAGGACATTGTCAATCCCATTGTCCCCCCCCAATAATCAATTACAATAGGCGTTATTGAGCGGACGGCTCATTCGCCCGGAAAACTACAAAGCCCATCACAAGCTGCCCGGGGCAGCAAAAGGACACCCTATGTCAGGCGAAGAAACGGAAATGGCCTTTGAAGAGGCCCTGGAAAAAATTCTGAATGAGGAGCAGGTGCCGATCCACCTGCTGTACCATCTGTCAGATATCAGCGAAAACGATTTACAGGCATTCGCGCGTTTATGGCCAGATGCCCCGGATGATCGCCGCCGAGAAATCATCAGGCACCTTGTGGATATTTCGGAAGACGACTTCATCGTGGACTTCCGACCGCTTTTTTCCTATGGCCTGGCGGATCCCTTTTACCAGGTGCGCATCGCCAGTCTTGATGGTCTCTGGGATACGACCGACCTTTCCCTGGTGGACCCGATCATCGATCGTATGCAGAATGATGTGTATCCGGAAGTGCAGGCCGCGGCGGCCGGTGCGCTGGCCCATTACTTGTTGATGGCCGCCTGGGGTGAACTGAAGGGCATTCGCTCGGAGGATATCACGGCGGCGCTGCTGGCCGCCTATAATGATCCCGAGTCTGACCTGCTGCTGCGCCGGGTTGCGCTGGAGGCACTTGGTTCAGTCAATCTGCCTGAAGTAAGCAGGGCCATTGAAGAGTCTTATGAAAGCCCTCATCTCGAGCTGCAGCTGAGCGCCCTGTTCGCGATGGGCAGCAGCGCCGATCCGCGCTGGCTGCCCATCTTGCTGGATGAGATGGAGAGCCCCTACGAGGAGATTCGCCTGGAGGCCGTTCGCGCGGCGGGCAATATCGGCGATTCGCAGGCAATTCCTCGACTTGCCGAGCTGGCTTATGACGACAGCGAAGAGGTTGCCGTGGCCGCCATTGCGGCGCTCGGCGAGATTGGCGGCGAGCAGGCAGGTGAATTATTGACGGCCATGGTTGATGACTCGGAACTGGAAGAACTGCATGAGATCATTCACGAGGTATTTGAAGAATCCACCTGGAACGCACTCGATCTGCAGTTCAGTTTGTTCACAGAAGATTTTTGGGATGAAGAGGAGTAGCCCGGCCTGCGAACGATATCCGGCATTGTTACGATTGTTGACGTGTACAGCTCACGTGCCCTGACTGCTGCCCGGTCTGGTTTTGCCTTTCAGCGGCGCTCTGCCGTGAAACAATTCGCGGTGGCTCTTTCCCTGTTCACCCTGGTTCTGTTCGCGGGAGTATCTGCGGCAGCGGCGCAGGAGGCTGCGCCGGCGGCCGAATCCTCAGTTGATTATTCTTTTGGACAGGAACTTCGCTTCAACCTGCAGGTTGATGACGCATCCGGCGTACAAAGATTGACACTTTATTTTCGACCGGAACTGTCCAGCAATGTCTATGAAGTCGAGGTGCCTTTCCCGGCGGGGGACACAATTTCGGTTACGCAGCCTGTTGATGTGAGCAAGCTGGATATCCGGCCGTACAGTGACGTGGATTATTTTTGGGAGATAGACA